>CAZRWL010000009.1:0-44318 GCA_964603935.1 uncultured Gammaproteobacteria bacterium | reverse complement strand
AGGCGTTGGCGAGGGATTGTTTTTTGTCGGACAAAGCCATGTTGTAGTTAAAGTCTTTGCTGCTCCTTTTGAAAATGACCTGGCCACATCAAATCCGCAGGAAGTACAAGCAATGCAGGAGATACGAGAAAATTCCAACGAACAAGATGTTAACGCGCAGACAGATGTCTCTGCGCCTGCCATCGACATCCAACAAGCGCCGTCCCCCACCCAACTCCCCCCACCCCCAACCCAGCAGGACCCGGAGATATTTTAACCTATTCCTGCTGAACTCTGATTGGCATTACAAGATGCATGAAGGAGGTGTCGTCCGTCTCTTTGAAAACGCCGGGATTAAGGGGTCCATTCATTTCGAAAGACACAACTTCGCCCGTTACGTTCGCTAAGAAATCCAATACATATCGAGCGTTGAACGCTATTTCGTTTTCCTCCCCTGTTGTTTTCGCTTCGATCTCAACAGTGTTGCTGCCAACAGACGGAGCGTTGGCTGAAACAGTAAGCGCGTTTTTCTTAACAGAAAACTTAATTATTCCTGCTGTCTGACGCGCAAAAACATAACAAGCTTTAATTGCTTTTTGAAGAGCTATTTTTTCAACGATAGTTTTTGTGGAAAATTCTGCAGGAATTATTTTTTCAAAACTCGGAAACTCTGCTTCAATAAGTCTTCCAACCAATGTTGTGTCATCCTGCAAAAAAACTATCTGATTTTTTTCCCTAGAAACACAAAGAGCTGTTTCCCCAACAGCATCCTCTTTCCCTAGTTGAACGATCTCCCTAATAATCCTAGATGGGACAATTATAGAGATTGGTTCTGCTTTAACGGCGGGTGAGGAATTTTTCTTTGTGTTGCGTAAGGCTTGTTTTTTTAGAGACAGCCTGTATCCGTCTGTAGCCGCCAACAGGAAACCATCCCCGTCTTCCCTTATCAATACTCCCGAAAGGGCGGGTCTCTCCTGGTCCATGCTTGCCGCAAAAACAACCCTTGAGAAATCTTTGCTTATCGCTTCTTTCTTTAGTATTATCGTCTCCTTGCCTTTTTCTTCATAAAGCTCTGGAAAGTCTTCCGCCGGAGCGGTTTGAAAAATCGCCTTAACCCCTCCACCCGTCAGCAGAAGTCCTCCCGATGTGGTTTCCAAACCAATCTTGTCTTCCTGAATTGTTCCCATCAGTTCGGTAAGTGTTTTTGCCGACACCGCCACTTCCCCATCCTCTTCTATTTTTGCGGGAATTTCCGCGATTATCCCTATTTCCAAGTCTGTCGCGCTAATAGAAAGTTTTCCGGTTTTTGCTTTTATCAAAAAATTAAGCAATATCGGAAGCTGGCTTTTAGTGGATATTGCGTGATTCACAAGAAGCATTTTTTTTAAAAAGTTTTCGGAAAGCAAGGAAATCTTCATTTGTTCTTACAGTTTATAAATTTGTAGTTGTAGTAGTGTATATGGAAAAGTGGAAAAAAGCAAGAGGCCGAGGCTGGTAAAATGTGGAAAAGACGTGGAAAAAGAAAGGGGATATGTTGTTATCTTGTTTTCAGTAAAGATCTTATCCCCATTACTTCCCCAAAAAAAACCTTGTTTAAAAGCAGTCTTTCTATTTTTTCCACACCGTGCATGATCGTGGTGTGATCCCTTCCTCCCAGAATGTTTCCTATTTCGGCGTAGCTTAAGGATAGTTCGCTTTTGAGAACATACATTGCAATTTGTCTTGCTTTTACTATTGAAGCGCTTCTTTTTTGTCCTTTTATTAAGGTTTCTTTGATGTCGTAATAGGAGCAGATGTTTTTAATGATTTGGTCCGGGTGGAAAAAGAGCTTGGGCTCTATGGTTTGATGGCCAAAGGTGTTCTCTACGAGATCAGGCGTAATGCTTGTTTTTTTTGAAGCCGCGACAGTAATGACTTTGAGAAGAAGTCCTTCAAGTTCTCTTGAGTCGTGAGCTTTTTCCGCGATTTTTTTTGCAGCCTCTATGGGAAGATCGATATCGTTTTTTTTTGCTTTAATAAGGAGAATTGCGGCTCTTAATTCGAGATCTGCGGCTTCTATGTCAACAGTCAGTCCTCCGGCAAAGCGAGACGATAATCTTTTTTCCAGTCTTTTTATTTCGGACGGAGGCCTGTCCGAAGACAAAACAATTTGAGCTCCCTCGTCTACGAGTATGTTGAAGGTGTGGAAAAGTTCTTCCTGAACCATTTCTTTTCCTGCGAAAAACTGCACATCATCAATAATTAATAAATTGACATTTCTGAACTTTCTTTTCATTCTTGCCGTGTCGTTACTCCTTATCGCCTCAACAACCTCATTGGTAAATTCTTCGCTTGTTGTGTAAATAATTTTTTTGCCCGGGTCGTTTTTGTAAACCTCATTTGCAATAGCTTGCATAAGGTGAGTTTTTCCAACACCCACGGGTCCGTAAATAAACAGAGGATTATACGCGGTTCCCAGCTTTTTCGTAACAGTTGTCGCGGAAACATAAGCCAGCTGATTGGTTGATGATACTGCAAGGGTTTGAAATGTGTAGTCTGCTCTTACTCTCGGAAGGTGTCCGATTGCAGATATCTTCTTTTCTTCGATTTGCGCAAAAAGAGGCGTTGCAATCTCATTCCCTCTTGGGCTCTTGCTGGTTATTTTGGGAACAAACACTATTTTGGTGTCGGCATTAGCGTGTTTGTCAACAGCTTTCTTAATGATTGAGTAAAAGCGTTTTTGTAAAAGGTTAATAACTATGGTTGAGGGGGCGGCAACCGAAGCCACCCCCTTGTCTAGAGATAGGAGCGCGGTGGGCTTAAACAGCGCTACGAAATTGCCTCGCGAAACCTCTATTTCTATTTCTCCTAAAATTTTTTTCCACAGGATGTTGTTTTCGTCGTCCATTGCGTAACAAGAAGTTTAACCATGTGGATAACTTTTTGTCAAGAAGCATAAACTAGACCAAACCATAGCAGGTTTGATTTTCTGCAAATGTTTTTTTTGCGGCTTTTAATCCTGCGGTATTTTTGCTATACTGTTGATTATGGAGAAATTTGTAACACTGAAAAAAGTTAAGAGAAAAAGAAAGCACGGTTTTCTGACAAGAATGGCATCTCATGAAGGGCAAAGTGTTGTAAGAAGAAGAAGATTGAAGAGACGGTCGAAGCTGTCTATCTAAAAGCAATTTGACAAAATGTTTAAAAGAGGAAGCCGTCTTGCGGCAGGAGTAAGGTTTGATAATTCCTACAGTTTTTCAACATCCCAGTTCGTCTTGAAATTGAGGGAAAATGGGCTAAGTCTAAATAGATTTGGGATTATTGTTTCAAAAAAAGTTGACAAAAGGGCTGTTGGCAGAAACAAAATTAAAAGAATGTTCAGGAATGTTCTTGTGAGCTTAAGCAAGAATATGATTAGCGGACATGATATACTTTTCATTACAAGATCAGGAGTTTTAAGCAAAACCAAAGAGGAAAACCAGAAGATTGTAGAAAGCGCTATGGAGAAAGCGGGGATTATGAGAGCGGGAAATGAGAGCTGAAGGATTAAGATGAGGGAAGTTTTGATTTTAGTTATAAATTTTTACCAGGTTTTTTTATCTGTAATTATGAAAAATGTTATGGGGATTAATAGGATGTGCAAGTTCTCCCCTACTTGCTCTGAATACACAAAGCAGATGGTAAAACAACATGGGTTTTTTGGAATTTTGTTGGGGGTAAAAAGAATAGGAGTTTGTAAATGAATTTTTTTTCCACAATCGGTACGGCATTTGACGTTTTTTTTATTGCTCCCATTATTAATGTAATGGTTTTTTTCATCCATGTATTTAGCTCAATTGGGATTCCGGGATCTTTGGGACTTTCGATTATAGCCTTAACAATTGTTATAAAACTTTTAATCTGGCCTTTTATGTCTGCGCAGCTGCGCTCTACCAAAAAAATGGCAGATCTTAAGCCTCATTTGGATAAGCTTAAAGAAAAACATAAGGGAGACAATCAAAAGATGTCGCAGGCGCAAATGGCTCTTTATAAAGAGCATGGGATAAATCCTGCTGCAGGATGCCTGCCTGCTTTGATTCAAATGCCTGTATTTATAGCATTGTACCAGGTAATATTTGCTTTTTTTGATTTTAAATCCGGATTAAGCCGCATCAATGAGCTTACTTATTCTTTTATGCCTGACTTACAAAAAATGCCAAGTCCGCAGTTTTTGGGAGTTGACCTTTCACGCAAACCTTCAGATTTTGGCCAATATGGATGGGTACTGCTTTTAATCCCAGTTATTACAGCGGGCTTGCAGTTTGTGCAATCTAAAATGATGGTTCCATCCCCTGTAAAGAAGTATCCGTCAGATTCCCCAAAAGAAGGAAAGGAAAAAGAGATTAAAGGAGATATGGCAAGCGCCATGCAAAGTCAAATGTTATATCTTATGCCTCTTATGATTGGATTTTTCTCATGGCAATTTCCTGTCGGACTTGCTCTGTATTGGAATACATTCACGATTTTTGGTATTATACAGCAGTATAAGGTTACGGGGTTGGGAGGCCTAAACGCATGGATAAAAAAGAAATAAAAATTATACAAAAAATAACAGAAAAATTATTAAAACTTTTGGACGTTGATGGGGACTTTGAAATACTAGGGTCAAAAGACGCGGAAGAAGCCGTAGAAATAATTTTGAACACAAAAGACACAGGCGTTGTGATAGGTTATCATGGGGATACTCTTGAAGGATTGCAGCTTGTTTTGTCTTTGTGTGTTGCCAGAAATTTGGGCCGCTTTGTCAGGGTCTCAATCGACGTTGGAGATTATAAGAAAAATAGAACAGAATGGCTAAAGACTTTGGCGCTGGAAACAAAGGAAAGGGTTTTGTCCGAAGGCAAAGAAATGATAATTCCGGAACTTAAATCTTGGGAAAGAAGAATAGTGCACTTGTTGCTGGAAAAAGACAAGGAGGTTGTTTCGGAATCTCAAGGTGAAGGACGGGACCGCGTCCTTGTTGTCAGGCCTAAGAAATAAGCTTTCTCAATCCCCTGCTCCAATTTTACCCTCAGTCAGTTTTCACGGGTTTATACCTTCAAAAAACTTTTTGCGAATAGCATGCTCAGACAATCTTATTGGTAATTAAGCTATTTCATGATATTATTTTAACGATGGTAAACATTATTAGTGTTTTTACAGATGGAGGGGCAAGGGGAAATCCCGGTCCTGGCGCAATCGGGGTTTACGTCGAAGATGAAGGCAAGAAAATGATTGCGGGTTTTGGGCAGCAAATCGGATTTGCAACAAATAATGCTGCGGAATATATGGCTGTAATAAAAGCGCTTGATTGGATTATAGAAAATAAAAAAAACTTTTTCAAAAATACAAAAATTAATTTTTTCCTTGATTCGAAATTGGTTTGCTCGCAGATAATAGGACTTTTCAAAGTTAAGAATGCGGATCTTCGAAATTTACTTTTTGACGTTCGCAACAGGGAAGCGCAGATAAATATGCCTATATATTATAGGCATATTCCGCGGGAACAAAATGCAAAAGCAGACGCATTCGTAAACGAAGCGTTGGATAAAGCATAAGTATGAAAACTGCCCCAATTCTCATAATTGATAAAATAGGGTTTATAGGCAATCTTCTTGCGGCTAAACTATCCAGAGAATTTGCAGTTATTTTTGTTGGGTCTGATTCTTTTTCCGGGAAGTTTCCGACAATTTCCGATGATAAATATTCGCATATAGTGGTAATTGACGATGAAGGATTAAGTTTGGATTTAGATTTTTTGCCCTCAGTAATAAAAAAGGTTAAAGATGTTAATGCGGAATTTATTTTTGCCCAAGAGCTTTCTGCTAAAAGCGAATATTGGTCTAACAAAATTCTAAGGTTATATTCCGGCGGAAAAGTAGTTCTGTATGGAAATATTTTTGAGAACAATAAGTTTATGCGTCAAGCTCAAGAAAATAACAGAGTGCAAATCCAGGGAAATGGATTAAGAAGCATCTATCCTATTTTCGCAGACGATGTGGTTAACGGGCTGATAGACATTATCTTTGGTTTTCATAAATTGCATTCTTTATTCTATGTTTTTCCAAGACACCGCGTAACAGAACTTTCTCTGGCTCACATGATTCAAAGGGCTAATCCCGAAGTGAAATTGGATTTTTCAAAAAAAGATTTAAGACCGGAAATTATTTCCATTCCCGCTCACGGAGAATATTTATTAGATGACAAGCATCCTTTGGCTCAAAAAATTAGAAAAATTGACATTAAAAAAATAGCAAAAAACAGGGATGTTTTGGGTGAAAAAAAGAAAACGGAAAGGCCAAAACACATCCCGCTCTTTATTGTTTGGACATTAATTTTCTTAGCGATGTCTCCCCTTATCTTTACTTTATTTTTCTCATTTCTTGGGTTAAGTACGCTTTATTACGGAAAAACAAAACAGTCCGTTCGTCTCTCCAAGACGTTTTTTTATGTTGGGAAAAAAGCTTCAAACATTCTTAGCGCCCAGGTAAAAATTATTGGTCAGGAAAACAAACTGAAAAATCTTTTGAAGGACATAGATGCGGGATACAAAACATCCGAGGGGTTAACCTTGGCGTTTAATGCGGGAAACTATTTCGCAAAAAAAGATATTATGAAGGGACAAAATGAGTTAAAACACGCAATTCTGCTTTTTGAAAAAATGAGAGCGGAAAATCAAATTCCAAAGCCGTTTAAAGAAAAACTTGAAAAAATAAGTTCTTTAATTAGGTTTTTTTCAAGTATGGAAAGTATTATGCCTGAAATTTTAGGAATAGAAGGGGAGAGAAAATATTTGGTGCTTTTTCAAAACAGCATGGAGCTTCGTCCCGAAGGAGGGGCTATCGAATCTTACGGAATTTTGAAATTAAAAGAAGGAAAAATTACGGATTTTGCCGTCCACGACACAGATAATGTGGATAAGCAATTAAGGGGCCATGTAGAGCCTCCCTTTGCAATAAGAAGGTACCTTTTGGAGAAGCATTGGCGCATGAAGAACAGTAATTTTGATATAGATATTGTCAAGTCTGCATCTTCTTCCGCAAATTTTCTGTATGCTGAAACAGGAGAAAAAGTTTCAGGGGTTATTGCCATAGACACCTCTTTTGTCAAAAACATTTCAAGCTTATTCGAGCAGGCAAACAGAAGCAGTGCCTCTTATTTTGAAATAGCCGAAAGAATTACAGATTCGTTGACGCAAAAACACTTGATGGTTGCATTCAACAGCGATTTACAAAAGGTTCTGGATGCTAATGGCTGGTCTTCGTTTCTTTGGAATAAGGTAGAAGAAAGCGGGGAATCGATAAACGACTTTTTAGGAATTAATGAAGCAAATTTAGGAGCTAACAAAATCAATAATTTTATTTACAGGGATATTTTCCAGGAGACAATGATAGGGGATGATGGCGGTGTGTTTTCAGAGACAACAATTAAGTATAAAAACGCCGGCACTGCATTGTCCGGAGGCGCTTACAGAAACTATTTAAGACTTATCCTGCCTTTTAATACGGCAATATCGGAAATATCAGTTAATGATATTTCTCAATCGATAATTAATGCCATTACGGACCCATTGATTTATGAAGCAAAAAATTTCAAACCGCCTGTTGGTTTGGAAGTAGAGAAAACAAGTGAGGAAGATAAAACAATCTACGGCTTTATGGTTAATGTTCCTGCAGGGCAAATAGTCAAGGTAAAAGTAAAATATAATCTTGCAAGAAAGGCTCCGTTAGATGGAAATATTTTTTCTTATAATCTTAAATTATTCAAACAGCCTGGCATTGACAGCATGCCTTATTCTTTTTCTCTTAGCTATCCCAACAGTTTGAATGTTGTTGATGTATCCGAGGGGATAAGGAAGGAGAATGGAAAATTGTTTTATTCGAAGAAAATTACAGGGGACGAAAATATCCTTATCGATTTTGCTAAAAAATAACAAATCGTATAAAATAAGGCATAATGAAAACTGAAGTGATTGAAGCGCTTTACCCTGTATCTTTTAGAGAGCAGGATTCCAAAATTTTAGGCAAGCATCTGAAGGACCGCAATTCGGTTGTTTTAATTGGGATTAAAAGGGTTGGTATCAGTAATTTTCTGCGTTTTTTTCTTAACCATAAAGATATCGCGAAGACCTATATTGGAGATGGAAATTCTCATCTTTTTATTCCTGTTGATTTAAATGATCTTGTGGAGCGGGAAGTTTTTCCTTTTTGGATATTAACCCTTAAAAGAATTTACGATTCGGTTGAGAACTTCAGCCTAACGAAGGAAACAAAAAAGTATATAGAGCGGTTGTTTTTGGACAGCATGCAATCAAAGGACATTTTTCTGACAATAGAAAGCGTTAAAAAAAGCCTTGCTAAAATTACGCAGGAGAAAGTTTTGCCGACGATATTTTTCATCAGGTTTGACAGACTAAGAGAAATTATTACTCCCGAATTGTTCGGCAATCTTCAGGGATTAAAAGACGCTGCCAATCGAAAGGCTTCCTATGTTTTTACAAGCTTTAGGGGATTAACAGATTTGTCGCCAACAGTTTTTACAAAATCATCAATTTCTCTTTTTGCAGAGAATTTGTATATAAAGCCGGCAGAAGAAAAAGACACAAAAATTATTTTCGATACATACAAAATCAAGTACAGGCTTTCTCTATCTTCCTCTTTGGAAAATGCGCTTTTTGAATTCGTTGATGGTTATGTGCAATATATGCAGCTTGCTTTAATTTCTTTGCATGAAGCAAATGTGAAATTTCAAAGTAAAGAAGAATTATTTAATTTTTTGTCAAAAGACGAAAGAATAATTCTTCAATCAGAAGAATTGTGGGAAAGCTTGGGGGATGCGGAAAAGGAAGTGCTGCTTAGGATTGAGAAAGCACAAAAAATTTCCAAAGAAGACAGGAAGCAGGGGGCATATTTGTGGGATTGCGGTTTAATCATTGAGAAGGAATCCGAAAATACAATATTTAGCCCTCTTTTTAGTTATTACTTAAGGCAAAGGCAAATAAATAAGTTGAATGGTGGAAATGTTGATTTGAGCAAAAAAGAAAATCTTCTTTTTAATTTCCTTAAAAGTAAAGTTGGGACAATTTGCGAAAGAGAAGAGATAATTCAGGCGGTCTGGCCGGAAGTTGAAGAATTTGGAATTTCCGACTGGGCGATAGACAGGCTGGTTGCCCGTTTGAGGGTCAAGTTAAAATCCCAAAACGCCAAATTTGAAATTCAAACAGTCAAAACCCGAGGGTATAAAATGGTGGAAAGCTAAGATTTTCGGTAATACCTCGTTAAATTCTCGGGAATTGTTTGTTTGTAGCGAATTTTTCCTTATGGTAGAATTAATTAATGGATAAGGTTTATAATCACAGAGATGTTGAGGAGAGGATTTATTCGCAATGGGAGAAAAAGGGATATTTTAAGCCGGAGATAAATCCCAAAGGCAAACCTTACTGCATAATTTTACCCCCGCCAAACGCCAATGGAGCGCTGCATTTCGGTCATGCCATGTTTACAGTTGAAGATATTTTAATTCGTTATCATCGAATGCTTGGGGAGCAAGCACTATGGCTTCCTGGAACAGACCATGCGGGAATTGAAACGCAATTTGTATTTGAGAAAAAATTAAAAGCTGAAGGCAAGTCGCGTTTGGATTTTGATCGAGATACTCTGTTTAGCATGATTAAAAAATATGTTGAGGAAAATAAAGGCGGAATAGAAAAGCAATTACGCCGTCTTGGGTTTTCTTTGGATTGGTCAAGGGAAAAATATACACTTGATCCGGATATTGTAAAAATTGTTTACAAAACCTTTAAAAAAATGTATGATGACGGGCTGATTTATAGAGGTTACAGATTAGTTAATTATTGTACTTTTGATGGCACTTCTTTTTCCGATTTGGAGATTGTTCATGAAGAAAGAGTGAGTCCGCTCTATTACATAAAGTACGGACCTTTGGTTCTGGCAACAACGCGTCCTGAAACAAAATTCGGAGATACCGCAATTGCAGTTCATCCTGCAGACGCCCGTTATAAAAAATATATTGGACAGGAGTTGGAAATAGAAACTGTTTTGGGAAAAGCAAAAATCAAAGTAATTGCTGATGAATCAGTTGATCCGAAATTCGGAACTGGAGTGGTCAAAATTACACCTGCTCATGATTTCAATGATTTCGAAGTGGGAAAACGCCATAATTTACCATCAAAACAAGTTATCGGATTCGATGGAAAAATGAATCATTTTGCCGGAAAATTTGCGGGCTTATATATTAAACAAGCCAGAAAAGCAGTTGTTGAGGATTTGCAGGCAAAGGGATTGATTGAGAAAATTGATGAAAAATACCAAAATAGACTCGGGCTTTGCTACAGATGCAAAAATGTGCTGGAGCCTTTGCCTTTGGAGCAGTGGTTTGTGAAGGTTGAGTCTTTGAAGAGAAAGGCAATAGAAGCAGTTAGGAATGGAGAAATTAAAATAATTCCTAAAAATTTTGAAAAACAATATTTTTTGTGGCTGGAAAATCTCAGAGATTGGAATATTTCAAGGCAAATCGTTTGGGGAATACGCATTCCTGCGTGGAAAAATAAAAAAACAGGAGAGTGGAGGGTTACGGAAGGCGAAGCGCCAGAAGGAGAAGGTTGGAAACAAGATCTTGACACTTTAGATACTTGGTTTTCTTCGGGACAGTGGCCAGTCGTTGCTCTGATGAGCAACTCCAATTCAAAATTCAAAATTCAAAATTCAAAATTAGACAAAGAGTCAGACTTTGAGAGATTCTATCCTACTAGTGTAATGGAAACAGGATATGATCTTTTGAAAGCCTGGGTGTCGAGAATGGTGATGATGGGAATTTATGTAACAGGGGAAATTCCTTTCAATGATATTTTGTTTCACGGATTGGTTAATGATCCGTATGGAAAAAAGATGAGTAAATCAAAAGGCAATGTTGTCAATCCTCTGGAGCTTATTGATCAGTATGGAGCAGATGCAGTCCGCTTTGCTTTAATTTACGGCAACGCAACGGGGAATGATCAAGCTTTGTCTTATCCTAAGCTTGATGCAGCTAGAAAATTTACCAATAAACTGTGGAATATGGCTCGTTTCATACAAATGAAACGAGAAATTACAAATTCAAAATCTCAAGTTCCAAACAATTTAACAATTGAGCAGTTGAGTAATTTCGCTAAGCATGAAAATGATAAGGAAATGATTAGAAAAATCAAAGAACTAACTAACGAAGTAACTAAGAATCTAGATCAATATAATTTTAATTATGCTGCAGAGGCTTTGTATGAATTTATTTGGCATGAATTTGCGGATAAATATATAGAAGATGTCAAAAATAGAATTGATAAAAATTCATTCTTAATTCTTAATTCTTCATTCTTAATTCTCTTAAAGCTTCTTCATCCCTTCATGCCTTTTGTAACAGAGGAAACTTATCAGAGAATGGAAGCAGGCGAGTCAATAATGACAGACAAATGGCCCTTCGATTCCTTCGGCAAGGCTCAGGACAAGTCCGCTCAGAGTAAACCTTCAATATGAAGTTTAAAAACATAAAAAAGAAGGCTAAAAAGGTAAAATCCCCGAGGAATTCCCGAAGTATTACCGAAGTTTTGCGTTTTAAATTGCCTAAATTAACTCACGCTAATTTTCTGAAACTTTATCGGGGAAGCTTGAAGGTTTTTGTTGTTTTTATTTTTATAGTGGCAGTTCTCGTTGTGGGATTGGATATTGACAGAAATCTGCAGGCAAAGCAGGAAATTGATTCTCAAAGAAAAGCTTTGCTTAAAGATTTGAGTTTTTGGGAAAATTTTATTTCCAAAAAACAAAATTACAGGGATGCGTATTTTCAAGCTTCTATCTTGCAGTACAAGCTGGGAAATACACCTAAGGCAAAAATGTATACGGAAAAAGGCTTAGCGCTAGACCCAAACTCTGAAAACGGTTTAAAAATTGAAGAGTTTTTGAATAAATAAAGCTTATTTCTTAGGGGCTTCCGGTTTGGCCGCTTCCGCTCCCGGTTTTGCTGCTCCCGGTTTCGCTTGCCCTGAGCCTGCCGAAGGGGCTTCTCCCTCTGGTTTTGCTGCTCCTTCTGCAGTTGGAGCTGCTGTTGCTGCTTTGGTCGCGTCTGACGCGACTTTGGCTGCTTCTGCGGCCGCGGCTTCAGCTGCTGCCTGTTCTTGAGCCTCTTTGCTGATTAATGAACCAATTTTTGCTACGACTTGAGAGGCATCTGTCAAAATTGTAACTCCAGCCGGCGCTTTGATTTCGCCAACAGTTACTTGCGCATCCAATACTGCCAATGGTTCAACGTTAACTTCGATTTTATCAGGCAAATCTGTAGGAAGAGCTTCAATTTCGACTTCATTAAGCGTCTGCATGAGAAGTCCAAGTTTCTCCGCAACTGCTTTAGGCTCGCCAACAGTGATAACCTTAACCATTGTCTTAACTTTTTCTTTAAGATTAACCTGAAAAAAGTCTGCATGAAGAAGTGTGTGCTTATAGTAGTCTTGCTGAACATTATGAATTAATGATGGCCTGATTTCATCACCAACTGAAACATCAATAATTCCCGTAACCCCTGCTTCTTTATACACCTTTTCAAACTCTTTGTAGGGGACTTGTACGGAAAGGGATTTTACATTTTTGCCATAAAGATTTGCAGGCAAAATGCCGTCTTTGCGAAGCTTACTTACTTTTTTCCCAACAACTTTTCTTTTCTCAACAGCCAACTTGAATCTTTTCATAAAGGTTATTGTACCTTATTTACGGGATTAATACAACCGTCATGTTATAATAAACCTGATTTTATGAAGACACTCGGAATTGATCCGGGATACGCAAGAGTTGGGTGGGCGGTTGTCGAAAGTCAAAATGCAAAATGCAAAATGCAAAATTGCGGATGTATAGAGACTTCGAAGAATACTGCTTCGCAGAAGCGCTTAGTCGATGTTTACGAGCAAGTCTGTGTTTTAATCAAAAAATACAAGCCGGATAATGTTGCTGTTGAAGAATTATTTTTTACCACCAATGCCAAAACTGCTTTCAAGGTAGGAGAGGCAAGGGGTGTGATAATTCTGGCGGCAGCCCTGCAAAAAATATCAGTTGCTTCCTACACGCCTTTACAGGTAAAAATTGCAGTTACAGGATACGGGAAAGCAGACAAAGCGCAGGTTGGCAGAATGATCAGGACGATTTTGCAACTTAAAGATATTCCAAAGCTGGATGATACGGCAGATGCAATCGCAGTCGCCCTCACCCACGCATTCACCAAAAAGTTTAAATAATTTTAAACTTCTCCGCATTCTTTTTTGCGTTGTTCCGGGGTTTTGTCAGGGCGTTTGTATTCATGCCAAAACAAAACCTTACATGGCATTGACACTTGTTAGCTTTTAGGTTATAATCCTAACAAGTCTAACTACGATGTTAGTCTAGGAAAACATGAGAATTGGTCAATTAATTCAACAAGCAACAGGATATAAAGCATTTATTCCTGATAAATTCCCTCAAGGGGAATATATAGATTTAAGCCCTAAAACCCAGCGTTTACATGCTAAGGCATCACTCATGCTGGGTAAATTGGATGGCATAACTCAGCTCTTGCCCGATTTAGATTTCTTTATTTTTATGTATATCAGAAAAGAAGCAGCTAGATCTAGTGAGATAGAGGGAACTCGTGCGACAATGGTCGATGTTATTAAGACAGAAGCAGAGATAGGCAATAAATTACCCGAAGATGTAGATAGGATTCTACATTACATAAAGGCTATGAATTATGGATTAAGAAGAGTTGAAAAGCTACCTTTATCCCTGAGATTCATCCGTGAAACTCATAGGGTTCTTCTTGAGGGGACTATAGACGCTCCCGGTAAGACTCCAGGAGAATTTCGTAAATCTCAAAACTGGATTGGAGGAGGATCTCCTAACACCGCCCAATTTGTTCCTCCACCCCCATTAGAAATGACCCGTTCTTTATATGATCTTGAGAAATTTTTGTATTCAGAAGATGAATATCCGCCTTTAATAAAAGCTGCCTTAGTTCATGCGCAATTTGAAACAGTTCACCCATTTTTAGATGGTAATGGAAGGACAGGCAGATTACTTACAACATTTTATTTATGTAAGTTAGGAATACTTGAGAGGCCAGTTTTATATCTGTCTGAATATTTTTTGAACAATCAACAAGTCTACTACAATGCGCTTAATACTTATCATAGTGAAAATGGTGATATTTCCATTTGGTTAGATTTTTTCCTTGATGGAGTAGCGATTATTGCAACGGAAGCAGTTGAAGTATCCAAGAAAATTAATGAATTAAGTAAAAAAGATGTCAGAAAAATTCAATCGCTTGGAAGACGTACGAAAACAGGAATAATAGTTTTGGAAAATCTTTATAAGTTGCCAATAATTAATGTTCGTAAAATAGAAGAGTGGACAGGCTTATCGCGTACTCAGGCAAATGAATTAGTTAGTAAATTAATGGATTTAGGAGTACTTGAGCAAAAAAACAAGAATGTCGAATATGGACGAGAATTTTGGTACAAGGAATATTTGAGTTTATTTACCAAGGAAAGAGAATGAAATAAATGTGTTGGTAGTCGCCCTCACCCACGCATTCACCAAAAAATTTAACATTTAATTTATTGCATTGTCATATAGTTTGTGCTTTAATATTGCCATGATTGAAAGAAGGGGAATAACTTCTGAAGAGGAAGCTGCTGTTAGGCGTCTTCCGACAGTCGAGGATGATAAAATTCTGCGAATGTTGAAAAGAAAAATAAAGAATTTAGTGCTTATAACGAGAGAAGATACTGAAGATATTAATGAAGAGTATGTATTTGATAAATTTGAAACCCTTTTTTCTTTAAAATCTGGTGAATTTATCCCTTTAGAGGACTTTAAGGGAAGAAGTTGGAAGACGATAGGAAAAGTCGGGCAAGATCATCTTCAAGAATTAGGACTTGAAGTTATGAGAAGGTATGGTTTTAGTGAAGATAATGTTGTGCCCGGCATGACCGGTCAATCAATAAGAGTAAAGGACGATGACAATTCAATTGGGGAAGTCGTCAGTTATTTTAGCAGCAAAAGAGATGGATTAGTTTTTATGCGAGCTGCTAAATCCGATTTAGCTACGGGAATGATAATAGATGTAATTTGGAGGGCGGGATTATTGTCTCCTGATATGCTTATGGAAGCAATGAAAAAAGAATAAGAACCATTTTAGTTATAACAAATTTCTCTTCAAACTCCTTCTTCTTTCTTTCTCTAATCTTTGGTTTCGTTGGGGAGTTTTAATCAGTTAAAATATTAGATAAAAAAATATCGGGAGTGACGATTTTGATATTCTTATAATTTTTTAAATCCAATAAGTCTTTATCTCCGGTTATGATGTAATCGCATTTTCCCGCAAAAGCAGCTTCCAAAACTCGATTATCATCGTTATCTCTTGCAACCAGTAAGGATTTTTTCGGTTTGACTATTTTGAATTTATCTTGAATCTGTGGGTCAATTAAGGAAAAGTTATATGCTAATTTCGGAAACTTCTTGTAGACGACATCTTCAAGCTCTGCCATGAGTATTGGTGAGGTAACTGCTTCAATTTTATCGTCTAAAATAAGATGTAAAACTTTTCTTGGTTTGCCCCCAAAGCCTATGGCTGAAATTAAAATATTGGTATCAAGAATTACTTTGATTGGATTTGCGGCCATGTCTATATTTATACACTATTTCGTTAACTTCTTCTTCGCTTTTAATTCCCATATCTCTCATTGCCTTTTCTCCAACTTTGAAAATCTGTTCCCACGCTTCTTTTTTTTTAAGGCGGGCAAGCAAAGCCTCACGGATAAAATCGCTTCGATTGCGATATTCTTTTTTAGCCAACTCATCAACTCTTTTAACAAGCTCTTTAGGGAGAGAAATATTAAATGTTTGCGTATTCATATACAAGTATTGTATGTATCTTGTATGTTCTTGTCAAGGGGTGTTTTATGTCAATTTAATTTTGATATAATGAACGCGTGAAAGAAAGAGGGGCTACGGTTTTGGTCGTTGATGGGGGAGGCAGAGGCGCGGTGCTGGTTCATAAATATTCTCAAAGCCCGCATGTTGATAAAATAATTGCTGTTCCGGGAAATGACTGGATGGAAAAAGCATCCAAAAAACCTGTTCAAATTTTTTCGCAAATAAAAACCTCGGATACAGTAAGGATTGCTGAACTTAGCAAGAAGTTGAGAGTTGATCTGGTCGATGTGGCTCAGGAAAATGCAGTGAGAGCAGATTTGGTTGAAATGTTAAAGCTTTTCAAAATACCCGCAGTAGGTCCCGCCAAAGAAGCAGGCAGAATTGAATGGGACAAAGCATACGCCAGGATAATTGGAGGATTTTTTGACTTGCCCCAGCCCAAGTACACAGCATGCGCCACGGAAAAAGAAGCGGAGGAATTTCTTGCTTCTCAAGAAAATACCAGATGGTTTGTAAAAGCTTCAGGATTAGCAGAGGGAAAGGGTGCGATACCCGCAACATCAAGACAGGAAGTTCTAGAAGCTATAAGAAAACTTAGAAAAGAATATCCGGAAGCCTCAAAAACATTCCTAATTGAGCAGTGGCTGGAAGGAGAAGAATTTTCCGCGTTTGCTGTTTCCGATGGCGAGAATTTTAAACTTCTAGGCTTTGCTCAAGATCACAAAAGAGAATACGATGGGGATAAGGGCGAAAATACAGGCGGAATGGGCGCCTTAAGTCATCCTTTATTGTTAACTCGCGAATTGATAAGGCAGACAGAAGGCATCTTTGGCAAAGTCATAACCGGCCTTAGGAAATCAGTGAATCCATACAAGGGAGTTTTATATCTTGGGGGAATGGTTACTGAGGGAAAAATTTATGTGATTGAGTTTAATGCCCGTTGGGGAGATCCCGAAGCTCAAGTTATAGTTCCCGGGCTTAATGTGGATTTTTTTGAAATGGGAATGGAAGCGGCAAAAGGAACATTAAGAAGGGTGAAAATTTCCGATGATGGTAAAGTTAGAGTTGCTGTTGCCGGAGTTGCAAAAGGATATCCCCGAGTTCAAGAATATTCCCAAGCAAAGGGAAAACTAATTTCCGGATTGGACGAAGCAGGAAAAGTTGATGGAGTGATAGTTTGTGGAGCAGGAGTCAAAATTGAAAATGGGAAACATTATGTAGCAGGAGGAAGATTGTTTTATGTGGTTGGAGAGGGGAAAGATGTTGTGCAAGCAAGGGAAAAAGCGTATGAAGCAATGGAAAAAGTGAGTATAGAAGGAAATAATTTACATTATAGGAAAGATATTGGCTGGAGAGATGTTAAAAGATTAGAAAAATAGTCCTAAGAAGCGAGGATTTGCTTAAGTTTTTCCACCATGTCAACAGGCGTTGGATCCTGTCCGTATTCAAGAGCTAAATAATATGATGTCCAGTCCGCCAGATTAAGACTGGAGAAGATTTTATAGAAAACATCATCGCCTTCCATGTCTAAAATTTCCGATTCTATTCCTTTTTCTTCCAAAAGGCGAGCTGTAGATTCGTATCTGCGCTTGTTTCTTGCATGATCCTGCGCGTCTTTAAGCATTATGGTAAAAAATTTGGCCTGCGGATTTGTAAACCCAACCATTTCATTATGATCCATTTCCGGAAAAAAGTTCCAAAATGCCGGAGTTTTTGCGTTTTCATTGATTTTAATTTTCCAGACCATTGCCACAGGCTTATATTTTGGAGAAGAGTATATCACAGGAGTTTTTCCTTTGATCTTGCGCGCCAGCGCCATTCCTTTTTGCTCAAAGTCTTGCATTCGGTTATTAAGCTTGTCCGCAAGAGCAAGCAGTTCATGCGTAGTATCAGGCAGAAGATTTTGATTAACCAATAATTGAAACATTGACGCGAAAAAATATCCGGTACCCATTCTTGGCTGAAAATTCGGATAAGGAACAGGCAGTTTGATATGAGGCGCTTTATATTTTTTGCATAATTCTTCTATTTTGCCGCCGCTTGACAAGCCCACGAAAGAAAGTTTGGCGCTATGCGCTTCCTCAAGCGAGCTAATGGTTTCTTCCGTATTGCCCGAATATGAAGCAATGAAATTCAGGGCATTTGGACTATAGCTTTCAGGCGGAAGAGAATAGTACCTATTGATGTTAATTTCAAACGGCTTGTATGTGGGGTTAGTTTGAAACAGACTGTTGCAATAGGTTCTCAGAAGATTGGCCGGAAGCGCTGATCCTCCCATTCCGGAGACAATAACATTTTTAGGTTCACCTTTAGCTTTTATCTTGCGGGCTAAAGATAATCCTGTTGCAAACTGCGCTGGGGAATCTATGATTACTTGTCTTAAATTAGACTTGTCAATTCTTTTTGTATCCAAAACCATTAATCTATTCTACATTATGTTATCAAACTTGACAATAAACTTATAGTGTGATAGTTTTTCTACTACTTATGGTGCAAGAAAGATCAAAGCCTTTAGGGAGACATCGGGAGAGTAGGGATTGGCTAAATACCCCTGCGATTGGATCTGCAATAGAAAAATATAAAAAGTTACCTCTAACGCCTGAGCTTGTTAACGATATCTGGACAACTTTTTGGCAAGAGGGGGGAAAAAGAATAGGTCATACATTTAATGTTCCTCGCTGCAATTGCACTTCAGACGAATTAAGGGAACTTTGGTCGCTTGATAGGGGAGTTTTGCTTATTCCAGATGAAGTCTATACCCCGGAGGGTTTGATTCTTTTGGGAAAGATGTTTCCCCAAATAACAAGCCAGGTTTTGAGGAACAACACATCCACAAAAAATGAGAGATATGAAGGAGGATGTATTATTATAGACATGGACATTGACCCTCCATATATGTCTGATGATATGTCTATTAGCGAAACAGAAGCTTTGAAATATGCAGAAACTATTAAAGGAAAAAGAATAGGAAAGCATCCGCAGAGACTTTCTACTTATCTTATTGGTTCCGAATTTAGCCACTTATTAACCGGTAAGTACTTTGATGACAATGGTACGTTCTCTTTTCTGCCTGGTTCTCGATGGACGTTTGACGATAGGATACTATTAGTACGTTTAGGTGAAAAGGGCAATATCGTGGCTGATGTTGGTAACGGCGATACCTCGCTTGGGAGTTCCGGAGTTCGCTCGGAATGGTACAAAAATTAATTTTTTCCTTCCTTGACGTCCCTCTTTTATCCACTGACTCAGCAACTCTCTTTCTGTCTGTATAAATTTCCTATGTTGTATAATTCACCTCCTTTCACATTTCGGGAAGTGAATTGTATCTAATTAAACATGGGGAATGGCGATTGGCTCTAGAACTCGTGCACTATATGCTCTGAATGAAGATATGTTAGAATAACTTCACAGTGACTAAAAAAACATATCTTTACATTGACGGCACTAATTTATTTGCGGGGCAGAACGAGCTTTTTGGTCCAAACAAATATCTTTCATTTAGGTTTCTCATGGAAGAAATTAGCCAATTATTTTCAGTAGATAAAATCTTCTTTTACGCCTCGTATATGAATCAGAAAAATAGATTAAGGCTAGCTGTAGAAAGAAAAAAACTAATTCTTGCCGAAGCGCTTTTCTATAGGGAAGTACTCGGTACGCAAAATGTGTTCTTTTATAAGGGGCACAGATCTCTTGCTTCTGGAAAAGAAAAAGGAGTAGATGTCCATTTATCAGTTGACATTGTCAAAGATGTCTTTTTTAAAAGATGTAATAGAATTGCAATTATGACTGGAGACGCAGATCTTATTTATCCTCTTGAGGTAGTCAAATTATTGAAGATTCCAACCTTTGCTTTATTTCTTCCCAATAGATTCTCCTTGGAAATGTCCTACAAAGCAGACAAAGCATATGTTCTTAATTTCTATAATAGATTTAAGTCAAACAGAAAACTTCCCAAGCAGCTTAAGACCATAGCCATAAAAAAGCCCCGTATGGTAAACATACGGGGTAAGTAAAGATATTAAACCAAATTTAGGTATAATTGTCAATATCTTATAATTTACTAACTTATGATTGGGTTTTTGAGGGGAGAAGTGCTTTTGCGGGAAGGAAATTCTATTATTCTTGATGTTAAGGGGGTTGGATACAAGGTTCTGGCTGCGCAGGATGTTTTGTCCAAAGCAAATAAGGGCGTTTCTTTGGAGCTTTTTATTTACACCCATGTCAGAGAAGACAATATTTCTCTTTTTGGATTTTTGGAGTCCCAGGATTTAAAACTTTTCGAAAACTTAATTAGCGTTTCAGGCATCGGGCCCAAAACCGCTATGAATATTTTTTCCGTAGGCGCCAGGTCCCAAATTATGCAGGCAATAATTTCAGCGGACACTTCTTTCTTTAAATCTGTGCCAAGATTAGGGCAGAAAAATGCGCAGAAAATTATAATTGAATTAAAAAATAAATTTGGTTCAACCGCAGATCTTGATTTAAGCGGGGATGGTGTTTTAGGAAGCGAGGAAGCAGCAGCGGCATTGAAGGGATTTGGATTTACGAGTAAAGAAATTTATAACGCAATTAAAAATGTTAAGCAAGAAGGACAAAAAATTACGGAAACAATTAAGCTGGCGCTGAAATATCTGGGAAAGTAATTTGATCCGTGTCATGCTGAATTTATTTCAGCATCTCCTAATCAAGGGAGATCCCGAAACAAGTTCGGGATGACAGCTGTCTTATGAAGAAAAGAAAACAAAAAAATAATTCAGTCGAGCAGGTAAATCCTGAAGAAGAGGCGTTATTTACCTCGCTTCGGGTTAAACAGTGGAACGAGTTTCATGGACAATCTTCAATTAAGGAGTCTTTGAAAATTACCATAACTGCGTCTTTGAGGCGAAAAGAAGCGATTGAACATGTTTTGCTTTATGGGCCTCCGGGACTTGGCAAAACAACTTTGTCTCATTTAATTGCCAAAGAAATGGGAGCAAATATTCGGGTAACTTCAGGTCCGGCGATTGAGAGAGCGGGGGATTTAGCATCCATTCTTACCAATCTGGAAAAAGGAGATATTCTTTTCATTGATGAAATTCATAGACTGAACAAGGTAGTTGAAGAGACCTTGTATCCCGCGATGGAGGATTATTGCCTGGATATTATTTTAGGCAAAGGGCCTTCTGCGAAAAGCTTAAGACTTGACCTTCCCCAATTTACGATAATTGGCGCAACAACGAGGATTGGATTAATGTCAGCGCCTCTTCGGGACAGATTTGGTTTGGTGCACAGACTAAATTTCTACGCTCCGGCAGAATTGGAAATTATCATATCAAACGCTGCGAAAAAATTAAAAGTGAAAGTTGATAAAGAGAGCGTTAAGGAGATTGCGAAAAGAGCCAGGGGGACTCCGAGAATCGCGCTTAAATTGCTAAAAAGAGCCAGGGATTACGCGCAGGTTAAAGCAGGAGGGGACATAGATAAGGTAAATATTGCGCAGGCTTTGGATTTGCTGGGAGTTGATCCGTTCGGGCTGGATGATTTGGACAGAAAGTATTTAAAAAATATTATTGACAAACATGATGGAGGGCCGGTTGGAGTAGAAACAATTTCAGCGTCAATATCCGAGGATACAGGAACAGTGGAGGAAGTTGTGGAACCGTATTTATTACAGCTTGGATTTATAAAAAGAACCAAATCAGGCAGAGTCGCAACCAAATCCGCCTACGAACACTTGGGGAAAAAGTTCAAAGAAGAAAGCCAAAAAAAGTTGATATAGCTCTATAACTTTCTTTCGTTTACGATTTTGCCCTCTTTCATTTTTATTATTTTGCTGGAAGTAACTTTAAGGAGTGAATTTTTGACTGAATTTTTATTAATAATAGTAAGTAGCTTCTTGCAAATATTATTTATGTTCTTAGGAGTTGCCGATCCGGCAGAAATAACTATAACTCCAGGATGCTCATTCAGATTAACCTGCTCATAGGAAATGAAATCCCTATCCAGCGTAATAAGAACTCTTTTTAACTTTTTGCTTTCCTTAAGATGTAGAAGGTCAGGTTTGCGAATGAGTTTTCTGTCAAAAGCATGGACAATAGAATATCCAAAAGATTTTAACTCCATTACAGACGTAACAGGAAAACATTCATCGGCGTAGAACTGGATGCGGGATTTTTTAGAGGGCATAACGAGCAGTAAATTCCCGTGTTTTAATTTCGTCTATGGCTTTTTTGACATTGTTTTTCTTTATCCACGGGTAAGATGCGAGAAAATCAGAAATAGAATAACCTTCTTTTATGTAATCTAAGAGATAGCTAATTGGAATTCTGCTTTTGGGAATTAAATTGGCTTTTTCAAGCGCAGACTCCTTTGTAAGTGTGGGTTTTTTCATAAATTAGACAATTAAGCTAATTGGATTATACATCAATTTTGACTTAAGAACAAAAAAAGCTTGATTTACGGGCATTTTCATCTATTGACAAGGCAATATGCTCAGGCTAAGATAAGGGAGATGTTTTATGGGCAAGGAAGGCGGCGCAAAACATGACCAGAGCCCGCTGTCGCAAACAATGCGGGAATTAGAAAAAAGGAATGATGAGCTTGGAGGTAGATTGTTTGCTGTATTTAAGGGTGGCCGCAATAGAACCCTTGTATTCCCTACCCCTGTTTTAAAAAACACGAGTGATGGAAAGATTTCTATTGATTCTGTTGCGGAGTTTTTATTTATTACGGATGATAAAGTTGGCGCAATTCGAGTGTTGAGATTTGATCCCGGGTTTGCCAATCTGGCAGCCATAGAAAATTTGATTAAGGCAAGACTAGGTAAAAAACCCGGATTTTTTACTCCGGCAGGCTACTTTAGGGATCATTCAGGGGAAAGATTAATGATAGGAGGAGGTTTTGCCATTACTTCAAAAAAAGCTGAAAAGCTTCTCTTCTCTTTTAAGGAGAGGCAATGTCCAGATGACGATAATTGTAGATTGGTAGACATTGATGATAATATGGTGGCAACGATTATTCAGCTGAATGAAGATAGAGTTAATAACGTTAGGAAAACTTCCCAAGCGATAGAGAGCGTCCTCAAAGCAGATTAATTAATTAAAACCCCAGGTGGAGGAGTTTTTGAGACAGAGGATGAAGGGTTATGATGACTTGGACTATTAAAGTAATAGCAACACTCGCAATAAGAAATTTATTGATTTTAAAGATTGATTTTCCCCGAACCAGGAAAGAAAGCGCCATGTGAGATACTACCAAAAGATTGAATAATATAGTTCGGGATAAGGTCGTGGAATAAACTCCCAGGGATAATTTAAATGATGCCAGGAGGAAGAATGCCAGCAAAAGCCCTGCAATGAGTATAAATGTGAGACGGTGATTGCTCAGGATTGGAGCGTCTTGATCTCTGGGTTTTAAGTTTAAAACTTTATGATCTCTATTGTCCGATGCTAAAGCCAAAGCAGGAAGGCTGTCGGTTACGATATTTATCCAGAGAATTTGGGTTGGAAGCAAAGGGTTCGGCATGCCAAAAAGGCTGGCGAAAAATATGAGGGCTATTTCGGAAAGATTTCCCGTTATCAGATAGGTTACGGATTTGACAATATTATTATAAATTGTTCTTCCTTCTTCAACTGCGCCCACAAGGGTTGAAAAATTATCATCTGTCAGGACAATGTCCGAAGCTTCTTTGGCCACGTCTGTTCCTTTTTCTCCCATAGCAATTCCTACGTCTGCCTTTTTCAAAGCCAAAGCGTCATTGACTCCGTCTCCTGTTACTCCTACAACAAAGCCTAATTTCTTGAAAATTGTAACCAGGCGGAGCTTGTCTTCAGGTTTGTTTCTTGCGAAAATGCGGGTTTTTAAGGCAAGTTTTTCAAGCTCTTCATCAGGCATTTTTTCTATTTCTTCTCCTGTTGCTACATCTTCATCTTTTTCTATGAGTCCGACATCTTTGGCAATTGCCAACGCTGTCAGTTCGTTGTCTCCGGTTACCATAATAGTTCTTATTCCTGCAAGTTTTGCTTTTTCCACAGCCAGCTTTACCTCTTTCCTGGGCGGATCGTATATACCTACAAACCCCAAAAATTCCAAGTCTTTTTCCAGATTTTTTCTTTCTTTTACTTCGTGAATATTTTCTTTTTTTGCAAAAGCAACTATTCTTAAACCTTCCCTTGCGTATTCTTCAAAAAGCTTGGTAATTTTATTTTTTTGATCGGAAGTTAATTCGCTTTCTTTCAGAATATTTTCCGGCGCGCCTCTTACGAAAAGAAATTTCCTATCTTTTTCCTTAAAAACAGTTGCTATGGTTTTTGTGTCCGCATCAAATTCATATTCTTCTATAATCTGTCCTTCTTTTAATGCTTCAATATTTTTTACTTTTTCTTTTGCGAAGAGAAGGAGAGCTCCGTCTGTTTTGCTGCCTGCAATATCAAAAGAATTATTTGCTTTTTCAATTAGGGAAGCTGTATTTCCCAGTACGCAGGCTTTGAGAAGGGGAGTAAGATAATTTTCCTCTTTGAGCCAAAGTTTTTTCACTTTCTGGCTATTTTCAGTTAAGGTTCCTGTTTTATCGATTAGGAGTATTTGTATTGAGCCCAGGGTTTCAACAGAAGCCATTTTTCTGACAATTGCTTTTTTTCTTGCCATTCTGGCAACTCCTATTGCAAGCGCAATTGTTACTATTGCAGGAAGTCCTTCAGGGATAGCAGATATTCCGACACTGATAGCCAGAAGGCTTAGGGGTAAGAACTTTTCTCCTTGAAGTATTCCGATCGGAATAATGGAGAATGCAATTATAATTACGAAAAAAGATAATGTTTTTCCCAGAGAATCAAGTTTTTTCTGAAGAGGAGTTTTTTCCGCAAAAACCGCAGACAATGTTTGAGCTATTTTCCCAAATCGGGTATTGGCGCCTGTTGCTTCAACCAAAAGTGTGCCTCTGCCTTTTGCGATAAGAGTTCCCAGGAAAATGTTGTCATTTCTGCTTTTGATTACAGTCCCTGACTCTCCCGTGAGTATAGATTCGTCTGTTTCGATATCTTTGTCCGCGATTAATTTTCCATCAGCCGGAATTCTATCTCCTTGAGACAAAATAACCAGGTCTCCCGGCACCAGTTCACATGTTTCAAGCTGAATTTCTTTTCCGTCACGCAGCACTCTTGCGATTGGTTTGATGTATTCTTTTAATTTTTGCAGAGATTTTTCCGCCCGGTATTCCTGCAAAAATCCAAATACGGAATTTATAAGAATAACTGTGAGTATGAAAATACCGTCAATATAACCGCCTATTACAAAAGATAAGACAGAGGCTGATGCGAGAATTGCATTTATAAAATTTGGAAATTGAGAGAAAAAAAGCGCAAAAGGCGTGGTTCTTTCTTCTCTTACAACTTCATTTTTCCCAACCGACTGCAATAATTTTTGCGCTTCAAGAGTTGTTAATCCCTTTTCCATTATTTTATTGTAGCATTAAAAATTTTTTATTGGCAATTGTTTTGGAATTTAGATAGGAAGATGGAAGAAGAAAGGTTTCGTTTTTCTTGTAATCTTAAAGCCAAGTTGTAGAGAGCAGGGCAGTGAGAAGGATTAAGGTCAAGAATTTTTTGGTAGATATTTATCTCTTCATCTCCAAAATTCTTATTCTGAAAAAAATGAGCCAGTTGGATCAAGCTTTTCATGTTGGAGTAATCAGTTTTAATTATTGGTTTAACATTCTTATTTTTTGTAAAAATAACAGTAAAGTCGTCCAGATAGACCATGTTCCATTTATTGTTTTGGCTAATTTGTTTTAAAAATGTTTCTGCCCAAGGAGTTTGATCCGTGTGGGAGAAGAAAATTGTATTAAACTTGTATTTTTCGTCCATTTTTTCAAATATTTTCGAATCTTCTTGCATTGGAATATACATTGTTTGCAAAAAAGACGCAGGATAAGCTTCCGGTCTTCCGTCAATGAGCACTTTTTCTTTTGGATACAGGCGGTAAATTAAATAACTGCCAATATCGAAATTATTGAAAATCGGCCCTTTTAAATTATTTTTAAGGAAAAAATCTGTTCCTTCTTTTGCGCCAGTTGCTGCTCCGAATCCGAATCCATTCTTTACGTAAACTTGCTGAGCCTCAAAAATAAAAAGTATTAATAAAAAAATAAGAAAAATGGTCTTAGCGTGTTTGGGCAGAGACAAATTAATTTTAGAAAAAGATCTTGCAAGGGGAATAAAAGCCGCAAAGACAAATAAAGGGAAGTTTCGAATAGAAGTCATTGCCAAGATGAAGAAGAAAATAGAAATAAACCAATCAGCCGGACAAGTTTTTTTACGAGCAAGTATCAAAAATAAGAATAGGAAAATTGCGCTTATTCCGAAAAAAAGAATAGCCGGATTATGGGAATAATTCCAAAGAAAAAAAATATTTTGATTTTCCTGAATAGAGTATCCATAATTTTGAAAAACCTCGAAGGGATACAAAGCGCCTTTTAGTCCGTTGGGATTGATTAGGGTTAAAATTGAAGATGCAATTAAAACAGCAAATAATGCAAAGATATTATTTCTTTGGACAGGTTTTGTAATCTTGTTTGAATCGGGCTCCTGAAATAAATTCAGAATGACAGGGGAAATAGAATCGGCCAGAAATAGGAATACAACAGCAATGCCAATGGGGAAGTAAATGTGAGTGTTGGTCCATAAAAGTTCTATGAGTGGAAGAATAATAATCCATCTGGTGGATTTTTCTCTAAATTTGTAAAGAATAACTATAAATAAAGATAAAAATAAAAAACTGAAAAACTCAGGCCGGACATCTGTTCTTTCAAAAAGAATCGGAATAAATAATAATGAGCAGGATAGCAGAGCGAGAGAATTAATTTTTTTATAGACAGATGCAATAATTAGTCCAAAAGATAGCAGAATAAGAGCGGTATTTAGGATGAGAAGCCCATTAAAACCTGTTGCCTGGAAGAGAAGGCTATAAAAAACTTCTGAGAGCCAGTGATGATTAACAAAAGGGAAGTTGGGATAAGTATAGGAAAATAAATTTGTTTTGGGAACAGAATGGGTTTGTAAAATTATCTGCCCTGTGATTAAGTGTCTGCCTAAGTCTTGGGTGATTGAGGTTAGAGGATGAAAATAGCCTAAAAATAAAAGAAAAAATATAGACACACAAATTATAAATTTCGATTTAAACATTTCTATAAAGTATCATTACGGGGTCTGAATTGAAGAGCTTCGGCGAGATGAGTTGAATTGATTGTTTTTAAGCCTGCCAAATCCGCAATGGTTCTGGCTAATTTAACAGTCCGATTATATGATCGCGCAGACAAATTCATTCTTACGACTGCCAGTTGCAAAAGCTTAACGCAGTTTTCATCCAAAATGCAGAATTCCTTTATTTCTTTATTTCCCATTTCAGAATTGGAGGTAATTTTAGATTCTCTAAACCTTTTGGTTTGAATATCGCGGGCTTTTTGCACGCGTTTTTTAATTTCAGGGGATCCTTCCCTTTCACTTTGCTCAGGGTCAGGATGACTTTGCTGAGTCAATTTTTCTACTTTTACAGCAGGTACATCCAGATGAATGTCGATTCTATCCAGCATCGGGCCTGAAACCCGTCTTTGATATCTAAGAATTTGATTAAGACTGCATTTGCAATTCTTGGAAGGGTTTCCAAAAAATCCGCAGGGGCAGGGGTTTTGCGCTGCGATCAGCATAAATTTTGCCGGGAAATTTACGCGCCCTGCAGATCTGGAAATTGTAACAATTCCATCCTCAACAGGTTGCCTTAATGTTTCCAGAACATGGCGGGGGAATTCCGGAAATTCATCCAAAAAAAGAACTCCGCGGTGGGCCAGAGAAATTTCTCCAGGCCGCGGAGTTGTTCCGCCGCCAATTAAGCCAATATGGGAAGTTGTGTGGTGCGGAGAACGGAATGGACGGGTAACAATTAACGCTCTTTTGTCCAGAAGCCCGGAAATGCTATAAATTTTCGTTACCTCTAAAGCTTCCTGCAGGGTTAATGTCGGAAGAATTGAGGGAAGCGTGCGGGCAAGTAATGTTTTCCCTGCTCCGGGCGGACCTTTCAATAGAATATTGTGATTTCCGGCTGCTGCGATTTCCAAAGCTCTTTTTGCGCCTTCTTGCCCTTTGACATCTCTCATATCAAATTCAAATACTTCGTTATTGAAATGATCTTTCAAATTTAAATGCTTAAAGGGAGTAATCAGTTTGTTTCCTTTAAGGTGATGAAAAAGTTCAGACAAAGTATTTAGAGGATAAATCTCGATTCCTTTCAGAATTGCTGCTTCCTTTGCATTTATGCCTGGTAAAAAAATTCTTTTCAGTTTTTTTTCTTTTGCCAGAAGAGCTTGAGGTAAAACTCCATTTGTATGTCTTAACCTTCCATCCAAAGACAACTCGCCCATAAATATTGCGTCATTTATGTCTGCCTCTATTTGTCCTGAGGCAATTAAAATTCCCAGAGCGATCGGCAGATCATAAGAAGGTCCTTCTTTCGGAAGATCAGCAGGAGCTAAATTTACTGTTATCCGGTGATCGGGAAATGCAGCATTGGAGTTAAGAATTGCAGACCTGACGCGTTCTCTTGCTTCCTCAACTGCCTTGTCAGGTAATCCGACAATTGCAAAAGAAGGAAGACCGCGGGAAGAAATATCTACTTCTACTTCCACAGGAACAGCATCAAGACCGACAACTGCAGAAGAATTCACTTTTGCCAGCATATCTTTATATATAGTAGCATTTTTTAAAAATTTAGGTTTGTGCGGGATGTTTTTTAGTGCTATTATTATTTGTGTATGGATGATAATAATAAAACGCAGTCTCCGGTTCTAACCGTTCAGAATCCGGCAGGATCTGTGAATAAAGAAATGGGGCCGGTTGGAGCAAGCACAGCGCAAGTGAGTGAGTTACAGCCTGCGGGAGCAGAAGTAGGCCATGCTATTAGCCAGGAGCTTAAGGATTTGGGAGTTGAAGAAACAAAAGAGAGGCCTGATTTAGCTCAAACTCCCAATGTGCAGCATGCAGGACACTCGGTTCCTGTAAAAACCGAACCCAGCGGTTTGATTCAGCCGCTTTTGACGGAAGAAGAGGCAGTGGCAAGTATAAGAACTAAGAAAAATAGCGATTCCGGAAGATGGCTGGCAGGATTAATTTTGAAAGTCTTAAAGGTAATGCGTTTGAGAGAAGCCAAAATTTAACAGCAAAAACAATTTATGCAGAACTTTTCAATAGATACAGCCGGAACATATATTGTAAATTTTTTATCCGTTACTGCGGGTTTAATTATTCTGTGCGTCGGGCTGTATTATTTGGGCAAACTTTTGATAATCTGGTATAAAAACAGAGGGAGAGAAAGAGCGTCACTTGAATCTGTTTTGCTGCAAGTGGCTTTGCCAAGAGACAATGAGATAAAAATAGACACTGCGGAACAATTATTTTCCTCTCTTTCCGCTATCGGAAAAGGAGGAATGTTTAAGCTTCCTCCTCATTTATCCTTTGAAATAGTCGGAATGCCCGGAGACATCCGTTTTTATGTGCATACGCCAAAAAAGCTGCAGGATTTGGTTGAAAAACAAATTAACGGAGCATATCCTGATGCGGAGATGAAAATTGTAAATGTGGATAGCGTTAAGCAAGAGGGCGCAATCATAGGGAATGAGTACAATATTTTTTCACGTGAAGGAAAGGTTGCTTTTGCGTCTTTAAGGCTTAAATCGGAAAATTACAAGCCCATAAAAGTCTATAAAGATTTACCAACCGATCCTCTTTCTTCAATTACCTCTGTTTTGGCAAAAATGACAGAAGGAGAGGGCGCTGCTATTCAGATTTTGATTACGCCGGCTGAATCCGATTGGAAAAAGCACGGAAGAGCGTACCTTGCCAAAACTAAAAAGCTGGAATCAAATCCGGAAACAGCTAAGTATGCTTCAGATGCTAAGGAGCTGGAGGGAATTGAGAACAAAATTAGTAAGCCAGGGTTTAATACTATTGTAAGAATTGTTGTTTCTTCAACCTCTAAGGAGGCTGCGGAGGCTCATCTTAGCAATATTATGAGTATATTTAGCCAGTTTGAAGGCATAAGCTCATTTAAGAAGAGTGCCCATAGATTTAAGGGCATGTTTATGGACGATTTTATCTATAGATATTTGCCAATGATAGGGCGCGAGTCAGTTTTGACTTCGGAAGAATTAGCAACTATTTTCCATTTTCCAAATAAATCAGTTACAACTCCGAATATATTTTGGATGAACGCCAAAAGAGCTCCTGCTCCGGCTTCTATTCCAACCTCAGGGCTTTATCTGGGAAAAAGCACTTATCGGGGATTGGCAAAGCCTGTTTACATGGATATAGATGACAGAAGAAGGCACATGTATATTATTGGCAAAACCGGTACGGGAAAGTCGGAATTTCTCAAAGACATGATCATGCAGGATATTCGAGGGGGGCAAGGTCTTGCGGTTATTGATCCGCACGGAGATTTGATTGATGATGTTTTACCTCAAATTCCGGCCAAAAGAGCAGAGGATGTTATTTTGTTTGACCCATCCGACACGGCCCGGCCAATGGGATTTAATATGCTGGAAGCTGAAACCGAAGAGCAAAAGCATTATGTTGTTTCTTCGATAATCGGTCTTATGTATAAGCTTTTCGACCCGAATAAAACAGGTATTATCGGTCCCAGGTTTGAGCACGCAATCCGTAATGCAATGCTGACAGTTATGTATGAAAAAGGAAGTACTTTTGTTGAAGTGGTGCGTATTCTGACAGATGCAAATTATGTTCAGGAGCTTTTGCCAAAAGTTCAGGATCCTATAATTAGACGTTACTGGACAGATCAGATAGCTCAGACATCGGATTTTCACAAATCCGAAGTCTTGGATTATATTGTTTCCAAATTCGGAAGATTTGTTACCAATAAAATGATCAGAAATATTATCGGACAGTCGGACAGCGCTTTTAATTTCAGAAAAGTAATGGATGAACAAAAGATTTTGCTTGTCAATCTTGCAAAGGGAAAAATAGGAGAGGAGAATTCTCAATTCCTAGGTCTTATTCTTGTCCCGAAAATTCTTGTTGCTGCAATGAGTAGGCAGGATATGGCAAAAGATTTAAGGCGTGACTTTTTCCTGTATGTGGACGAGTTTCAGAATTTCGCAACACCTGATTTTGCCCAGATTTTGTCAGAAGCCCGAAAATACAAGCTTAATTTGGTTGTCGCAAACCAATTTATCGGGCAAATGGATGAGGATGTTAAAAATGCTATCTTCGGAAATGTCGGATCGGTGATCTCCTTCAGGGTCGGAGTAAATGATGCAAACTATCTGCAGCATGAATTTCAGCCCGTCTTTACCGAAGCAGACTTAATCAACGTTGAAAGATACAATACTTATGTAAAGACAATTGTCGGCGGAGAACCTGTTACGCCGTTTTCTATGGATCTAACTCGGGATATGAGCCGGGAAAAAGCTCTGGCAAATCCAAGAGTTGCTGAATTGGTTCGTGAATTATCAAGACTTAAATTTGGAAAAGATGCAGCCCAAGTAGAAGCGGTAATATCCCAAAGAGCAAGGTTATAGGCTTAGAACTAGTCTTGGAAGATTGTAGAAAATGTTGAAGCTTTAGGCAGTACATTAATGAATTAGAATTAAAGATTCCTAGAGGATTTTTCTTTCGCAATTTCTGTTGCTCTATTATGTAGTTTTGCAACAAAAAAATTGTTTGCAGATGCAAATACTTTGATCGTCCCAATCATTGTTCCCATAGGAGGAATTATTGCGCTAACTGTTATCCCTACTGCATCCTTAGCTAACATTTTAATATTACGATTAAACTCATGTGCGGTAGCAACTCCTCTTAAAGCGCTATTTTGTTCTTCATAATCTGTTTCTACTCCATTTTCTTTTGCCACATTTATTGCATCTAAAGCTTTATTGGTAGAATATCTATCAGCGATTGTGCTTAAAAGATAAATGCCAGCGCCTACGAGATGTATTGGGGGTTGGTCGTAGTTTTGTATAGTTGGATAATAGGTTAGTATTGTAAGCAAAACTCTAAGTGTAAGTTCTGCTTTACGATCTGCTATATACCATGGTTGCGGTAACTCTTGCTCAGCTTGCTCAAGGGGAGAGATCTCTTGTTTTGCCATGGGTGGAGTATATCAAAGTAGGGCATCCAAGTAAACAATTTAAAAATAAAACTCGAATTTTCATAGGGGTTAAAATATTGTAGGCCCAGGGGGAATCGAACCCGCATCAGGTGTGTATAAGACACCCGCTTTACCATTAAGCTATGGGCCTGCAGAGACTAATTTTAACAGAAGGTAGAAAAAGAGACAAGTCTAAAATAAACTTTGGTTTTTGATATAATGCATCCAATGAAAAATAAAGTGATTCTTGCTGTTGGGGCGCATCCGGACGACATGGATTTCGGAGTATCCGGAAGTATTGCCAAGTGGGCTAAAGAGGGTGCAACTGCTTATTATCTAATCTGCACAGACGGAAGCAGGGGGTCTGATGATCCCCAAATGACGCATAAAAGGTTAGCTGAAATAAGACGTAAAGAACAGGAGGATGCGGCGAAAATTTTGGGAATTAAAAAAGTATTTTTCCTAAACCATACAGATACTCAGCTTGCTTGCGATCTAGTCCTTAAGGAAGAAATTGTCAGAATTATCAGAACTCTTCGTCCAAATATTGTAGTTACGATGGATCCGACATTCTATTACAGTCAAAAGTTTAGCTCGAATATAGGGTTTGGTTTTGTAAATCATACAGACCATCGGGCAGCTGCGTTAGCAGCCATGGATGCTGTTTTTCCATTATCGCGGGATCGCTTAACTTTTCCGGAGCATGAAAAACAAGGATTAAAGCCGCATAAAGTTGAAGAACTTTTGTTTGTTTCTTTTTACAAAAAAGATTTTATTGTGGACATTTCAGAGACTTTCGACAAAAAGATTAAAGCTTTAGCAATGCACGCAAGCCAATTTGCAGATTTTCCCGCAGTTGAAAAAAGAGTTACGGACAGAGCAAGGGATTTGGGAAAATCTAAGGGCTATAAATTCGCGGAAAACTTCGTGAGAGTGAAATTAGCCTAAAATGTAAGATTTGGACATCTTTGCTCGAAGTTGTCTAAATTTGACATTTCCTTTTTAGTGATCTATCACTATTTTAGTGATAACGGACTTTAAACTTCTTAAGCAAAGAGTAATAATTCTCTTGAAATGGACTATTATTTTATATTTAGTTGTAAACTTGGTCTCCTTTCTGATGTCTTTTGTGGCCACTTTATTTAGAATAGAAGTTAGTTCGAGCGTTTTCAGTATTTCGCAATCAATATTCCTAGTATTTGTTATTAGTTTTATAGCTTATAAGGCAACAGTAGAAGGAATAGGTGTAATGTATACTAAGCTAAAATCAAAACCATTCGCTGATGGAATAACTATAGTTGTTCTTGCCAGTATTTTGGGAATTTTTGTGAACTATATTTTTACAAAAGAACTTAACGTATCTTATCCAAGCCTTTCAGAAATTGCTGGTGGACTAGCTGGGGGCATAATTGCTTCTAAAAAAAATAATCTATAGCTCTGTGAGGAAAGTGGTTTCTTTGGCTCTTTCTTTAACGTATTCCAAATATCTTTCGGTTGTTGAAATCCTTTTATGTCCCAAGACTTTTGAAATGAGAATCATAGACGCTCCACGTTTCAGATGATGCGCGACAAAGGTATGACGCAGATCATTTACTTTGGCGTTTTTTATTTCCGCCAAACGGAAATATCTCTCAACCGCAGTTCTGATATTCCTGATTAGGAAAGCTTTGCCTGATTTAGTTATAAATAAATGTTCAGAAGCTGTTTTGGGTCTTATCTTTAAGTAATGATTTAAGGCTTCTTGAGCTCTCTTGTTAAGAGGGACTATTCTTTCCTCGTGTTTTTCCTGCGGCGCGATATGCAATCCCTCTTTTTGAATATCGGAAATCTTAAGATTAGCCAGTTCTCCAATTCGGATTCCTGTTTGCAGCAAAAGTTCGATAATCGCAAACATTCTCGTATCGTTTCGCGCGGCATCTCTTAATGCGCGGTATTCCGTAGGAGTGAAAATGCGCGGAGCTGCCAGTTGGTATCTAGGGTGCGCAACCAAAAGGGAAGGGTCATCTGTTATGTATTCATTTATCTTTAGGAATCTATAAAAAGTCCGTGTGGAATTAAGCTTTCTGGATACAGATTTCGGAGTGTATCCGTTTTTGCTCATTTTTGCCAAAAAGGCTTCCAGATCTTCTTTGGTTACTTCGTGAATATGATTTTTTGACAGACTTGCCAAAAAATCCGCTAACTGCTCAATGTCTTTTCTGTATGCTACAATAGTTGATGCTGAGCGCTTGTTTTCTTTTAAATAATTGCTAAACTGCAAATGCGCGTCTTTGATATTGATTGCTTTCATATTTCGACTCGAATTTTAGATAGCCTATAATATCAGTAAACTTAATATAAGTCAAGCATGAAAAAGATTTTGTTTGTCGTAATTGTGGCGATACTTCTGGTTATTATAAATAATCTGGTACGTTCAATTTATAATATCTGGCAAAAAAAAGATTTTGTAACTCAAGCTCAAAAAGAACTTGATTTTCAAAAGCAGGAAAATCAGAGGCTAAAGTCTCAGCTTACTTATGTTCAAACCCAGGAATTTATAGAAAGGCAAGCCCGGGACAAACTTTTCATGGTGAAAAAAGGCGAGCAGAAAGTGCTCATTCCGCAGGAGCCGGAAAAAACAGCATCAGAAGAAAAAAACAATCTTCCCAACTGGAAAAAATGGTGGAATCTATTTTTCTAAAACTTTGTTGCGGGGTCGGGAGTTGCGCCCGACCTGTGAGATTATGAGCCTCACGTGCACTGTACACTACCCCGCGCGTACAATCATTATACGTTTTAACGAGTTTGAATTCAACCCCTCAAGCTGTTAAAATAGTTAGCATGCCAACGTAGCTCAGCGGTAGAGCAATCGTTTCATAAGCGATCGATCGTCGGTTCGAATCCGACCGTTGGTACTTTTTATGAAGTTTATATTTAAGGGATACGAATCAAATCTTGAAAAAGGGGAGGTTTTGTTTCATTTTGGTTTCCATGGTGAGAAAAATATAGATTTTACTGAGAAAATTTCTTTTCCTTCGGTTGCAAATAAGATTCCGCAGGTTCTTTTAAAATCCTTGTTAGATAATCTGATGCTTATTTTGGGAATTTCGTATTGGAAACTATATTGTCCGAAAGAAATTATTGTTAAGGATAATTTTTTAAACAAAGAGCAGGCGGAGTTTTGGAACACTGTTTATGCAAAAGGATTGGGAGAGTTTTTCTATAGAAATAAAATTAATTTTAGAGAGCTAATTAATTTTCCTTACGTTGAGGGTTTAAAAGTTAAGTCAATTGATTTTCCAAGATCAAATCGTTTTCTTTTGGGAATTGGGGGAGGAAAAGATTCAATTGTTGTTGCGGAAATGCTGAAGAAAGAAAATAAAGAATTTGATGTTCTAATACTTGATGCCAAAATTCAACAGGATGTTGCAGCAGTTATGGATAAAAGGCCTATTGTTTTCAAGAGAAAATTAGACCCAAAATTATTCGAACTTAATAAGGAGGAAGGTACTTACAATGGCCACATTCCGGTTTCTGTAGTTTATGCTTTGTTGGGTTTAATGGCGTCTGTTTTTTATGATTATGATAATTTCGTTGTCGGCAATGAGAAAAGCGCGAATTACGGCAATGTCAGATATTTGGGTGAAACTATTAACCATCAATGGAGCAAATCAGAAGAGTTCGAAAAACTTTTTAATAATTACATTGGGAAATTCATAACACCCGATATTACTTATTCTTCTCCTTTAAGAAATATGACGGAATTGCAGGTTGTAGGGGAATTTGCAAAATACCCTGAATATTTCCAGGTTTTTTCGAGTTGCAACGGGAACTTTAAGATTCTTCGCTCCGCTCAGAATGACATGGGGAACAAATGGTGTGGGGAGTGTCCGAAATGTCTTTTTGTTTTCCTGTGCTTGGCAGCTTTTTTGCCAAAAGAAAAGATTTTGGATATTTTCGGAAAAAATCTTTTTGAAGACGAGTCCTTATTAACGCTTTTTGAAGAGCTGATTGGAACTAAGAATTTTAAACCTTTCGAGTGTGTTGGAACACCGCAAGAAGTCAAAGAAGCATTAGGAAAAATTATAAAAAAGGGAGAATTTAATGACGCAATTATAATTAAGCATTTTAAAGAGGAGATTCTGGACAAGCCAGAATGACGTCATTCTGGGGAGCGAAGCAACTCCAGAATCAACTGTTTATGAAGCTTGAAGAATTTAAAAATAAAAAAATCTTAATCGTCGGCGCAGGAGTAGAAGGCAAGGCAGCCGAAAGATATTTACGTTCGCACCTTAAAGGTGTAAAGCTAGATATTGTTGATCAGAAAGACGGAGAGAATTATTTAGATAAACAAAAAGAATACGATATTGCCATAAAATCTCCGGGAGTAAGGCCAGAACTTATAAATATTCCTTATACAACTACAACTAATGTCTTCATGTCCAATGCGAAGGGGAAAATTATTGGCGTTACGGGAACAAAAGGCAAGAGTACCACCGCAACTTTGATTTACAAAATTCTGAAAGTCCAAGTCTTGGACGTTTATCTGGCAGGAAATATCGGGCAATCGCCTTTGGATTTTATAGATAAACTTACCGATAATTCATGGACGGTTTTGGAGATGTCTTCTTACCAGCTTAACGATTTAAAAATATCTCCTTATGTTGCTGTTGTTCTGATGATAACTTCGGAGCATCTCGATTATCACAAAACGCAAGAAGCTTATGTTGATGCAAAAAGAAATATTTTAAGATTTCAGACAGCATCGGATTTTGCGATTATTAACAAGGATTATCCTGCGAGTCATGAATCAGATATTCTCACATTGGCAAAAGTTTTTCAAGTTAGCCGCGAAAGAGAAGTAGGGAATGGGTGTTTTGCGCAAAATAATTGCGTTTGGTTTAACCGCGATGGCAAAAAAGAAAAAATAATTGAAATTGCAAAAATAAAACTTTTAGGTAAGCATAATTTAGAAAATGCCTGCGCGGCAAGCTGTGCTGCGATTTTAGCCGGAGTTTCCATTAAGAATATTGCTAAAGTTTTGGAAGAGTTTGGGGGACTTGAGCACAGGCTGGAATATGTTGGAGAAAAAAATGGTATTACTTTTTATAATGATTCTTTGGCAACAGTGCCGGAAGCAGTAATTGAGGCGATAGAAGCTTTGCCTGATACGGAAACTCTTATCGCAGGAGGACATGATCGTGGATTAGATTATTCCATTTTGGGACAATATTTTAACAAAGGTCAAATAAAAACTTTGATTTTGTTTCCCCCAACAGGAGAGCGTATTTGGAAGGCAATTTGTGATGCAACATCAGAGAGCGCAAGGCCTGAAAAGTTTGATGTAAAAACAATGGAACAGGCTGTTGGAATTGCAGCAGCTGAGACAACTCCCGGAAAAATAGCCTTATTATCTCCGGCATCAGCTTCTTTTGGCCTTTTTAAGGATTACAAAGACCGCGGAGAACAGTTCAAGAAAGAAGTAAATAAAATTACTAATTCCTAATTACTAATTTCTAAATAAATACCAATGACTAAAAAACAACAAGTAACTAGAATGTTTGATAATATTGCCGGAACTTATGATTTTCTCAATCATTTATTATCATTGGGAATCGATATTTATTGGCGGAAAAAAGCAATAGGAATTTTAAAATCACGACACCCATTAAAGATTTTAGATATTGCTGCGGGAACAGGAGATTTTGCGATTGAAGCGGTAAAATTAAATCCGGAAAGAATTATCGGGGTTGATATTTCGGAGAAAATGCTGGCAAAAGCAAAGGAAAAAATCAAGAAATTACATCTTGAAAATGAAATCAAATTTCAGCTTGCTGACTGCGAAAACTTGCCTTTTAAAGATAATTCTTTCGATGCGATAACAGTCGGTTTTGGTGTTCGTAATTTTGTAAATCTGGAAAAAGGACTTTCGGAAATGTACAGAGTTTTGGAAAAAGATGGCATAGTTGTTATTTTGGAATTTTCAAAACCAAAAACTTTTCTTATTAAAAATATTTTTAATTTGTATTTCAAAAATATTTTGCCTTTCGTCGGAGGATTAGTTTCAAAAGATAAGGAAGCTTATGCTTATTTGCCGCAATCTGTGCAAAATTTTCCTGAGGGGGAAGATTTCTTAAAGATTCTGGAAGGGATAGGATTTTCAGATACGAAACAAATTAAGTTAACTTTTGGAATAGCATCAATTTATGTTGGGAGAAAATGAATAAATTTAGCTTTAAAGTCTTAAAAAAAGACAGCAAATCGAATGCTCGTCTTGGTGAAATAACAACTGCACATGGAATCATTAAAACTCCTGCTTTTGTGCCGGTTGGCACAAAAGCAACTGTGAAAGGTTTGACTCCTCAAGATATCAAAGAAGCAGAAGTCCAACTTCTTTTTGGGAACACATATCATTTGCATTTGAGACCCGGAGAAGATCTGGTAAAAAATTTTGGAGGGTTGGGGAAATTTATGTCGTGGGAGGGTCCAACCATTACGGATTCTGGTGGATTTCAGGTTTTTTCATTGGGACAAGTAAAAATAAAATTAACAGAAGAAGGAGAGGGAACAGAGGTAAATGTGGTGAATATTAAAGATGATGGGGTAATGTTTCGGTCTCATATTGACGGATCAAAACATTTATTTACTCCTGAAATTTCAATTGAAATCCAAAAGAAATTGGGAGCAGATATGATACTTTCCTTTGATGAATGCGCTCCTCATCCCTCAAGCCATGAGTATACTAAAGAAGCAATGGAAAGAACCCACAAGTGGGCCATGCGAAGTTTAAAAGCTTTTAAAGAAAAAGATTTTCATCCCTGGCAGCAGGCTTTATATGGAATTATTCAGGGAGGAGTTTACAAAGACCTTAGAGAAGAATCGGCAAAGTTTATTTCAAATTTGGGTTTTGACGGCATAGCAATTGGCGGGGTTTCTGTCGGAGAGAGTAAAAAAGAAATGAGAGATGCAATTGATTGGTCTTATCCTTATTTGCCTGAAAATAAACCAAGGCATTTGTTGGGCATCGGCGAAATAGACGACATTTTCGATGTGGTTGATCGGGGAATGGATACTTTTGACTGTGTTATCCCAACAAGATTTGGGCGATATGGAATAATGTTTGTTTCGCCTGGGGATGGAAATATTGAGAATAAATTTAGAATTGACATTAATAAAGTTTTATATTCAAAAGATAAAAATCCAATCGATAGAGATTGCAAGTGTTATGTTTGTAAAACATTTACTCGTGCATATGTTCACCATCTGTTCCGCGCACAGGAATTACTTGCCTATCGTCTCGCAAGCTACCACAACATGTTCTTTATAAACAATTTGGTTAAAAAAATAAGAGAAGCAATTTTGGAGGGGAGGTTTGGGGAGATGAAGAAAGAGTGGTTCAATTAATTTTTCCGCGAGGCGAGCTTTACAAGCTTTTTATCAAGATTCATTTGGATTTTTTGGAATAAAGTTAGGACAATATTTTTGTATTACCTTTAGTTTAATATAGCTAATTTGTATCATATTTACGATTTGACCTCAAGTCTTGTTGCTACTTGACAAACGCTCTTAATATCTATATACTAGTATGATGAAGTTGAATAAGAATCTTGAGGAATTTATAAATATGCTTTTGGATGTGCGGGGAAAAGAGGAAATGCGTGATTTTCTTTATGGGATTTTAACGCCAAAAGAACTTATGGAATTACCCAATAGATTGCAAATTGTCAAAATGTTAAAACAGGGCGTTTCTCATCATGATATTGCCGGAAAATTGCGCGTGGGTGTGGCAACGGTAACCCGCGGTTCGCGGGAAATACAGAAAGGTAGATTTAAGAATGTGTAACGTTAAAAGTGAGATGCTGAAACTAGTTCAGCATGACAAAGAAAATAATTCGTGGCGACAGCCTCTCGTGGAGGCTTGTCTTTGCATGGAATAGAACTAATTCCATTCGAACACAAACCTCCGAAAGGAGGTTTTTTTGTGGAGCAAATGAATGAGGTAAAAAATATGAACAAAGAATTAGGTTGTTTAGGGCAAGCAAAAAATGCATTAGATAAACAAGAACCATTGATAGAAAATGGAACCGAATATAAGGCAATTGTGGGATATAAAAATGACGGAAGTTTAATGGATAGAGGAGTTTATTATTTTTATGAAGCTGATGATAAACAGACCAGAAAGCAAGTTTTAGTACAAGATACCCTTAGCAACTTGATTTTTGTTCGTGGCATAGTAATTGAAAACGGGAAAATCATTAAGTTGTTAGGTTTCAGTAAATTACACGGAGAAGAATTAGCTGGCGTAGTTCGAGATTTTTTTGGAGCGTTTAATCATTGTTATCTGTATAAAGAGGTAAGTAAGACATAGCATTTGGTTAGGTTGTTAGCATTTTGTACCAAAGGGGGGTGAGATATTATGAGTTGTGAAAATAAATTTGGTTTACAGGAGAATACAAAGATTGTTCATGATAAAAAAGGAAATCCGATTGGAATTGCCACGAGTAATACAAATATTATTAGGAAATTGGAGCGACAATTGGAAACAGCCGATCAAGAACCTAAGGAAATTGGGATTTATCTTAATCTTGAATAACAAATTGTGATAAACTAGAGATATGAAAAAGAAAAAGGAGAAGGATTCGGATTATTTTGACGATTGTCTAATTTGCCGAGAGACTAAAAAAGCAGAGGAGGAAGGGAAAAGCTTGAGCGTTGAGGAATTGCAAGAGATTTTCCGAAAGGCAAATGAAAGCAACTAGTTAGAGAGCTTTTATTTATGAAAAAACGAGTTTATTCGGGGATAAGGGCAACTGGGAGGTTGCATTTGGGGAATTATTTTGGAGCAGTCAAGGGAATGTTTGCGTTGCAGGAAACTTACGACTGTATTTTTTCCGTGGTTGATCTGCATACAATTACTGTGCCTTATGATGTAAAAACCTTAAAACAATCAATTAGAGATATAATTTTGGATTATTTGGCTGCAGGGCTGGATCCTCAAAAATGCCATTTGGAAATCCAGTCAAGAGTTCCGCAGCATACGGAGCTTGCTTACTTACTTTCTACCATTTATCAGGTGTCCCGTTTGGAAGATTTACCAACCTACAAAGAGAAAAAAGCCCAATACCCGAAGTATGTGAATATGGGACTTTTGTATTATCCTGTTCTGATGGCTGCGGACGTGCTTTTGTACAAGGGAGAGTTAGTGCCGGTTGGCATAGATCAGGAACCGCATTTGGAAGTCATGCGGGAAATCGCCAGAAAGTTTAACTCAATGTTCGGGCAAACTTTTCCGGAACCGCAAAGATTTAAAACCGAAGGCGAATATATTCCATCCTTGTCTGGAGCAGGCAAGATGAGCAAATCAATTGAGGGAAGTTTTATCAATTTAACAGATGATTTGGAAACTATAAAAAAGCGTTTGGCAGGCGCGCCGACTGACAGCGGGACAATCGGCGGAGAACTGCCAAAAACCGGCGGAACTGCGAATCTGTTTACACTTTTAAGACTTTTTAATCTTAATAATGAGTACAAGAAATTTGAACAGGACTATGAAAGCAAAAAAATCAGATATTCGCAGTTGAAAGAGGTTTTATCAGAAGCAATTTTTGCAGAACTCCAGCCATTTCAGGAAAAAAGAAAAGAGTTTGAAAATAATCAAAAAATGGTTGATGAAATTATTGAAAAAAGCATTGCGGACTGCAAGCAAATGGCAGAGGAGACCATGAAAGAGGTAAAAGGGAAAATGGGATTGACATAAATTTATACGTATGTTAGTATATAGGAATTATGTTTAGTTTTCCAAGAACAACCACAGCAAAGCAATTACAGCAGGATTATAGGAGCATTTTTGATTTAGCTAAAAAAACAAAGGAGCCTATTGTTGTGATGCGCAATAATAAACCCGATGTTGCTATTATTGATGTCAAAAAACTTGAGGAAATGGAAGCTGTAAATGATGTTTTAGAAAGCAGAGAAGAGGCAAGAAGGGGCAAAGTAAAGTTCCTAAGATCATTAAGAGACCTTCGCTAAGTGAAAATTTACCATTCTAAAAAATTTGCTAAGAAATATAAGAAGCTTCCCGTTGAGATTAAGCTTTTTGCAGAAAGGAAAGAGGAGCTTTTCCGTAAGAATCCTTTCGATCCTAGTCTTAAAACCCATAAATTAAAAGGTGAACTTTCGGATTATTACTCGTTCTCAATTTCTTATCACTTTCGGATAGTTTTTCATTTTGAAAAAGAAAACATTATTTTTGACACAATCGGAACGCACGAGGTATATAAATGAGGCTTATTTAACGCATTTTTTATTGTACATTGAGTTTACGCATGCTGTATCATTAGTATTTATAATACCGTCTTTAATAACATCAGCATTTACGCAGTTAACAGTAGCTTTTTTACCAAAACATCTGTTGACCGTCTGTAAATCAAATGCGTCTACAGTTCCGCTTCCATTTACATCCGCAGCGCAAGCAGTGCAGGAATCAGGAGTGGGGGTTGGAGCGGCAACAACGCTAAGGAAGTTATCGCTCTGATCTGAAACTCCGCACGTTTTTCCTCCGTTCACTTCAATCTTATAAATTTTTTCACCTTGAGGAATGGAAGATGACGCTGTGAAAGAATACTTTCCTAAATAAGCGAAAATTGGAAGACTATTTCCCCCGTACACTTTATAATCTTTGTAGTTAAAAAGACCAACGCTTACAGTGCAATTGCTTGGCCCGGAATAATTCCAGGTTACATTATAAGTTTTCCCAATTTCCCATTTCTCTCCTCCGTTTGGATAAAGAACGGTAATGGAAGGTTTTGGAGTTGGCGTGACAAGATTTAAGAAGGGCTCTAATTTTATTTTTCCAAAATTAACATATCCTTTGCCGTCTTTGCTTTGCTTACTGTAGTTGCTGTTAGCAAATGGAACGCCGAGTTTGCCTGACTCTCCTCCTAAATAGTATAGCCAATTTCCGGGAGTCTTGCCGTCATACGTTCTCATTTCTGTTACCTTCCATTGATTGTTGGCATCAATGCTAAAGTAGATAAAAAGTCTCATTTCTGTTTTGTCTGCTTCAAACCATCTTAGCTCAAGAGTGTTGGTGGTAAGTGTCGGCTTACCCGGATCTGAATGAATTTCGAAATTTTCGCTCGATTTAAATATTCTATTATCTATTTTAATAAAGAAATTGTGAGCTTGAAGAGAAACATAGTCAGTTTTCCAGTTGACAGGGTTAGAAATCGGCAAAGGGACTGGAGTGGGAGTTGGGGAGGGGGAAGGGGTTGGAGTGGAAGTTGGAGCTGGTAAGATAATTACTGAATCAGCAAATTGAACGCCTCCAATTATTACGCCATCTGTAGTTTTTAAGCTTGCGTCGGAGAGATTATTGTCAAAATGCCATAAAGCTGCAGTTTTGTCATCAGATATAAAGGGTGCATCAGGAGAAACAAAATCGCTAACATAACGCGTAGAATTGGAGATTCTTACTTCATCAACTAAGCCTTTGTAAAAGCAAAATGGCGTATAAGGTAGTTGAGGGGAATAAGCGCCAGCTCCGATAGAAATCCCCTTATTATTCTCCCTAAACTGAAAACTAGGATCAAAACTCGATTCTGCTACTTTTTTGCCATTTATAAAAAAGCGTTCTACTCCCGCTGGTTTGTCTAGCGCATACGCTATATGGCTCCATGTATTAGGAATTATGTTTATTTCCGGTGAAAATCTCAAGGTAGTTCCGATTTTTGTCAGAAAGTTGAATCTAGGTATATTTGGTCCCCAAGTAAGAAGCCATGTTGGCCATCCCGGATCAGACAATTTAGATATAAGAATGGGACATTCCTCATTTGGGCTATCTTGTATAGTAGCAGGATTTACCCAGGCCTCAACTGTCATTTGATCGGTGGTAGGAATATTATCAACATAAGATATGAAGCGTCCGTCAATGCCATTGAATTCAAGCGCCTTTTTGAAGCTACTGACTACTGGGCTTGGGACGGGAACTGGGGGGGAGACGAGTTCGGAGGCGTGTTGGCGGAGGTCTTGTTCTTGTTGGGAGGCAATAACTATTAAAGGCAGTGCAATTACCGTAAGAAGGACTATGACAAGACCGATGAGTTTTTTATTGGAGAGAGCGATTTTTTGTCTGAGGGCAATTACTTTTTCTCGGATTCTTGCAAACATAATGAGCTCTAGCTATAGTTAACACTATATGCTTTTCGGTTTCCTGTCAAGGGGTAAGACAACTGACCCACGTGCACTTCGTTAGCCTCCAGAGGGGTTTACATGGAGTTTTATGTA
>CAZRWL010000008.1:0-48321 GCA_964603935.1 uncultured Gammaproteobacteria bacterium | reverse complement strand
CTTATGTCTTGCCTGTCAAAAAGATCAATCATTACATCCACAGTTTTTTTAATATACTTCATGTCTTTTTTCAGAGAGGCAATGTCTTGTTTGACAGGTGCTAATTCCTGCTGGATAATTGGCGTTGTTTCGTCTCGGATTAATTTTCCCATTTGGGATAAATCAGATTTCGTTAACATAGATTAACTATAGATACGTTATATTTTATTTTCAAGAGGATTAAAGGTCTCAAAGGATATCAAAAAAAGTGGGCGGAGATAATCTTTTTCTGAGGAGTTTACGTTTGAACTTTCTGTTTGGGATCCGTTGCTATTATATAGCGTCAAGAAGGAAAGTTGTTAATTGGAGAAATTTTTTCCGCGATAATTGAAGGCCTGTCGTTTTTTGTGTCCAGATGTCCCTCAATTAATATTACGGAGTCCTTTATTAAAAGACTTTTGTGCTGTTCGAAAATTCTTGGAAAAACAACGCATTCAACAGATAGGCCTTTTTCATTGCCGATAACCAAAAATGCCATTTCACTGTTATTTTTTTTAGTAAATATTCGTCTTGACGACTCTATAATCCCGCCTACTTTTACTTTTGTTCCCTCTGTCTCTTCAACCAGAAGTTCTATCTCATGGGAGATTATAGATTTAATGCGCAAGAGATTGTCCAACTGCGGATGAGATGTTAAATATAAACCAAGAAATTCTTTTTCAAAAGCCAATTTTTCGTTCGGGGAAAAATCTTCAACATTGCTTGCGGCTGTTTTGTGTTCGGATATTGTAGGCTCGGTATCACCGAATAAGCTTGTCTGACCTTCTTCTTCCTGTCTCCTTTTTCTATGCGCTCTTTCCGCAATTTGCGGATAAACCATCAGCAAGCCAGCCCGATTGCCAAAGGTATCCATAGCTCCTGCTTTAATAAGGCTTTCTATTGTCTTTTTGTTTACAGGCCCCAAATCAACCTTAAAACAAAAGTCTTCAAAATTTTTAAAGTTCCCTTTTGAGCGGGCATTCAAAATGCTTTTTATTGCCGCTTCTCCGACATTTTTTACAGCAGTAAGTCCGAACCTGATGTTTATCTTATCTTCTATTGTGAAATCACTTTCAGATTTGTTGATGTTTGGAGGAAGTATCTTGACGTTAAGCCTCCGGCACTCCGCGACAGCTTGAGCTATTTTTTCATTTTTTACCGGCCCTGTTGTGCCACGGGATTCGGCAGTCAGTAAAGCTGTCATAAATTCAACAGGAAAATGGGCTTTAAGGTAAGCTGTCCTAAATGCAATCGTAGCATAGCCCGCAGCGTGAGCTTTATTAAATCCGTATCCGGCAAACGGTTCGAACAGCACCCAGAATTCCTCTGCGTTTTTCTTGTTCATTCCGTTTTCAACACATCCTCCTACAAATTTGTCGTGCTGTTTTTTCATTTCGGACTGAATTTTCTTGCCGATTGCTTTTCGAAGCTTATCAGCTTCAAGCCATGAGTATCCTGCTACTTTGATAGCTGTCAGCAGAACATCATCCTGAAAGGTGATAACACCGTAGGATTCTTTAAGAATATCCGAAAGACGCGGGTCAGGATATTTAATTAAGCTGGGATTATGCTTCCTTTTGATAAATTCAGGTATGTTTGCCATGGGGCCGGGCCTGTATAGCGCAACCATAGCTTGAAGATCAAAAATAGTTGTTGGCTTCAGTTCTTTAATATATCTTCTCATTCCGGGAGATTCAAGCTGAAAAATTCCCGTTGTCTCACCGCTTGAAAGCAATTCGTAAGTTTTTTTGTCATCATAAGTAACTGCGGATAAATCTATATTTTTTTGCTGGTTGTCCTTAACGAAACGCAAAGCTTCCTGAATAATAGTTAAATTTCTTAATCCTAAAAAGTCAATTTTCAAGAGACCAACGCCGTCTTCGCCTACATTGTACATGTCGTATTGAGTGATAATTTTCTCCCCATTAGTTTCTTTTTGAAGAGGGGTGTATTCTGTCAAGGGTTTGTCTGCTATAACGACTCCTGCCGCGTGCATGGAAGCGTGTCTTGCGACACCCTCTAGTCTTTTTGCAAGATCCAAAAGTCTTTTTGTTTCGGGCTCCGACTGGTAAGCTGATTTAAGTTCCGGACTTTGATCCAAAGCTTTGTCAATCGTCATAGCGTGTCCCTGCCAACCAGGGGGGATCATTTTTGCTATCCTGTCCGGACCCGAGTAGGGCATGCCAAGAGCTCGCCCCGCATCTCTGACCGAACCCCTTGCTTCCATGGTTCCAAATGTTATTATTTGCGCGACTTTGTCCCGGCCGTACTTTTGTGTAACATATTCTATGACTTCGTCGCGTCTGTTGTCTGCGAAGTCCAAGTCTATATCCGGAGGCGAAGGGCGCATCGGATTAAGAAATCTTTCAAAAGGGAGTTTGAAAAATAAAGGGTCTACGTCCGAGATTCCCAAAGCATAAGACACAATTGAGCCCGCGTTAGATCCTCTACCCGGACCAACCGTGATGCCGCGGGATTTTGCCCAACTCACAAAATCCGCAACAATTAAAATATAGGTTTCGTAGCCTTTTTTGAGGATAACAGACAGCTCATAATCTGCGCGTTGACTTATTTCGGCAGTGATCTCTTTATATCTTTTTTTTAGTCCTTCGGAAACTTTTTCTTTAATATATTCCGCAGGAGCGGCTTTGTTGGGCACATCAAAAGCCGGCATAATCCATTTACCCAGAGTAATTTCCACATTGCACATATCCGCAATCTTAATTGTGTTTTTAATTGCTTCAGGTGTCTGGATGAAGAGTCCTTTCATTTCTTCTTGGGACTTAATGTAAAAATCCGGTGAAGAAATCATGGAGAGTTTGCGGTTCTTTGTGTCGATAGTCGTTTGAGTCTGGATGCATAACAAAATTTCCTGAGCTTCCGCATCTGTTTTGTGTATATAGTGATTATCGTTGGTTGCAACAACAGGTATTCCTAATTTTTTTGACATTTTTATTAGCCTTTCATTCAAAGTGTCTTGCTCCTGAATATTAATGTGTTTTTGAAGCTCTAAATAAAAATTATCTTTGCCGAATATTTCCGATAATTCCTGAGCTCTTTTTTCTGCTGTTTCATCCTGATTTTGCAAAAGGGGTTCGGAAACGTACCCGTTAACACACGCTGACAAACATATCAACCCTTCGTGATACTCTTTCAGGAGTTTTGCGTCCGCTCTTGGGCGGTAATAGTAGCCTTCGAGGTTTGCTATTGAAATTATTTTCATTAAATTTTTATAGCCTGTGTTATTCTTTGCAAGCAGTATTAGGTGGTTTGAATCGGAATCGGTTCCGGCTTCTTTATCGTGCCTTGTCCGTCTGGCAACGTATATTTCGCATCCTATGATTGGTTTTATTCCTTCTTCCAGACAGGTTTTGTAGAATTTTATTGTTCCGTACATATTGCCGTGGTCTGTAATTGCAATGGCTTTCATTCCTAACTCTTTTGCTCGGAAAACCACTTCTTTTATTTTGGATAGTCCGTCCAAAAGTGAATATTCGCTATGATTGTGGAGATGTACGAAGTCGGACATAATCAGTTTAAACCCCTTTCCAGCGATTTCTTGATTTGGCCGGTATCTCCTTTTGGAAAATGTTTCTTTACTTTTCCGATTAAGAATCCAATAACCTGGATTTTTCCGCTTTTATAATCTTCCACAGCCTTTTTGTTTTGAGAAAGAACAATACTAATCATTTCCTGAAGTTTTTTATCGTCAATAGTGTTTGTTAGTTTAGTAATTACAATACTTTTTATTAATGCTGCCGGTAAGACATTTTTTATATCAACTTTTTTGTTAATAATATTATTAGCGATCTGTTTAGGACTTATTTCGTGAAATTGTCCCATATAAACACATTCTTCGAAATAATCTGCAATTTCTTTTTCCCGTGTTAAAATTTCTGCATCGTAAATTGATAGGCTATAATCTTTTATAAGTCTTGCAAGTCTTGCTTCCGGTAATTCTGGCATTTGAGATTTGAGATTTGAGATTCGAGATTCCGATAATCGTATCGGCGGAATGTCGGGCTCAGGAAAATACCTGTAGTCGTTTGCCTCTTCTTTGATTCTTTGGGAAACAGTTTTCTGTCTGTTTTCATCCCATCCTCTGGTTTCCTGAATAGGTATTTGTCCGTTTTCCAAAATTTCCGTTTGCCTTTTAATTTCAAATTCTATTGCTTTCTCAACAAACCTGAAGGAATTAATATTTTTCACCTCGACTTTATATATTGGTAGCTTTACGTTGTCATGCCGAACTTGTTTCGGCATCTCGTTTTTTGAGGAACTAGATCCTGAAACTGGTTCAGGATGACATGGGGAAAGAGAAATGTTTGGTTCCAGCCTCATATTTCCTTTTTCCATATCCGCGCCGGAGACATCAAGATAGCGGACAATTTGCTGGAGTTTTTTGAGATATTCAACCACTTCTTTTGCGTTCTCGAAATCTGGTTCTGTAACAATTTCAACCAACGGAACTCCTGAGCGGTTAAAGTCAATAAGGGTTGAATCGCCTTGATGAATTAATTTTCCAGTATCTTCTTCCATGTGAACCCTAGTTATACCAATTCGTTTTTCGCCCGTGTCATGCCGAACTTGTTTCGGCATCTCGGTATCTTTAGTTTTTAGATCCTGAAACGAGTTCAGGATGACATAGCCGCCAGAACAAAATGGTTGATCGTATTGGCTGATTTGATATCCTTTGGGAAGATCAGGATAAAAATAATTCTTTCTGTCAAATTTAGACAATAAAGAAATATTGCAGTTTAGCGCAAGGCCGATCATTATGCACCATTCAATTGCTTTTTTGTTGGGAACAGGCAGCGCTCCCGGAAGACCTAGGCATATCGGGCAAGTGTGGCTGTTTGGTTTTTGTCCAAAATAATCCGCAGAACATCCGCAGAACATTTTTGATTTTGTTTTCAACTCAACGTGTACTTCTAGTCCGATAACCGGTTTATAATTCATAAATTTGGTTTTTGTTTATAGAACATTGTTTTCTGTTCAAAAGCGTTTCCGATTTGAAACAAAAGACTTTCTGATAATTGTTTTCCCATAATCTGAATTCCAATTGGAAGTTTATTTGCAGAAAATCCGGCAGGAACAGAAAGACTTGGAATGCCTGCGATATTCGCAGTTACAGTTAAGACATCAGATAGATACATCTTCAAGGGATCATTAATTTTTTCCCCTAATTTCCAGGGAAGAGTCGGGCAGACAGGGGAAATTAAAGCATCTACTTTTCTGAACGCATTATCAAAATCTTTTTTTATTAGAGTTCTGACGCTCATTGCTTTATTAAAATAAGCATCATAATAGCCTGATGACAGAAAATGTATGCCCATCATTATTCTTCTTTTTGCCTCTTCCCCAAAAGCCTCCCTGCCGTTTCCAAATCTTATTCCGTCATATCTTGCAAGATTCGAGGAAACTTCGGACGGCTGGATTATGTAGTAAACTGCGATTCCATATTCCGTGTAAGGAAGCGATACTTCTATAATTTCCGCTCCCAAGCCTGCAAGTATTTTTATAGTTTCTTCAAGTTTACTTTTAATTTCTTTGTCTAAATCCGAAGTAACAAATTCTCCCGGGACTCCAATTTTTATTCCTTTAATTCCCTTGTTTAGATTTCTAGTAAAATCTTCGGTTGGGTTGGGAAGAGTGGTGGCGTCAAATTTGTCTTGCCCTGCGGTTACGTTGAAAAATAAAGCTGAGTCTTCGACTGTTTTTGTAAAATGGCCAATTGAATCAAGCGACGAGGCCATAGCGATAATTCCATAACGGCTGACTCTGCCGTAAGTTGGCTTAAGCCCAACAATGTTATTGAAGCTTGCGGGCAGTCTTACAGAGCCTCCTGTATCAGTACCCGTAGCGGCAATGCACATGTCAGACGCTACTGATACCGCAGAGCCGCTTGAGGATCCGCCCGGAACATATTCTCTGTTCCAAGGGTTTTTCGTAGGACCAAAGTCGGAATTTTCACCGCTTGATCCATGCGCCCATGCATCCAAGTTAGTTTTACCAATTATAATCGCGCCGGCATTTTTTAATTTTCGAACAACTGTTGCGTCGTATTGAGGAACATAATCTTTCAAAATATTTGAAGCTGCAGTTGTCTTAATATTTTTTGTGGAAAACAAGTCTTTCAAAGCAATAGGAACTCCCAATAGGGGTTTATCTTGCAAGGTCTCTCCTTGCGAAGCTAAAGCATCTGCTTTTTTTGCTTGCTCCAAGGCTTCTTTTTCGGTAATCGTAATAAAAGCATTTAAATTTTTATCGTGTTTTTTAATTTGCGTTAAACACGCAGTTGTCAATTCAACAGACGAAAACTTTTTCGTTTTTAACCCTTCCCGCACTTCTTTAATTGTCAATCCATTTAATTTCATATTATTCTACGATGCGTGACGAGTGACACGTTCTTCATCGAGTATTGCTTTGACTTTAAATAATCCGTTTTGTTGCGATTTTGTATTCGATAATGCCTCTTCCTGACTTAATGATGAGGATGCCTCATCTTCACGCATTATGTTCTCAAGTCCTGTTATCTGTGACGTTGGATCTATGTTTTCTGTATATTTTTCATTTATTTTATTTACGTAGCTCATTATCTTGTTTAATGGCGCTACATATTTATCCAGATTCTCTTCTAAGATATTTAAGTCTGCTAGTTTCTTGATCTTTCTAACGTGATCTCTGTTAAAATAAATGGTCGTTTGAAATATAGCCTGAGATGCGCTTGGAGAAGCATTCTTAATTTTACGGGGTAGAGTTATAGATGCTGAGGAAGATGAGCTAGATCTGGATGATGTTGTATTTGTTGTGGGCATTTTAGTTTAAGGGTTTTTCTACAAAGAACAAAGATTCTCCAATTACATCTTCTCCCACTCTGGCTGTGAATTTGTATTCACCATATTCCTTAAAAAGGATATCATTAACGTTGACAACGATATTAAAAAATCGTACTTTTCTATTTGTTTTACTTAAGACAATTTCTAGAGGTGGCATTTTATTTTCCACTATAGACTCGCCTTTAGCATTAAGAAGGTCAATGTTTAAAAATATTTTTTCAAGAGAATTATCATCAACAGAAAAAATACCAACTAAATACAAGCTTTTATGCATTGCAGGTAAATTAGTAGCGTATATTGTTTCAAATGTCCCGTCGATATTAAGTTTTTTGTCTGGCCTTACCCCTGCGTAATCTGAGACTACGAGCATGGTTTTTTCAAACTTTTTCATAATTTTATTATACCTCAACATTAAGTCTCTTGGCAATTGTATCACGCGCGTTGGTTTTTAGGAAATCATCAAGAGGGGGAGGTCGATAATTTTTCCGTATTTTTTTCAAAAGGAAGTTGGCGGGAAGGATCTTTAGTGGGAAAATGATAGAAAAAGTTATAGTTGACAGGGGATATTCATAAATGACAAAATGTAACCGTATGTTAACGAAAAAAGACTTTAAGGACATCAAGGTAATGATGGTTGACTCGTTGGGAGAATTTTTTGAAACTGTCTTAGTTCCTTACTTTGATCATGAGCATAAAAAGAATCAAAAAGAGCACGAAGAAATAAAAGTAGAGCTTGGTGATAAAATAGACTTAATTGATGAACATCTTAAAGATCACAAGAAAAGAATATCGAAATTAGAAGATGTTGCTAGTATTATTTAATTTTAATTTCTGAAGTATATTATCTTTGGCTTTTTCTTCTAGCGAGTTGTTAATATCTGTAATGCATATTTTTGCATCATTATATTTCTTTCTCAATGCAAGCGTAATCAATAAGTCCGCGAATTGGGGGTTTTTGGGGAGAATTGGACCGTGAAGATAAGTTCCGAAAGTATTTTTGTAGACAGCGCCTTCAGTTTTGTCCTCTCCATTATTTCCAAAACCAACTAAAACATTCCCCAGAGGTTTAATTTCCTTTCCTAGATAAGTTCTTCCTCCATGGTTCTCAAACCCTATTAGCGTTTCTTTTCTGTCATTCTGACGAAGGTCAGAATCTCGTTTTGTTTGATATCCTGAAACAAGTTCAGGATGACAACGTATGGCGATATTACCAATTAAACGCGGATGAACCGGGCCGGGATTTTCTGTGTACAAATTTAGAATATTCAAGCCTTTGATAATATCTCCATTGGCTTCTTTGTAGTATTTGCCCAGGAATTGGTATGCTCCGCAAATATATAGACCGGGAATTCCGGCTTCAATCATTTCTTTTAATGCAAGGACTTTTTCTTTGGAAAAATCGGACGAAACTATTTTTTGCTGTTGGTCCTGAGCTCCTCCCATAAAGAGAATGTTGCATTTTTTTAGATCGCTAGCGCTAAATTTCAAATCAAGTCTTTTTAGCTCAATGCCGATTCCGCGCCATTCACATCTCTTTTGAAGAACAATAATATTTCCTCTGTCTCCGTAGGTTGACATAAGCTCCGGATACAGCCACCCGATAATCAAGCTCTGTTTCATAATATTTTTTTCCCTGTTAATATTCTTCTGACTTCCAGCATTGCTGAGTAAGTTGGCAATATATATAAAGTTTCGTTTTTTGAAGTTTTTTCAAGAGAAATGCCTATTGCTTTCTCTAAATTTTCTTCGATTTCGAAATTTTCAAATTCTGCATACTTAAGTCTTAATCCCATATCTAATGCTCTATCTCCTGAGGCCGTTATGTTCTTAAATTGAGAGGAAAAATCCTCAAAACTTACGTCCCAGATCCAAGAAACATCACGGCCGTCCGGAATCCTGTCGTTTAAGAGAATTAATAAATTTTTTGCATTCAAATTCACAATTGTTCTAAGCGATTCATTGAGGCTTGTAGGATTTTTTGATAAAAATATTTGTACTTTTTTGCCATTAATTTCTAAGTTTTCCTGTCTTCCGAATGCAGGTTTAAAACTTTTTAAAGCGGGAGGTATATCCTTCTCGGAAATGTTTAGTTGTCTAGACAGTGAGACAGCCGCTATCGTGTTGTAGTGGTTATAAATTCCCGCAAGAGGATAGATTGGGGAGTTGTAATAATTAAGTTTTGGCCGTGCATTTTTGCATTCTAAGCACTCCCAAATTCCCAAATGAGAATAAAAAACCGAGGAATAGGAAAGTTTTGATTTGCATTCCGGACAATATAGTGAGTCAGAAGCATGTTGCACTTTGAAAGTAGTCAAATTTGCGTCATTGAGACCAAAAAACTTTACGTTCACACCTTTAAGGCGTAAGGCTAAACTTGCGATTTGGGGATCGTCTGCGTTTAGAATTAAGGTTGTCTTGGACGACAAACTATCTAACGATTTTTTCCAAGCAGAAGTAATAGTGTCTATCTCTCCGTAGCGGTCTAGCTGATCGCGAAACAGATTTAGCAAGATTATAAAGTCGGGATTTTCTATTTCCTTCAGAATAAGCGGAAGGGTATTTTCGTCAATTTCAAAGATTCCAAAATCTTTGTCAATTTTTCCGGATAAATTAGAATTAATAATTAATGCGGAGGCGATTCCGTTGAGGAGATTTGCGCCGGCAGTATTTTGAAAAACTTTTTTATTATTTTTGTCAAGAATTGTTTGAATTAATTTTCCGGTTGTAGTTTTCCCATTGGTTCCGGCAATTAAAATAACTTTTAAATTCTGATTTTTTCCCAGGAGATCCTTTATAAAGTTTTTATTGACTGATAAGGCAATATGTCCCGGCCAGGTTGACCCAGAACCCAAATTAAAGGTTCTTATAAAAAAATTAACTATTTTTCCAAAAATAATTGAGAAAAAGAATTCCATAATCAATATTATAACAGTATTGGCTTATTTCCAGTTCGGTAAGACGGTAGCGATTTGCGGTGTATCTTTATATTGAATCCAAAGCGGTTTTTATTTTTTGTAAATCTTCATCGCTAACCTTAACAAACCTAGAATCTTTCTCAGCAATTCTCAAATTTATTGGGGTATATTCTCCTTTACGCTCTTTTTCTCCTTTGGGAACAATTCTTTTGGTTACAATTTCGTATTTCGCAGCCTGGCCATGCATGTCCATAACAATTATATTGTCAATAAGATACGGTTTTCTATTTGCATCTAGAACTTTCATTGGCAAATCGCCGTATGGAGATGTTCTTAGACGACTATTGTCGTTATCAATAAATTCGATGACCACTAATTGACCTGAAAACGATCCTGGTAGAGCGTGTCTGAAGTCTTCTGATCCCAAAAAATCTTTTGGATCAGTTAGGATGTCAATTGCTATTACTTGGTTGAGGTCAAACGGAACACGAAGTGAGCCGTTCCGGTTATTATCGCCATTAGGAAATACCTTATCTGTTGCTTGTTCCGCGATGATCCTTTTCTGTTCTTTGTCTCGCAAACTCGTAGACTGAAACTCAAACAAACCGTAGGAACGAAACCTTTCCATAGTGGGAAAATATTACCATACTAATTTTTGAAATGCAATATTATTACATTGAGCGGAGGATTTTGATCCGTTCTTCGATTGGCGGATGAGTGTTGAAAAGATTTGCAAACCAGCTGCCGGTGATTTTTCCTTTGAATGGATTTGCAATATATAAATGAGCGGTTGCGTTGTTGGCAGCTTCCAAAGGCTCTTTGTCTTTTGCAATTTTTTCCAAAGCAGATGCCAGTCCTTCGGGATAACGGGTCAGTAAAGCGCCCGACGCATCAGCCAAAAATTCTCTTTTTCGGGAAACCGCCAATTGAATTAGTGTTGCGATAAGAGGGGAGAGTATTGCCATAGCAATACCTATCATTAAAAATATTCCCTGAGCGTTTCCCCTATCGCTTCTTTCTCTTCTGCCGCCGCCATACCAAAGACTTCGCATGAAAAAGTCAGCGAGTAAAGCTACAAGACCAACCAAAATTACAACAATAGACATAAGCCTAATGTCGTAGTTACGAACATGAGATAATTCGTGGGCGATAACGCCCTCGAGCTCAACTTTATTAAGCCTGTCTAAAATTCCGGTTGTAACGCAGACAACCGAATGTTTCGGGTCTCGCCCTGTGGCAAATGCGTTAATAGCGGAGTCATTAATAATATATATTTTAGGCATTGGAATTCCCGATCCGATGCATAAATTTTCTACAATTCTAAAAAGTTGGGGATTATCTCTCTTGGCGATTTGCTTTGCCCCTGACATTCCCAAGACCATTTTATCCGAATAATAGTAACTTGCGAACGTCATAATGCCCGAAATTATAAGTCCGATTCCCGCATATGATAAGCCATAGCCCGAAGCTTTACCGTAAACAAATAAAATTGTTGTAATAAATACAACAAACAATATAATTATAAGCCAAGTTTTTGTTTTGTTGGCCGAAATTTGAGAGTAAATATTCATTTTAAAACTTTACCTTAACAGGTTTTTTCTCCTCTCCTGTTGTTTCAAAAAATTCTTCCTGCTTGAATCCGAACATCCCGCCAATTACAGAGCCCGGAAAATTAACCAATGTTGAATTAAAACTGGCAACGTTGGTGTTGAAAAATTGTCTTGCATAAGCAATTTTAGCTTCAATGTCGGATAATTCTTCTTGCAGTTGTAGGAAATTTTTACTTGCTTTTAAGTCCGGGTAACCTTCAGAAACCGCAAACAAGCTCTTTAGCGCGCCTGATAGCATGTTATCTGAAACTGCTTTTTCGTGAGTTGTCGTTGCATTCATTAAGGAAGAGCGGGCTTTGGTTACGTTCTCAAGCAAGCCTTTTTCGTGTTTTGCATATCCCTTAACAGTTTCAATCAGATTCGGAACCAAATCAACGCGTCTTTTTAGTTGTACATCTATTCCGCTGAAAGCTTCTTTGATTCTAACTTTGCCGGTTGCCAATGAATTGTAGGTAAACCAAATAAATAGAACTGCAAGAACGCCTGCGATGATTAATATTAAATTAAAATCCATGTTTTATCACCCCCCTTCGCTAAAGCTTCGGAGGGCAAGCCCCCTTATTTCTTTAGCCATTTGATGAAATCATTATATCCTAATGCGTTAACAATGTCATCTTTTGTTGCCCAGCCGCGTCTTGCCATTGCAACACCGTATCTCATAAGGTTCATTTCAGGCAGAGAATGGCTGTCCGTATTGATCATCATTTTAACGCTATATTTTACCGCTTGCCTAATCAATGAATCAGGGAGGTCAAGCCTATTCGGCCAGCTGTTAATTTCCAAAGCCTTATTATTCTTTAGACAGAAATCAAATAGACTGTCCCAATCCAAATCATATCCGTTTCTTTCATTCAGCATTCTTCCTGTAGGATGAGCAAGAATTTTTGCTTTTGGATGGGAAAGTCCGCTAATCACTCTTTTGGTCATTTCTTTTTTGTTTGTCTTGAAAGAACTGTGAATCGAAACAATAGTCCCATCGAGAATACTTAAAGACCTGTCATTAATTGACAGCTTTCCGTTGGTTAAGATATCTGTTTCGAGTAATTTTATTATTCGTATAGTTTTATTGTTCGATTTAATTTGTTCAATAACTTCATTTCTTTTGGTTATTAAAGCGTATATTTCTTCCGATGTGTGTTTCGAAATGCTGGGGTTGTGTTCTGAGAATCCAATATATTCATACTTAAGTTTTTCAGCGTAACCAATCATTTCTTTTATGGAGTTGTACCCAAGGTCATGACTTGGTTGAATTGCGAAATTAGAATGAATATGCAAGTCGCCTTTGATATCGGAGAGTTCAAGGAGCTTTGGAAGCTTATGCTGAATGGCTAATTCAATTTCACCCGTGTCTTCTCTCATTTCAGGCGGGATCCAGCTTATTCCCAACGCATTATAAAATTTTTCCTCAGTAGAGTATTCTTGAAGTTTTTGGCCTGATTTTAGATTTTTTATTCCGCGTTCCGACAAAGACAATCCTTTTTTTAATGCGTATTCCCGCAGATGAACGTTGTGGTTCTTGCTTCCTGTAAAATGCTGGAGAAGCGCGCCAAATCGGTCGGGATTCTGAACCATCAGGTCAATTTGTTTGCCTCCTGACGTTAGAATCGAAGCTGTTGACGGGCCTTTTTCGATGATTCTCTCTTTGTACGGATACGAAACAAAACGCTCAATAGCATCTTTTGGTTCGTAAGACGCAATTGCAATGTCAATATCTCCGACTGTTGGCATCATGCGGCGCAGACTTCCCAACGGAACTGCTCTAATTACAGCAGGGCATTTCTTAACGTACTCAAGAATTTTCTCCGCTATCTCTCCCGCGTAGGGCAAAACCATTCTCGCAGTTTTAGTTTTTCCCTCTTCATACTCCACTAATGCCTGGAGAATATCTTTCTGTGATTTTTCCCCAAATGTTGGTATTTTCGCAATTTTTCCTTTTTGAGCCATGCTCATCAATTGCTTTACGGCTTTTCCAGGAGTACGTAAAGACAAGGCTTTAGTTAACTTGTAGGCTTTTTTAGGGCCAATTGTCGGAATGTCAAGTAAAACAAAAACAGATTTTGGTATACCTTTTAAAACATGGTCAAAATAGCTAACAGAACCTTTTTTAAACAACTCCTCCAGTCGGGATTTGATAGTTTCTCCAATTCCCGGAATAATGTCCAGTTTTCCTTCTTTGTATAAATCCCGCAATTCGGACGTCGTAGCATTAATCGCTTCGGAAGCTTTTTGGTAAGCCAAAATTTGAAAGCGGAATTTTTTATCATCCTTAATCGAATACGCCGCCGCAATGTTTCTGAATAACTTTGCAATTTCCTGATTACTCATAGTTCGACTTTGCTCACTATGACCCTGAGTGAAATCGAATGGGTCATTTGCTTAATTCTAATTTATTGTTGTGTGGAATTCAATTATCTGCTAAAATAGCAGCAAAGGGGTCGTAGCTCAATTGGTTAGAGCGCCTCCCTGTCACGGAGGAGGCTACGGGTTCGAGTCCCGCCGATCCCGCAAAATGCTCTAGCTGCAAAGTCTGTTTTATTAACTTCTGCCCTAAGAAAGTAATTGTCTTATGGCAAAAAAAGCAAGTGGAATTTTTAACAAAATTAGACTCACTGAATCCTATACGAGTTTGATATTAGGCGCAATCGTAGTCTTGATAATCGGTATTTTATTTATTTCCTTTGCTAAAGAAAATAAGAGCAAGCAAATAAGCTCTACTGATGACGCCTCGAAAATAAGCGAACAATTATCCCAAAGTACAAATACCTCATCGACATATACGGTAAAGCCAGGCGATGACTTATGGTCCATTTCTGAAAATATTTACAATAATGGTTACAGGTGGGTTGAAATTGCCAAATTAAATAAATTGGAAAATCCGGGATTAATTTATTCAGGAGATAAATTAACTATTCCAGCCAATGAAATAGTCAAAAATAATTCTATTACCGGCAATACGTACGCTGTAATAAAAGGCGATAACTTGTGGAGTATTGCTGTTAGAGCATATGGCGACGGATTCAGATGGACGCAGATTGCAAAAACAAATAACATAGTCAATCCAAACCTAATCCACCCCGGAAACGTTCTCAAAATCCCGCGATAAATTTTGTGCTAAAATACAATAAGGAAAGCGGGGTTAGTACACCGGTAGTATGCTACCTTCCCAAGGTAGAGAAGCGAGTTCAATTCTCGTACCCCGCTCACAAAAATGCCAGTTGACGCGGGAAAAAAATTTTGATAACATAAATCGTGCACACTGCAAAAAGGACAAAATACATTTTTGTTTCCGGAGGGGTAATTTCGGGAATAGGAAAGGGCACAACTGCAGCCTCCATAGCTCTTCTTCTCAAGACAGCGGGATATAAAGTTTCCCCAATGAAGTTTGAAAACTACTTAAATCTTGATGCCGGAACAATTAATCCAATTGAACATGGGGATCCTTTCCTTTGTGAAGACGGAACGGAAGGAGATATGGATATCGGTACTTATGAAAAATATCTTGACAGCAACATGGGAAAAGATAATTTTGTTACCATGGGGAAAATTTACCAGGCTGTCATAGATAGAGAAAGAAGATTTGAGTATCACGGAGAAGATGTTGAAGCAATACCTCACATAACAGATGAAATTACATCAAGAATTTATAAAGTGGCGAAAAAAAATAAATCCGAAATTGTTCTTATCGAATTAGGGGGAACCGCCGGAGAATATCAAAATGTTTTCTACTATGAAGCTTCCCGAATAATGACCTTGAGAAACCCCGGAGATGTTTTGCACATTCACGTTACTTATGTCCCGACACCCTTTCACCTGGGTGAACCTAAAACAAAACCGGCTCAGCTTTCGGTCAGAACGCTTAACTCAATGGGGATACAGCCGGATTTCGTCATTGCAAGGTCTGCCAGATCTCTTGACCAAAGAAGAAGAGATAGGTTTGCGCTATTTTGCAACATGCACCCGGAAGATATAATTTCAAACCCGGATTTATCCTCGGTGTACGAAATTCCATTTTTACTGCATGATCAGGGTTTGGATGAAAAAATAATGAAAAAGCTCGGCTTACCCATAAAATCTCCCAAATTGACAGAATGGAAAAATCTTATCGAGAGTATTAAATGTAAAAAAGAAAAACAAATAGAAATCGCGATTATTGGAAAATATTTTGGCACGGGGGACTATCAGTTAAGAGATTCCTATGCTGCGCTTTTTGATGCAATAGATCATGCGGGATGGGCATCTAAAGTTGAAATAAAAACAACTTGGGTCGATGCCGAAAAAGTCGAAAAAGAAGGCCCGGAAAAAATAATCGGCAAACCCGACGGAATTATTGTGCCGATTGGCTGGGGAGAAAGAGGGTCAGAGGGAATGATCAAGGCTGCTTCTTACGCTAGGTTGAAAAAAATCCCTTATTTGGGGCTTTGTTATGGAATGCAATTGGCGGTTATTGCCTATGCGCGGGATATTTTAAATTTTAAAGACGCAAACTCAACCGAAAACAGCACGAAAACAAAACATCCGGTTATACATTTAATTCCTAGTCAAAAAGAACTTATGAAAAGAAGATCATATGGTGGAACAATGCGTTTGGGCGGGTGGGAAGCGAAAGTAAAAGAAAAAACAAGAGCTTACGAGCTTTATAATAAATACAATGATTTTGTAGACAAGAAAAAAAGCTTAACATCGGAAAGACATAGACATAGATATGAGTTTAATGACAAATACACCAAAGACTTCGAAAATGCAGGTTTGATTATTTCCGCCAGATCAGTAGTTGAGAATTTAGTCGAAATAATTGAACTTCCAAGGGATGTTCACCCTTTTTATTTGGGAACACAAGGTCATCCGGAATATAAGAGTCGACCATTAAATCCTCATCCAATTTTTTTAGGCTTCATCGACGCGTGTTCTCGAATGTCATCCTGAATTTATTTCAGGATCTAGTCCTCATTGCTTGAGATGCTGAAACTAGTTCAACATGACATGGACACTGATATTTGCTATAATAGTGTTCATGATTGCGAAAATTGATTTTGTGCCGGGAGACATAGTTCGGGTGCATGAGAAAATTAAAGAAGGAGATAAGTCAAGGATTCAAGTGTTTGAGGGCACTGTTTTAGCCTTAAAAGGCAGGGGAGGAAATCAGAGTTTTACAGTGCAGAAAATTGTTGGGGATGTAGGGGTAGAAAAGATATTCCCTGTTAAATCTCCGAACATAGAAAAGATTGTTCTTAAGGGACACTCAAAAAAGAAAATCAGGCGGGCAAAGCTTTATTACCTGAGGTTGCCAAAACCTCTTTAAAAAGTGAGAATTGCAAATCCAACTGCTAGGCTTGGCGAAGAGAAAGCCTGTGAATACCTTAAAAAATTAGGCTTCAAAATTATTGAAAGAAATTTCAGAAAAGGATACGGAGAGATTGACATTATTGCAATCGACTCAAGTGAAAAAGAAAAAGTTTTATCTTTTACTGAAGTTAAAACAAGAACTTCGAATTCATACGGAAGTCCTCTTGAGGCAATTACTTATTGGAAATTAAAATCGTTAATTAAAACCGCGCAATATTACAAATTAACGCACAATAATCTTCCGAAAAGTCTTAGAATAGACGCGGTGTCTGTAGTATTAAACGGAAATGAAGCTAAAAGTATCGAAATCACTCGTAACATCAGCGGATTTTAAATTACTAAGGACCAACCTTGATACAAGGTTGATCCTTAACATGCAAGCTAAGTTTATCTAGAATTCAAGAGTTTTATCTGGTCTCTTACCATAGCGGCTTTTTCGAAGTTGAGGTTTTGGGCTGCAATTTTCATTTCTTTTCTTAATTCTTTAATTAAATCTTCTTTTTCATCAGGTAAAATTACTTCTTTTTTCGAGAGCGTTAGTAAGAAGTTTAAATCTTTTTCTGCTTCAAATTCTTTTTCAACAAGTCTATCTTTAATTTTTTTCTGAATTCCAATGGGTTTTTTATTGTATTTTTTATTGTAAGCAAGCTGCACATTTCTTCTTCTTTCAACTTCCTCAATTGCTTTTTCCATTGAGCGTGTTTTGTTATCCGCATACATGATCACTTGAGAGTCAATATGACGGGCTGCTCTTCCCATGGTCTGTATTAAGGATGTCCGGCTTCGTAAAAAACCTTCTTTGTCTGCGTCCAGAATCGCAACCAGGGAAACTTCAGGTAAATCCAATCCTTCACGCAGTAAATTAATTCCAACCAGCACATCATATTCGCCTTGTCTCAATCTATCTAAAATATCCTGCCTCTCCAATGTTTGAATATCCGAATGAAGATATGCAACTTTAACATTCTGTTCTTCCAGATACGAAGATAGCTCCTCTGCCATTCTTTTGGTTAAAGTGGTAACTAGAATTCTTTGTTTTCTAGCAACTCTTCGATTAATCTCAGCAATTAAATCTGGAATCTGCCCTTTTGTAGGCTTGATAATTACTTGCGGGTCAACCAGATTGGTCGGACGGATTAGCTGTTCAACAACGGAAGTTTCACCGGCCAAAGATAATTCGTATTCATCAGGAGTTGCGCTGACATAAATTATTTGCTTAACTCTTTGCATGAATTCTGCAAATTTTAACGGGCGATTGTCCAGAGCCGAAGGAAGGCGAAATCCATAATCAATTAATGTGTTTTTTCTTGATTGGTCGCCGTTGTACATTCCTCTCAACTGGGGTAATGTGATGTGGGATTCATCGACAATAGTTAGAAAATCTTTTGAGGCGTGATCAAAATAGTCCAGCAGCGTGTAAGGCGGTTGGCCGGGCGCTCTTCCATCAAAATATCTGGAATAATTTTCTATTCCGTTTACGTAGCCTACTTCTCTGATCATTTCCAAATCAAAATTTGTCCGCTGCTCCAATCTGTGAGCTTCCAAGTTTTTTCCGATTGATTTTAATTTATTAATTTGTTCTTCCATATCTTTTCTAATTATTGGAAAAACGTTGTTATAGGTTTGGGGATCAGTCATATAATGTTTTGCCGGGTATATAACAGTGTTCCTCAAAATAGAAATTGCGCCTCCGGTTAAAGGATTGAATTCTGAAAGCTTTGTTAGCTTGTTATTCGTTAATTCGATCCTTATTCCCGTATCTTTGTAGGCGGGAAAAAGGTCAATTGTTTCTCCCCTTACTCTAAAACTTCCTCTTTCAAAAGCATATTCATTCCTATCGTATTGTAAGTCCGTTAGTCTTAACATGATTGATTTTAGATTAATTTTCATTCCTTGCGCGAGCTCAAGAACAAATTTTCCGTATTCAACAGGAGAGCCTAAATTGTAAATGCAAGAGACAGAGGCAACAACGATAACGTCTTTTCTGGTTAAAAGATTGGTTGTTGCAGAAAGCCTTAGCTTGTCAATTTCATCGTTAATTTCCGCTTCTTTTTCAATGTAGGTATCGCTTTGGGGAATGTAGGCTTCGGGTTGGTAATAATCGTAATAAGAAACAAAATAAGATACGGCATTGTTGGGGAAAAAATCCCGGAATTCCTGGTAAAGCTGCGCAGCCAATGTTTTATTATGGGAAATAACTAACGTTGGTCTTTGAACTTCCTGAATAACGTTAGCCATGGTAAAAGTTTTTCCGCTTCCCGTAACCCCAAGAAGAACTTGATTTCTGATATTTTTACTGAGATTGCTAACAAGTTTTTCTATGGCCTGAGGCTGATCTCCGGTTGGCTGAAAATCCGAAACCAACTTAAATTTCATAATGACCTATTTTACCATACGTTTGTATGCGTTTGTTATGTTGACAAAATACTCGAATATTTCGTATAAAATAAGCATATCTTTATTGTCATTCTGACGAAGGTCAGAATCTCAAAAGACAAAGATCCTGAAACAAGTTCAGGATGACACATTAACTTTAGTATAAAATAAACATATGCCGGGTGTAATTTATAAAAAAGAAAGAGAAGTTCTGGAGTTTCTTGCCCAATTTCAAAGGCAATTTGGATATTCTCCAACTTTGGGGGAAATTGCATCTGCTACCGGACACAAAAGCAATTCTACGGTTCACTCTTTAATTAAAGCATTGGTCGAAAAAGGATATGTTCAAAAGGTTGACGGGAATACAAGAGTGCTTAAAATACTGGATCAAAAAGTAACTTTTTCGCTATTGGGAAGTACAGCTTCAATAGAACTTCCCCTCATGGGTTATATTGCGGCAGGAAAACCATTGGAGCCGCATACCGATCCAAATGCAACCTTTCACGTCTCCGCATCTATGATATCCGGCAAAAAAACAGCGTATGTTTTGCAGGTGAAAGGCAGCTCTATGATAGAGGATGGAATTCTTGATGGGGATTTTGTTGTTATTGAGAAAGCAAGCACAGCGGTAAACGGTGACATTGTAGTTGCTCTGGTTGACAACAGTATGGCAACGCTTAAAAGATTCTATAATGAAAATGGTAAAATTGTATTAAAACCTGCTAATGCGGAAATGGCGCCAATTTACCCAAACTCCTTAACAATTCAAGGAAAAGCTGTTGGGGTAGTCCGCAAATTTGCGTAATATCTGATATAATAACTTGATGCAGCTTGAGACAATTCTTCCGGCAATCGGATATTTAGGAATACTTGCAATTATTTTTGCCGAGTCAGGGCTTCTTTTTGGATTCTTTCTTCCGGGCGACAGCCTTCTGTTTACGGCAGGTTTTTTAGCATCACAGGGAATTTTCAACATCGTGGTTTTATGCTTTATCTGTTTTCTTGGCGCCGTATTGGGAGACAGTGTCGGATATGCTTTTGGGCATAAAGTCGGGAAAAAATTATTTAGAAAAAAAGATTCCTTTTTCTTTCATCCAGATCATATCATTAAGGCAGAAAAGTTTTACGAAAAATATGGCAAGAAAACAATAATTTTAGCGAGATTTATGCCTGCAGTCAGAACATTTGCTCCGATTGTCGCAGGAATAGGAAGTATGAACTACAAAACATTCCTCGCTTACAATATTATTGGCGGGATATTGTGGGCAATTTGCCTTCCATTATTGGGTTTTTTTATGGGAAGCATGATTCCTGATGTGGACAAGTATCTTTTACCCATTGTTGGTTTTATAATTATGGTATCTGTTCTTCCTCAGGCGATCACCATATTGAAAAATAAAGAAACTAGGAAGCATATATTAGTTTTCATTACCAAGCCATTCAACAAATAAAATGGGAACTTTATTTGTAGTAGCTACCCCGATTGGGAATCTTCAGGACATAACACTTAGAGCAATTAAAACCTTGCAAGCGGCTGATGCAATTGCGTGTGAAGACACCCGGAAGACGGGAATACTGCTTTCGCAGGTTTTGCCGGAAGGTTTAAAGCCGCGTTTGGTTTCGTATTATGAGCAAAACGAGATGCAAAGAATTCCGGAAATTATCAATGCCTTGAAAAACGGGCTAAGCATCGCTTTGGTTTCCGATGCGGGTACTCCCACAATTTCCGATCCGGGATTTAAATTGGTGAGAGAGTGTGTCAGAGAGGGAATTAAGATTGAGTCAATTCCGGGCCCCTCGTCGGTTATTAGCAGTTTGGTAAGTTCGGGTCTGCCGACCGATAAGTTTTTGTTCGTCGGTTATCCTCCAAAAAAACCAGGCCACAGGAATACGTTTTTTAAAAATATTGCTTCAATGATTCAAATCATTAAAGCAACAATTATAATGTTCGAAGCTCCCCATAAAATTATAAGAACTCTGCAAGAACTAAAAGAAGTTTTTGGCGACATGGATATTGTTATTTGCCGAGAGCTGACAAAAATACATGAGGAAATACGGCGCGAAAAAATCTCCGCATCATTAGCTCACTTCACAAAAACTACTCCTAAAGGTGAGTTTGTGATTTTACTTAATAATCGATAAATAATATGGTAATTGCCGAAAGACAACTGGGGCTTTTTGGACTCATAAAAGAACAGCAAAAAGCTAATAAAGGATATGGATTTCTTACGAACGATCAATGGGCGTTATACGGAGACAAGAGGCGCGTTGAGAAGTATAGTTCGTGGAACCCATTGTTAGATGGCTACCAGGAAAATTTTGATAAAGTTTTAAATGGTGTTTCCCTTATTGATCTAGTTCTAAGAAGAAAAAGACCTATTGCAATAGACATTATGGGTCCTTCAGACACATTGGCGGATTTAGCTGTGACGGCTAAAAATAAGGATAAGCATAAAAAAATATTGGGAATAGCGATATCGTATAAAGATATACGGGACAAGGAAAAAAAGTCGAGAGATAAAGCACTGAACATATGGCAGATAGAAGGTGATGTTATGGACAATAAAACATGGAAGGAAGTTAAAAGTAAATTAGGCGGGAGAAAAGTGGATTTAATAATGGAAAGAATGGGCGCAGGATATAGTGGTATTCCTCGCAATCCCATATTTTATGGAGCAATGCTGGTTAAGATATGGAAATTATTAAGCAACGAAGATGGAACATTTGTAGGACAAGTTCCTCCTGGATTTTCAATCGTAATAAATCAGGCTGTAGATTATCTACGCAACAACAATGTTGACATTTTGTTAGAAGAGGATGTGGTAAAAATAGTTAAAACAAAATCTTCCCCGGAGGATATAGGGCCTATTTTGCGAACACTCAAAAAACCAAAACAGGAGGGGGATGCTTTAGATTATATGCTAGCTGATTTCCCTTTTAAGATTTAGCCAGCGTGTTATTAGAGGATTTGTTTGGATGCGGTTTTTCCTTCATTATCTGTTTGGTAAGCATAAATTCCGCCTGTTGGAATTTCCAGGTTTTCTACATTTTTATCGGAAATGTTTTCAAGGTGTTTTACCAATGCCCGCAAAGAATTTCCGTGAGCGGAAATAAGAACGTTTTTGCCTTCCTTAAGTTTTGGTAAAATTTGCTCTTCATAATAGGGAATTACTCGATTATAAACGTCTTTTAAGCTTTCGCCATTTTCAATAGGGAAGTCCCACCCTCTTCTTAAGCTTTTAAAATTTTCTTCTCCAACCTCTTTTTGAATTTCCCATTTATTTTTTCCTGTGTAAATCCCGTAGTTGCGTTCATTTAAGGCTTGATTTTCAATTGTTAAAGTATCTTGTAAACTTAAGACTTTTTTAATCTCATCAAGAGTTTGTTTTGCGCGCAATAAAACAGAAGTATAGGCAATATCAATTGAGAAGCCTTTTAATTTTTTTCCGGCCTTTCTTGCTTCTTCCTTTCCCTTCTCGGACAAGCCGATATCAGTCCATCCCGTCCACAAACCTCTTTCATTCCACTCGGATTCTCCGTGCCTCACTAAAATTAAGCTTGCCATATTATAAAATTTTCAGCTGGTTTTCTATTTGCAAAAGCCTGTTATATTTGGCAATATTTTCTCCCATAGCTAAGTTTCCCAGCTTAACATAATCTGCAACTACGGCTACGGCAAAATCCGCCAAAAAATCGTCGTTCGTTTCATCGCTTCTGTGAGAAACTATTGTTTTTAGTCCTGTTTCTTTTGCGGCTTGCGCAATTGCCAAAGACTCAATTACGGTACCTACTTGACTTGGTTTTATTACGATTGCATTAACGGCTTTTTTATTAAGGGCCATTTGCAGACGATAAGGATTTGCCGCTATTAAATTTCCGCCCGCAATTATAGCAGACTCTGATAATTTCTCCGATAAATTTGTCCATCCATCCCAATCATTTTGTTCGAAAGGGTCCTCCAAATACAAAAGGTTATTGGTTTTGTTTAATTTTTCGTAGTAGCTAGCAAGGTCTTGAGAGGATAAGGCGTTGGGCAGGTTCTTAGACACTCCGGCATCAAGTCCCAAGAAAACATCAAACCCAAGTCTTAAGTGAGCGTTATCAACTGCCTGTTTGATGAGAAATAAAGAGTCCTTGTTGCTTGATATGTCTGGGATAGTATTTTCTCCGGTTTTCTTTAGAGATTCGTGAATTGTTTCTCCGATTTGTATAGATTCCGCGTATGACTTGAAAGAAGCAGGAACCACAAGAAATCCATCCTGAGTTGTATTAAAAATAGGAACAGGAATCTTAAGCGGATCACTGCTATTTTTTAGAAACTGCCTTAAATAAATAAAAAGCGGAAGAATAGAGCTTTCTGCAGCTGCTTTTGCTACAGCCATAGATACGGCAAGCATAGCGTTAGCGCCAAGACGGGATTTATTTTGAGTGCCATCAAGATTTATCATAATTTTATCTATCTCCTGCTGGCGTTCTGCGTCCTTACCGGCCAATGCGGGAGCAATTATGTTTTTTATATTCCCGACAGCTTTCAAAACCCCCTGTCCTTGAAAGCGATTCGCATCATGATCTTTTAATTCCAGCGCTTCGTAATCTCCAATTATTTTTCCGCTGGGACAGGAGGCAACTCCAATTTTCCCGTCGCTTAGGGTAACGGCTGCCTCAACAGTAGGAAGACCTTTTGCATTAAGAATTTCGCGGGCGTCTATTGTTTTTATTTTTGCCATAATGTATTTTACATTAATCCGCCTGAGTATATTTCGCCGGTTGATCCATTAATGGTAATAATGTTTCCATTTTGTAGTATGTGGGTAGCATTTTTAGCTCCCATAATTGTTGGTGTTTTTATATTTTTTCTATATATCATCTTATCATAGGAGCTTGCTAATTCTGAATCAACAATTACGGCTTTTGCTTTTGATATCTTGCTGTAAAGCAATTTGTTTAATTGCGGAATAACGGCAATCTCATTATTTTTTACCTGATAATAATCCTGGTTTCTCAAAATCCTTACTGACCCTGTTATGATCCCCGGATTAAGAGATGTTCCTTTGGCTAATATTTTCCTTTCTCTTCTGTTTTGCGCTGTCGGTTTTTTTTCGGAAATTTTTGTTAAAGGTCTAATAGCGGTTACATAAATCTTGCCTTTATATACTTTATAATCAACCTCTTGCGGGAAATAAAAATAGTTCTGAATTTTCTTTGCAAAATTAGCAAATTGAGCATTGCGGTTATTGTTTATGTAATCGTTTGTAACGAATTTTCCTCCTATTTTTGATTTAATATTTTTTTGCACGACTATAGCAATTGGTTTTTTTGTTTTAGATGTCCAAACTGTTTGTATTTTATGAATAAGATTAGCATCTCCTTTCACATCAAAAAATATAACAAATTTATTGCTCCTGTCGGAAGTAAAAATGTTAACAGATGCTTCACTGAACAAACCCGAAAGCCTCTTGTATGCTCTATGTATTTCTTTGATTAAGCTTACCGATAAATCTGCGGAACAAAGAATTGCAAATCCTTCGGGAATAGAAACTCCCAAATGTTCTAGTATGCCAATCTGGTGAGCTTTTTTGCCGACTTCATCCAAGTCGTATTTGTAGAGTTGAGAAAAATTTATAATATGGCGGGAATTTGTTCCCATACAACTATTATTGAGGTATTTCCCAAAATTATCAAGGAGTTAAACTTGAGAATTAATTAGTTGAACTATTTGGTCGTGCAAGAGCCCGTTTGTTGCAATGTATCCTTCGTCATTTATTGTCCATGGATTCCCTTGTAAGTTTGTTAATTTGCCACCTGCTTCTTCAACAATCACCTTAAATGGGGCAACATCCCAAATTTTGCCGTATGCATCTACTAAGACATCCATTTTACCACTAGCAACTAAATAGGCTGAATAAGACAAATCCATACATCTTGTTGAACCGCTTGCGTTAATTAGATCAATTATTTTTTGCTTATTCTTAAAATGCCTTGGACTGCCAAAAGCGGTATAGGAAACGCGTAAATTACTTATGCTTGAAACATTTATTTTTTTTCCGTTGCAAAAAGCACCTTTATTTTTTTCAGCAAATATCAGCCAATTAAATACGGGAAAATAACAAACACCGATAACGAATTCCCCCTTTCTGTATAGTGAGATTAAAACGCTCCAAAGCGGAATTCCTCTGCTAAAATTTCTAGTGCCATCTATTGGGTCTATAATCCAGCACTCTATTTCTTTTTGATTGCCTCTGCTTTCTTCAGCAATAAATCTTGCAGTAGGGTAATAAGATAAAATGAACTGCTTAATTGCATTTTCCGATTGCTCATCGGCTATTGTAACTACAGATTTATCCTCCTTTAATCTAATCTCCAGTGGTTTATTGTACCATTTTAGAGCTTCTTTAGCGCCCTTCTTGGCTGCGCCTATGGCAATTCTTAGTTCATTAGACATGCAATTAATGCCCGGTTGAATCCCAATTTTTACTAACGATATCAAAACGGTCGAGTTTCTCCTTAAATATTTTTTTAATTTTTTCCAGCCCTTCTTTTGTCTTTGATTCAAAGCGAAGAACTAATGTCGGAGTATTGGAAGAAGCTCTTACAAGACCCCAGCCATCATCCATATAAACCCTTGCGCCATTAATATCTATAACTTTATATTTTTCTTTTTTAAATTCGTTAACAAGCTCATTGACAACATTATATTTTTCCTCATCGGTTGTTTTTACCTGAATTGTTGGAGTTGAGACATAATAAGGAGTATTTGAAATAATTTGAGACAAAGATTTATTTTGAGCAGATAAGTATTCAAGAAGTTTTAACGCTGCAAAAGCCCCATCATCAAATCCATAAAAATCATCAACGAAAAATATGTGTCCGCTCATTTCGCCAGCCATTGCCGCTTTTTCCTCTGCCAGTTTTGCTTTTATGTAAGAGTGTCCGGTTTTCCACATTATTGGAATTCCGCCATGCGCTCTAATATCTTCAGGTAATGCCTCTGATACTTTTACGTCAAAAACAATTTTCGCTCCCGGATGTTTTGCTAAAACAAGTCTTGAAAGAAGAATTATATATCTATCAGGCCAGATTGTACTGCCTTTCTCATCAACGAGTCCCAGTCTATCCCCATCTCCGTCGAATGCAAATCCGAAATCGCATTTATTTGCAACAGTTTGTTTACCTGTATCTTCCATCATTGCTGTCCCATCGGGGTTTGGAGTGTAATTTGGATACGCAGGATCAACATTTGTAAGATGCTCAACTATTTCACACCCTGTTTCTTTGAGGAGCTGCGCGTATACCGGACCTGCCGTTCCATTTCCTGCATTAATTAGAATTTTAAATTTTTTGGTAATTTTTGCCCGAGAAAGTAGATCCTTTATATATGCCTCTTCTATATTTTCTTGCTTTATTGAACCAGGCCCTTTTCCATCTATAAATTTTTCATCTTTTATAATATCGTATACTTCCTGCAACTCTTTTGTTAAAAGAGTATAGGAAAAATCCGATCCAAGTTTTACTCCGTTCCATCCTGCAGGATTATGCGAAGCAGTTACCGTTACTAAACCTTTAACTTTTAGATAATACTGCGCCCAGTAACCCATTGGAGTAGTTATTGTTCCAATGTCAATAATGTTTATTCCGCATTCCCTTAATCCCTTGACAACATTTTTATGAAAGCTTTCAGATGTGCCTCTTGCGTCATGGCCAACCACCGCTTGATAAATGTTTTTTTTGGCAAGAAACGTACCAAATCCTCTTCCGATAAAGTACATTGAATTATCATTCAATTCATCTTCTGCTTCGCGACCCCTAAGATCATATTCACGAAACATTGTTTTCTTCAAGATTGGCATAGATAATATGCTATATTTCCAAAAGGAAAAAGTCAATGGATTGAGTTAGAGATAGGTTTAAGCGGCCGGTTTTCTGGCCAAGTTCAATTTCATACAGCTTGTCATAAATATTTTTCAGTTGCGCAGCATTAAACAACTGCGCTTGTCTTTCCAGCTTTTCCATTTGCCAGGGGGCAAGCCGGGAAACCTCATCAATTGCTTCTTCACCCGGATCGGACAAAGCCAACAGCAGGCGGAATTGCCTTTGCAGCATAAATAAGATTAGCTCCGGCTCAATGCCGTTATCCAGCGCCTGGTGGAATAAGTTAAGAAGCTGTTTTGCATTATTCGGTCTTAAACTATCCAAAAATAAAAAAATGTTCTTGGGAAGTTTAAAAACTTTGCTGATTGCATTTTTGAAGAATGATAAATCTCTTTTTGCAATTTCTTTTGACTCCCAAAAAACAAAAGCAGATTCCTTCGAATTTTTGGCAATAAAATCTAAAATTTCCTTGACAGCTTTATCTTTCTTTTTAGCTTTTGTTAAAAAATCTTCGATGAATAATGTTTTTGTGTCGCTGAAAAGTCCGGACCCTTCGATATTTTGTGCGAGATCTGTAATTGTAATTTTACTTCCGTCAAAAGAAATAGCCTCTTTTTGTTTGGATTTTAAATCCAGGAAATAATTTCTGGACTGCGCAATATTGTCTCCGTGAATAATGGTAATCATACTTATTGGACGGTAGATGGTAGAGGATGGATGGTGGAATTTTGAAGATTGAAGTTGGAAAATTACTATTCTCTATCTTCTATCTTCTACCGTCAAATTACTATTCTCTATCTTCTATCTTCTACCGTCAAATTCTTATATTGCTTAAACAACCTGTTAACTTCTGACTGTAAATGTCTGTAACGGCTTCTGTGAGGAAGAAGAGAGCCGGAAAAATTTTTGGGTATGTGCAGAAGTTCGTGGATAAGAACTTTTTTTTTGGAATCCTCATCCAGTTTATCATAGTACTTTGATAAAACTTCTATAACGTAGGCGGGTTTAATTCCTAATGCTCTTTGAAAGATTTTGGGCATTGCCCAAATTCTGGCATAAGCTCTTGACTTGGACCCGGAGGTTCTAAAGCAGAAAATCCTTGAAGTATCAATATGTAAAAAGTTCAAAGCTTCTAATATTTCATCTATATCTTTTTTTATCTCTTCCGCCTCATCCCATTCTAATTTTGCATTTTGCATTTTAACTTTCGAATTTCGTTTACGTGTGTTTATCCGCCACATAAGACGCTCCATAAGCGTAGGGTTTTGTTTTTGCGACAAAACCATTGCCCGTAACCATGCCGACAACTTCTTTTATCATGTCCCTCGTATCCCCATGCTCTCCAACATCGATGTGAATCTCCAGATTGTAGAAGGGAGAATTCCCATTCAGCTCTTTTCTTAACAAGGGGACAAAAAATAAAGCAAAATTAAGAGATTCAAGGGTCTCAGCGTAAATTTTCTCCCGAAGATTGTGAATATTTGACAGATTTTTCCTTCTCCAAAAATATTTTCCGCCAAAACCCTTTCTATGGACTAGAACGGCAGTTACCAAGTTTATGGTTTTTGAATCCCCGTTGTTAATCCTTTCGTGGGAATCAGTACCAATTACAAGACTATATTCCGCATCAGGATCTTCCTCTAGGAAATCCCTTATCCGCATCATTGATTCTTCAATTTTAATTTCACCGTGGGTGAGGCTATTCATAAGCTCATACGGTGTATCTTGAGTGTTCATATTTAGGCTTTTGAATATACTTATTATATCACAAATCAGGCGGAAGTTTGAGAATCCATTTGAGAAAAACGGCAACTCCATTTACTTTTTCGTAAGCAGGATTTCCGTACTGTATTTTTTTGGGAAAAGCCTTTAAGGGAGTATTTTTGTCCTGTTGGCTGATTGAAGAAAGCTCTGTATTGTAGTTAACAGTTGGTTTTCCTGCTATTTTTGGAAGTTTTTGAATTGTGTCCGAAATTTCATTTAAATTTCCGTTTCCGTCCAAAAGAGAGAACTGCAGATATGGTTCTGTTCCTGCCTGAAGAAGAAAGGTGGTTACTGCGGCAACGCCCGGATCCGACCACACAGATTCGAATGCGTAAGTAAAATATGAAGATATTTGATTTTTGGACAAACGGTTGTCCGACCAGCCTGTTTCCGTAATAAACACGGGTAACTTCTTGCCCGAAAGTCTCAAAGCAAGGTCTCTTTCGTATTTAAAGCTGCTGACGCTGTCGTTTGTCGTTATCCAGGGGGGTTTTGAAAAGGCGGGGTTGGGATAAGAATGGCTTCCTAATCCGTCAATTTTGCCAAATATTCCGGGTATTGTTCTATCCGTCTGAACCATGAAATCATACTGGTTAAAAGATTTGTTCTTAATATTTATTGAAGCATTATCCAAACCTGCGGATATTATAAAAAAATCTTCATTCGCAAGCTTAAAAACATCTGCTGCATAATTCAATATCCTTGCGTATTCCTGTGGGTTCGGATTTCCTTCCCACTCGTCACCCCTGTTAACCTCATTAAACACAACTACATATCTATTTTTTACAGGCCACTGCAGCGAATTTAAAAAATTTGCAAAATCCAAAACGTCAACCTCCGTTGGCTTTCGCCAGACAGCCGTATTGAAATAATCTCCTTCTGTTGCAAGCCGGATAATTGGAGTTAAATGAAGCTTGCGGCAATCATCCATGAATTTTTGCCATTTTTCTAAATTTCTGTCTCCTGCTTGAATGGGAATAGTAACATACCCCCAGTCTCCGTTACTGGTATTAACAAGTCTTCCGGCAGCGTCAAGTTCCTGAGTAAATAGTATATGAACGCCCACTTTGTTATTCAACATTATTAAGGGATTCTCTATTGCAAAAGAGAGAGGAGCTAAAAAGGCGCCGAAAAATATTACTAATATTGCTAAAAACAAACATTTCATGAAGACTATATTATACACCCTTGATGGGAAAGCCGAGGATTGAGAGACATTTTCTTATTGTCAAAGTTGATCCTTGGTCTTGATAAATATTTTTAATTATTTTAAGGGCAAGAGGAGTACTCAAATTATCGTCAAGAGCATTGATGAATTTTCCAAAACTATCTTCACCTGGTTTAGCGTTTAATTTTTGTGTTTTAATATAATCTAAAATTTGCGTAAATTCTTCTTTTGATTTTTCCAAACCTTCTTCAAAAAATTCCCACGGTTGCCTGTAATGGTGTGAAATTAAATACCAGCGGATAACATTCGGGGAATATTTCTTGAGAAGGTCGGAAACCATAACTAAATTCCCAAGGCTTTTAGACATCTTTTTGCCCTGGTATGAAACTTGCGCGGTATGCATCCAAAGTCCGGAAAAAGGAATTTTGCCCGTTGCGCCTTCCGACTGGGCGATTTCCGATTCGTGATGAGGGTAGATTAAATCTGTTCCTCCGCCATGAATATCTATTTGATCGCCCAATGTTGAAATTGACATGCCGGAGCATTCAATATGCCATCCGGGACGGCCTAATCCAAACGGGCTTTCAAAAGAGGGAATATGGGAAGGTTCATTTTGCGTCTGAGCTCTCCAAAGAGTAATGTCTAGCGGGTTTTTTTTATCGGAATTTCCTACGTCTTCTTCGAAATCCCTGGCGATTTTAAGCATCTCTTTTTTATTTAATCTTGAAAGCTTACCGAAATCTTTTTTCTTTGCAATATCAAAATAAACACTCCCATTTTTTTGATACGCAAAGTTTTTTTTCAGCAGTAGTTCAATGATTCGAATCATTGAATCTATATTTTCAGAAGCTTTGAGATAATTATTTGGTCGGGTCCAGTTTAAAACTCTCATATCCTGCAAAAATTTTTTTGTCCAAAAATCGGAAAGATTTTGCCAGGAAATATTCTGCTCCAAAGCCCTTCTCAGAATGTCATTATCACGATCATTAATGTCCGTAACGTTTTGGGTATATTTAACCTTGTAACCTTTATATTTCAAAAATCTGACAAGAATATCAAAGGAAATATACGTGAAAGCGTGTCCCAGATGAGTAGTATCGTATGGTGTAATACCGCAGACATACAGGGAAATTTCTTTTGGTTTAATAGAAACGAATGACTCTTTATTTTTGCTTAGTGAATTGTATAATTTAAGCATGCCGTCTTATTTTATCACAATTGCTTTGCTGTTTTTTGCCTGGAGAATTTTTTTATTTCTGCCCCTAACCATTGCCGAACTATTTTTACCTCCGAGATTAGGTTATGGGTATACACTTTTCTCTTATTTTCTTGAAAACGGAAGTATATTGTCAAATTTTTTACTTTACCCTTTTGCAAATTTTGACGGAGCGTATTATTTAAAAATAGCGGCAAACGGTTACACCATCAACGCGGGATTTTTTCCTCTTTTCCCTTTATCCATTCATTTAATTTCTTCCATATTTATTAGCAATATGCCTTTTTTGACAACGGAATATTTATCTGGAAGTATCCTTGTTGGTCTATATTTTATTTTTGGCCTTACTGTTTTTTACAAACTAATAAGGCTTGATTACGAAAATCAAGTAGCGGCCCTGAGCATTGTTTTTCTTTTGATTTTTCCAACCTCTTTTTTCTTTGCCGGTATTTATTCGGAAAGCTTATTTTTGCTTTTATCTTTATTGGCATTTTACTTTGCAAGGAAAAAGAATTGGTTTTGGGCGGGGATTGCAGGAAGCCTTTTGAGCGCGACGAGAGTTGTCGGAATTGCCATATTCCCGTCACTCTTATATGAATACTTTAAAAATGAAAAAAACAAATCCCCAATTAAACTTTTGTCGATTTTCCTAACGCCCTTAGGGTTAATCAGCTATGCATTTTATAATCTTTTGAGATGGGGGAATCCTTTTTACTTTATACAAGCCCAGGGAAATTTTCAAAATAACAGAACTGTTGATTCAATAGTATTATTTCCCCAAACAATTTTTAGATATGTGAAAATGTTAATAACTGTAAATCCTGCCATTTACGAATGGCGGGTGGCCCTTTTTGAGGTTTTATTTTTCGCTTTTGCGGGAATCATGCTTTATATCGGGTGGAGGAAGAATATCCGTTTCTCCTATTTAATATTTGGGGCATTGTGTTTGTTAATTCCTTCTTTAACCGGAACTTTGAGCGGAATTCCAAGATATGTATTAGTTATTTTTCCAATGTTTATTGTCCTTGCGTTAATAAAAAATAAACTGTTTAAGACACTTTACGCAATTACCTCGCTAATCCTGCTTTTCATATTTTTCATGCTCTTCTCCAAAGGTTATTTCATCTCCTGAACCAAGCTGAGCTTGGTGACGCCAGAGGGATTCGAACCCTCGATTAATGGGCTGAAAACCCACTGTCCTAGGCCGCTAGACGATGGCGCCGTTAAAAACACAACAAAATCCTAGGTATATTATACCCAATATTAATTCGCCAAACAAGCTTTAAATATTATTTAAAGCGCTATTTTACTAACTTCTTGCGAATTCCCTCGACTACGTCTTTGGCTGAATTCTGTCCTCCCAGACCAAAAGCAATACCTCCGGCAATAGCCAGCATGGCTACAAAACCTGTAAATAATATTCTGATTAAATCCGTAGCAACGCCTAATTGATTAAGCACTGCCAGGATTACGAATATATTTACAGCCCACCGGGCAACAGACGCTATGGTATTTGCCGTACTGTACGATATGCCTTTTACAGATGCCAAAATCAAGTCATGCGCCAGGCTTCCCAATACAAATCCTACAACAGCAATAATAACTGCAACAAGAACATTTGGCAGGTAAAGCAGGAATTGGTTAAGAATTGTTACAACTCTTGGCAATCCCCAAATATCTGCTGTCGGAAGCAGGAAGATAATAATGACAAACCATCTGACAATTTCGGAAAATATATTGGACCAGGAAAATTCTTCTTTTGCTTCGGGAACACCGTATCTTTTCAAAAAGCTCTCTATCCTAAGAGCGTTAAAAATTTGCAAAACAACCTGTTTTAGAATCGAAGCAATAATGATACCGATAAGAAGAACTATTGTCCCGGCAATTATTTTCGGAACAAAACTTACGACCACTGCAATTCCGTTATTTAGAGAAGCAAGGAGTGTTTGACCGATATCTTGTGTCATATTTTTCACCTCCTTTTTTGTCCGCCGCTTAGGCGGGCACTCATTTTTAGTTTATTAACTTTTCCTCCCCTTGTCAAGGCGAAAAAATCAGAACCTCCTTAATTGACCTAGTGAAAAATGGCGGAAAAGAGAATATAATAAAATTATTAACAATATGCCATCTAAAGTAAAATCAGTTATTCTTTTCAATCAGCAGAAAATCCGCCGTCATTGGGACGGCAAAAAAGAATTGTGGTACTTTTCAGTTGTTGATGTGATAAGGGTATTAACCAACAGTGTTGATGCCAGAAAATATTGGAATAAGTTGGCAGAACGGCTTCGCAAAGAAGGAAGCGAGTCGGTGACAAATTGTCACCAACTGAAAATGCAGGCTTCTGATGGAAAATATTATTTAACGGATGTTGCCGATACCCAGACAATGCTCCGTCTTATCCAATCCATTCCATCACCAAATGCCGAGCCATTCAAGTTGTGGTTAGCTCGTGTCGGTTACGAGCGTTTGGAAGAAACAGCCGATCCGGAAATAGCAATCAATCGCGCTCTAAAAACTTATTTGAAGAAAGGATACAGTCCCGAGTGGGTAAATCAAAGGCTCAAAAGTATTGAGATTAGAAAAGCATTAACCGACGAATGGGAAAAAAGAGGAGTAAAGGAAGGACTTGAATTTGCTATTTTGACTGATGAAATAACGCAGGCATGGGCAGGATTAACAACAAAGCAATACAAAAGCCTTAAAGGTCTAAAAAAAGAAAACCTGCGGGACAACATGACAAATTTAGAATTAGTATTGAATATGCTTGCCGAGACAGCCACAACGGAAATTTCAGAGAGAAAAGTACCTAAAACTTTTGACCAAAATAAAAAAGTGGCTAAAGAAGGCGGTACTATTGCGGGAACTGCCAGAAGACAAATTGAGAAAAAATCAGGAAGAAAAGTTGTTAATAGGAGTAATTTTAAATCAATCCACCAGCAAAAAAGATTAAAAGGAAAGTGAAAAAAGAGGGAAAAGGGAATATAATTATTTCATGCTTGTTTTTATTGATGATTCCGGAGATCCCGGATTCAAAGTTGAAAAGGGATCAAGCGCGGTATTTATTATTGCACTTGTTATTTTTGACGATGATTTAGAAGCAGAAAAAACCGCAGTTGAAATCAAGCAACTTAAAAGAGATTTAAAATTTCCTGATAATGTTGAGTTTAAATTTCACCAAAGCCGTATTCAAGTGAAACGTAAGTTTTTTCAAAAGGTGTCAAAATACAAATTTAGAGTTAGAGCAATTGTAGTTAAGAAAGAAAACATCCGCAGCCCATTTCTAATAAGCAATAAGGAGTCATTTTATAACTATATCGTCATGCAGGTGTTAAGGAATAGTAGAAAATACATAAAGAAAGCTAAGTTAAAATTTGACAAGAGGGGAGAAAAGAAAATTAGAGATAATCTTAGAGTTTATTTAAGTCGAGAACTTGATAATAAGTCTAATCATATTTTTGAGGATCTAAAATTTGTGGATTCGAAAACAAACGTTTTAATTCAGTTTGCCGATATGGTGGCAGGAGCAATTGGTTCATATTATAAGAGTAAAGACAAAGACTTAATGGCGCTTCTTAAAAAAAGAGTGGAGGATATTTGGGAGTTTAAATAGTTCGACCCCGTTTCCTATCCAAACGTAAGTCTGGAACGCGCGCCGTCCGGCGACAATTCGGAAACGAGGTCTTTGTACTCGTATTATACACCAACTACCTTAGCAACTCTACTTTAAGGCTTAACGATAGGCTCATTCACCCCTTGACAGGTCCGCAAACGGAGTGCTTGGATTTATGCCTTCAAGGTGCTAGAATTTAATTAATCTCAAACTGAACACTATGAAAGATTTAGAGAAAGATAGGAAATTATTAGCTGCAACAATTGGACAGATTATTGAAGCTCAAACATAGCTGAAATCCTGCCGTAACCACGTTCAGTTTACATGAACGTGGCGAAGTGGGATTAAATACGGCAAAGGGGGAGTGCAAAAGGTTCTAACAGAAAAACATTAACACTTCCCGATTTATCTTATCTATTTTCTCTCTTACATTTCTGGTAGAATAAAAGTAAATTTTTATGGCACGACGTAAAACAGTTAATAAAACAGATATTAAAAGACTTTCAGGAATCTCAGCATTCGATGCTTGGGCTTCCTTTACCTGTCTTAAATGTTCTCATCGAAACTACTTACAAATCGGTAAAAGCCTTTTGAGTCCGATAGAATCTTATTTAAATGCACTTTGGAAATGTCAGAATTGTGGGTTTATTCATAGCAGAAGTTCTGATCTACCCGATGTTGATTTAGCCGGTAAAGATTTACCATTCAAAGCTTGGGGTAAAAAAATTACTTCACATCTTTCGGTGGCCGCCCAAAGGTTTTGGAAATCTTTCTTTACAATTTCTACAGAATATCATAGCTCTTATTGGAAACAATGCAATACGTGTGGTAAGATTTTGCCCGCATCTGCATTTAGTGGTCATAAGGGCTGGGGTCCGCTTGAAAAACAGATGGAATGTCGAAGTTGCAAATCTGTTATAAATGCAAATTTAAATCCTAAACGAACAAAAGAACAGTTACACGAGTCTTCTGTTAAGCGAAGAATAGCCGATTTACTTCTTGAAGGAGAAAGCGAAAAGATAGGTTTTTCCGAACTATTTCAAAAATTTGAAAGTAAATGTTTTAAGACAGGTAAAGTTTTAGATATTCAAGATCGAGATTCTTGGGCAATTGACCACTTATTGCCTTCTAGATTTTTATATCCATTACGAAAAAATAATGCTGTCTTGCTTTCAAGAGAAGCGAACGGAAACAAGAGAGATAGATGGCCAAGTCAGTTTTATACAAATAGTGAACTTAAAAAGCTAGCAATGGTTATAGGAGCAAATTTATCGATAATTTCTAGCAAGAAACCAATAATAAATCCCAATATTGATGTTAATAAGTGCATAGACAGAATGCTTAATGTACGTGGAGCAACGGATTTGTCTCGTAGAGTAGATGATCTGATAAAATTACTAGAATACAATAAATTGATGGATCAAGTTTCTCCACAGAATAAAATAATGCTTGGATTAACTGAGAACTAAGAACTGATGTTCTACAACTGTTCCCTTATCTCTTATTCCATGCGACTCAGTATGTTGGACATTCTCTGAAAATATATCTTCTACCTTAAACCATTTTTTAGCAATTTTCGCCAATTCATTTGCCATGTCACATTTTCTACTTTTTCCAAGATGAAAAACAATAATGCCTCCTTTTTTTAGTCTTTCTCTTGATTGCCTTAGAATCGGTTCGTATACATCAAATGTTTGTTTTTGTTTTTCATCAATGAACGATAAGGGCTTTGCTTTGAAATCTTCTTTTTCCCACCCGCAAAACCAAAGACGCATCCAATTAGCCAAATGAAATCTTGTACTGTCAAAAAAAGGTGGAGATGTAATGATAGCATCTAAATTATCAACCTCACGTGGCCACCAAAGGGTAGCGTCTTGAAAAAACATTTTTCCTTCTGCGAAATTTTCTGGGTAATTTACCCCAAGGCTTCTGATAACTTTATCTTTTAAATGACCAATTAACGATTTATATTGAAAGCTCCCAGTAGGGGCAAAGGGAGTTATGCCGTGTGACCTCCTACTCAAGGCGTATGGTCTATTTCCATGAAGGATATGAAGAAGACTTGAGATTACCAAGTCATCTGATTGAGTTATGGGAGGATGAATCCTGAAATATCGTCTTGCCAATAAAATTTCATTAAGTGTTTTTTGTTCAAAATAATCTTTGAGTTTATTATTATATCCAAAAGAATTTGCTCCCCCTAATTCATCTTCTGTTGGTTTATTTTCACCAATATATAAATTAAGTTTCTCTATTAGATCTAGAGAATCTTGATAATTTGGCTTACTTAATTTTGCTTGGCCAATAAATAACGCTGAAGGACTGATGTCAAATCCAAAAGACTTTATTCCATTTAAAGAAGCTTCAAAAGGAATAGTTCCTACCCCAGCAAAAGGATCTAAAATAGTATCTCCTTCTTTCGCAAAAGTTTTAACTAAATAATAAGCTAAAGAAGGTTTCATTTTTCCTTGATAAGAACAGAGGCTATGCAACGGATGTCCCCAGTTTCTTTTTGCGAATGGTTGGGCATGATGAGGCAAACCAGTTTTAAATTCAAACCATTTACTTAACCACGGCTTGTCATGTTGCTTTAATCCATTTTTCAATTCATCTCTATATCTGAATATCAAGAGAACTTGTTTCAATATAGTGCCATTACGAGATGTTCTTTTGCGTAGTGAAATATTTTGCTCGAATTCGTAGCCGATACTGCTAAGTACGTCTATCAACAATCTATCTGTTGGTACATGAATATTTCCATATAAGGAATCCCCTATATCTATTGCTAAAATACTTTCATTTTTAAGATGTCTTTTAAGAGCTTGAAATATAAATCCCATATCCTGAAAATAATGCATAACCATCTTTGGAATTCTACGATCATAAGAATTCTTTTCTAAACTTGAAACTACTTGTTGTACGGAGATAGGCAATTCAAAGTTTACTTTTCGATCAGAAACATCATTAATTCCAGCTGTAACACTTTTTTTTCGAAAAGTTTTTAAATCACTGTTTGTTTGCAAACTCCTTAAAAACCAAAGTTCTACTTTTGTATTTCTAAAATAATTAGTTCCATTAAGATAGGGAGGGCTAGTAATTACTGTGTCAATTTCCAAGGATGGTATACTCTCGATATCCCTTGCATCTTCTGTAATAAGCAAAGGGTTTTCTGGTAACGGCTTAATTGTTTTTAAATCATCTATAATAATCTCAAGGTAATTTTTAATACTAGCTAACAAATCAAGTTTTTTTCTAATAAGTTCTTCCTTAGTTTTAAATCTCAGATCGCCTGCCCTTTGCAATAAGGAGCTAGGCACTAGACTACTCAAGATTGCTATAGTTAATAAATTTGCAACAACAGGTGAGGTGCAAGCAACAAGATCTACAAGTGAGCGAGATTTCAATACTTTTTGAAACGTTTGTTCATCAAAAAACTTGCTTTTACCAAAGGTTGCCGTATAAGTGTCTAATAACTTATCGTCTGGAAAAGATTTTTCAATAAGATTTTCTAGGTTAGATAGGATTTCACTTAAGCTTTCTAAAACATATGTTTTCCTTCTTCCTGCTAGATTTTTTGAATCTATTTTTACTTTAGTTAGGAACTGCAATAAAGGATTTACCTCAGAATACAGCGCACGAAGACCAAGCTGTGATGCAACTAATGGCGTAGTTCCAAGACCTGAAAATGGATCGTACACAACTTTAGCATCTGGAGAAAACTGTTCAAGTATAAGTTCAACAAATTTTGGCGAGTATCCTTCTAAATATGGGTACCATCTTTGTAGAGGATCTTTTCTGCCACCTCTAAATGTTGCGTGTATGGGGTCTAAAAAAAAACCTAATTGGCCAATTTGTTTATTATGGTTTTCCATTTGCGCCACTTTCTTTCGTAGAATCCACAAACAAAAAGTATTTAATGGCAGACCCTCAGCTTCAGCATCTCTTATGAGATCAAGATAATTAACATATCCTAAAATCTCACGTATTTCTTGGCTTGAAAGAGATTTTATGTTGTCGTAGAGGATGTTATCTTTATTACCAAACGCAAGAGTCAGGATATTTTGAGTTTCAGCAACTTGTTGTTGGGTATCAGAAAAATAAATAGCTTTGAAATTCTGACTCATAAGAACAAGCTATCATAGTATGATAGCTACAGTCAACTATGTACAAATGTATCATAAAACTACTGGTTTAATTTTTCATTTAGTTTCTATGATAAAATATCTATCATGGAACCACTATTATTTAGCGAACATACTTTAACTGGATTACCTTTTAGTATATATGATAAAACATTATTAAAATTCGGAAGAATTAACTATCTTTTTGGACCAAATGGATCCGGCAAGACATTAACTCTAAAAAATATTATCCAAAAAGCAAAAAATACAATAAGCGGATCTTCTAGGTCTAAAGAAGAATATTTTGCTCAATATATACCAGCAGTACCATTACAATACCAAGATTCTTATCAGTTTATTGATTTGGCATATCAAAGAGAGCAAGGTGGAGAGCTTGATCCTAGTGTCTTTTATCAACATTTAAGTGATCATCCGGAGATTATGATAAGAATTAGAGACTCTATTCAACGATATCTAGGAAGACATCTAAGCCTAACTAAGAGAGGCGTTCAAAATGTAATGACTTTTTTTAGAGAAAACGATGAGATGGATCCTTATTCGCCTGCGGCCGAAAGCGATGGATTAAGAAGGCTTTCTCTACTTCTGACATATGTATATCATCCAAAGTGTTTAATCTTGGCAATTGATGAACCAGAGTTACATCTACATCCCGATATGGTTTCATTCCTTTTGGAAGAAATGGAAAGTGAAATACAGTATGGAAAACAATATTTCTTTGCAACGCACAGTCCGGAGATAATAAGAATTGGATCCTTTGATAAATATGCATATTTTTATTTTGACCTAAAAGATAAATTAAGAGAAAGTAAGCTACTTGATTTAAATCAGATCGGTGCTCAGGCTTTGATGAGTGATCTTGGATTTTTGCTAGATGTTAATAGGAGAGCATTTCTATTTGCTCCCATAACTTTATTCGTAGAAGGAATTGGAGATGAAGTTGTTTATTCGAATATTCATTCGCGAAATCTAGTTGACTGGTCTAGAAGAATATTTATGGTAAATGTAGGTGGTTGTACGAATGTGATCCGGTTTGTAAAACTATGGAAACTGCTTAACAAGCCGTATCGTGTTATCCTTGATAATATCAATCGTAAGACTAAAGAAGATAAAGACGCAATTACAAATACTATAAACACCTTGTGCGAAGTATTTTTAATAAAGTCAACAGAGATAGAAGACAAGATTAAGGAGTTAGAAAAATTTAATATTTTTATTGCACCGTATTCCGATGTATGCCAAGTTAAGAAAAAACATACGCAAGAGATGATAAACATTAGCATAGAGAATGCTGAAATTGCTTGGGATCAGTTCGATTTTACGGACCAAATTGAAACACTAAAAAAAGCAATTAAAACTGACGAAAATCTTGAAGTAAGAATAAGAGACATAGAACAAGAATGGCTTAAAAATATTCTTGCTGAAGTAAGCAAAATATTTGCAAATTCGGATAATGTCAATCAGACTTTAGAATCTATAAAAAAGGACTTAGAGAATAGATACCCCAGATTATCAATAGCAATAAATCCCAACGCAAATTCTTATTTGGAAGGAAAATACAAAATTAGTTCAGCACGTTTCCTTGTCTTTAATTTCTCTAAAGATAGCGCAAAACATTCATTTAAATCAACCGGACGTGAATAGATTCCCAATATTTATCTTAAGTCGCTTTTGATGTAGAAATACTTAGTTGAAATATTCCTCGTAACTGATATACTAAAACCGTACTCAAATTTTGGAAAAATTTTTTGCGTCAAGCTGAGCTTGACAATTGCCACGCTGAGCGTGGCGTTTTTTCTCGCCTGCCCGCCGGAAGCAAAGCGGAGGCGGGAGAATATCAGCATGTTAATTTGACTTCTTGGAACGATTTTTTCGGAGTAAGGAATCTTCTCTGGGTTTTTCTGGGGCTCGCTCCGCTCGCCCCACGCAAGTATTAAATAAATATAGATTCACCAAGTAATTAGCTTAATCCGTAATATAATATTTTCAACAAAACTCACCCTTAAATACTTGAGATTGTTGGTATGTTTTTGTGATATTATAATTACGAAATGAAATCTGTAAAGCAGATGGAGAGACATCTTAAAGGCATGGCAAACCACCATCGAATCGCTATTCTACTGTTAATTGCCGGAAACAAAAAGATAACACTTGAGTCAATTGTCGAAAAGCTTAAAGCAAACGAAAAGACAATAGGCGAACACACAAGAAGACTTGTTACGGCAGGACTTATAAATAAGGAGTATAGGGGAAAATTTGTTGAGCACACATTATCTCCGTATGGAAAGGTATTTGTAGATTTTTTAAAAAAATTTCAAAACATTCAATAACACCCTCTTGGGAACTTGCATTACGATAAGTTCTCTGCAATACTAGTATTGTGAGAGTAAATCTGCTTAAACTAGCTGCTTCAATTGTTCTTCCTCTTGCCGTTGGCGTTCTGGGGTCATATTTTACCGTCTCTTCGATTCCTGCCTGGTACGCAGTTTTAAATAAACCTGTCTTTGCTCCGCCGAATTGGGTTTTTGGACCTGTCTGGACAACTCTTTATATTCTGATGGGAATTTCCTTATATCTCCTGTGGACTTCGAAGAAAAAGGGAAAAGAAAAAGTTATGAGATTATTTTTCATTCAGCTTGCGCTTAATTTTCTTTGGTCAATTATTTTTTTTGGAATGCACAATATCTTTTTGGCATTTGTCGAAATTATAATTCTTTGGATTCTCATTTTTCTCACTATTAGACGGTCATTGTTGATAGACAAAAACGCGGCCTACCTTTTATATCCCTACATCGTTTGGGTTACTATTGCTTCCATTCTCAATTTCTCTCTCCTAATCCTAAATTAAGCATGGGTTAATGCTATAATTTAATCATGACTAAGCTGTATAAGCTTTCACCTTCCGACTTCGCCTACTTGTGGAGCGAGTGCAAGCATTGTTATTATCAGAAAATAAAAAATGGTATTTCTTATTCCAGTCCGTTTCCCGCAATGTTTGGGCGGATAAATAAATTGCTTCAGACTTCGATAATGGGAATGAATCTTCGATATATTCACCCTGATCTTCCGAGCGGAATCATTACTGTCCAAGAGGGATTTATGAAATCCAAACAAATTCCCGGAACGAATACTTATTTAAGTGGTCGATTTGATATTTTGACAAAATTAGACGATGGCACATACGCAATTATTGATTTTAAAATTACTACTCCCGATGAAGAAAAAATCCTGAAAAAATACTCAAGCCAACTTCATGCTTATAAATTTGCATTAGAAAATCCACTGGAGGGAACACCGATTAAGATTTCAAAAATGGGAGCTGTAAGCATCAATCCAGATGAAATGAAATTAGTGAACGGAAAAATAATTTTTACGACAACGCCCACATGGCATCCAATTGTTGAAAATATGGATAATTTCCTAAGCCTTATTTCTGAGATTTCAGGAGTTTTAGATGGCCCATTGCCTCCGGAAACGGAAACTTGTAATTTATGTATTTATAGAAAACGCTATAAACCTCAATGAAATTTTCTAAAGCAGATGGGCTCAAATCCGGCGAGAAAATGAGGAAAGATATTTTCTTTAACAAAAAGAGAAGAGAAGAATTAAGAAAAACATTTTTAAGAACGCAAAAGGCAATTTTGCAATATTCAGATTTTTCAATAAAACCTTTTTCAGAACAAGAATATGCGCAAAGGAGACTTGAAACATCAACTCTTGCCCTCACGGTAAAAAGCCTAGAAATGATAAAAGAAGCAGAAGAATTTGACAAGAAAACTTATCTTACCAATTGTAAATTTTATCTTTTTAAAAAGGGTAAAGCTGCAATTATTAAGGCAACTTTTCTAAAACCGCTTTTGGATAATAATTTGAAAACAACTTTTGTCTATTTTTCCCAAGGTCTTCCGAAGAATGTAAAAAAGAAAGCAATCATCTATAAAGAAAAATTTGAATTTGAAGGGTATAAGCTTATGGATTCAGGGACCTTTAAACAAAAAATATTAAATTTTGAAGAGTGGACAATAAAGCTTAAGAGTAAAGAAATTGATTTTAAAATACGATTAAAAATTATTAATTCAGACAAACAATCTTATTGGACTAATAAATCATTATGAACGAAGCCGTGAGCAGTTACTTTAAACCGAAACATTATTAGTCCCCAGTCGCTAAATTCCATTCCAAGACAATTATAGCAGTTGAAATTTGGAAAAATTTTTGCGTCAAGCTGAGCTTGACAATAGCCACGCTGAACGTATTTGCTTCAGCGAAAATGTTCTTTCGTCGCGCCAATGACTAGGGGGGTCTGAAAAAGCTGTTGGTTTAACATCTTGAAATTGCATAAAATAGATACTTTCTGATTGTATCTGTAATCGGTAGTTAATTTCGATAAACTTTCTGTCAACCTGTGTTATTGACTCTAAACTTTTGCTATACTGGACATAAAAGAGAATATGGAATCAGGAAATGAGGGATTACCCCCTCCGCCACAACCAAAATCTAGATTAGGTGGTTTCAGAAAATGGTTAGAAAAACGAGGTTTTTCTAAACCTTCTTCACCTACCGAACCCATAGCATCCCTACCTCCTACTCCTACTATTGATAGCGGGGTTCCGCTTGTCGTGAGTCCGCCAACACCTCCACCAGAAAAAACAAGAACCTTTGGCGGAATTCTTCCAGAAGGGTCAGCAGTTCAAAGATTACATGCGGATACAAAAACTCATGTTGAGTACGGCGAAAAAACGTGGACAACAGGCCAAACTGTTCGAGATATTCTACAGAATCATTTAGATGCTAATACGCAAGTATTTTTTGATAGATTGGTGTCGTCAGTTGTGGATGTCGATAAATTGGCCGAAAGAGCATCTAGAACAGGGGATGGTTTTGATGAATTTAGTTATAACCTTCTTCTTTTCAGAAAAGGATTAGGAAGTTTTTCCCCTGATTCTGAAAAAGAAATGGTTGATCTGATTAATAGGTATGTTTATTCTGTCCCGGTGAGACGTGAGTTCCTTGACGAACAAGGAAAACTCCGTTTAGATGCTTTGAAACAGACAGTTACACCAATTGTAGAAATACCACCTAAAGTTAGTTATAAAGTTGTCGATTTGAGTGACCCTGAAAGTCAAAATAAAGGTCAATGGATATCCTACGATGAATTACAACAATCTCAATTTTCAGAGGCGACAGGTATTACTCCTGAAAGTAGAGGGGAATTTCGTTACCAGATTGTAGGTATGAAAATAGAAGATCAGGGGGGCGGTTTTGATGCAAAATTAAGTGCATTTTATAAATCTACAAAAAGAGACCAGCGGCATTTAAGAGGTAAGTTTGGAGAGGGTGCAAAAATGAGCGAAACTCATCTTACGCGCCATAACGCACAGATTAAGATGCGCTCTAGGTATGAAATTAACGGGGGACGGCCTGTCCATGAACGTGTTTGGCAACATAAGGCCTATTTAGGAACAGACAATACGGTACAGCAAAAAGGTATTCAGATAGATTTGCCTCCTGGCCAAGATTCAAACGTAGGCTCTTTCACTTTAATAACAATTGATAAGGCTGATCCAGCATTTCAAAAAGATTTTAGAGCTAATGTTGATCCAAGAGCTCGGGGTGGAGGACTTGCCCGAAATTGTCTTGAGTATTCAAGAGCTAAGTATTATTACCCGATGGCTGAATTTGGTCATAATGGTAAACCCGTTGGAGTAAGTTTAGAAGTAAATCCTGCCAACCAATACGTACAAGGCTTAAGAGTGGGGGCTGATTCAACAAGTAGACAAGAGGTTAAGCCACTATTTTCATATGATTTCTTAGGCTCGGAGATTTTACAGGGTAGAGATAGAAGCGATTTAAACAGGAGCATAGAGAATCAAATTTATAATTTGTGGACTCGCGCTGATTCTCCTGTTCTTGTTTCAGAATTAATTAGGAGATTAGCAAAAACAGATTACTCAGAACATAGCGCACCAGAAGCGAAAGTTTTAGATCGAATTTTATCAGGTGGTTATGATTCCACAGAAATTAAAACAGATACACAAGAAGGTAGAACTACAATGCTCGCTTTAAGGGTTTTCCCTTCGTTGATTGATGCCAAGCCCGGGACTAAAAATGTAATCGTAAACGCAAATGATACCCGTAGAAGCAAGGACTTTATAGCTATTCTTCAGGCTAGAGGTTACAACATTATTTCTTTAAGAGCAGATATCGGTAATAAAGCTATTAGTAATTTAAATAAGACACATGAAGGCAACTACCAATTTTATTCGATTGCTACGGCTCAAGCAGAACTTCAAGCTACAAGAAATGAGATGGACCCAAATGACGAGAGCGTTCGTCTTTCACAAGAAGTATTCAGTTCAGCATTTACAGAACTAAGCTTAATGTCAGATAAAGCTGGCTTTAATATAGGTGATTTCAATATTGAATCAATTCCTCGATTCCAAGAAGCGATAGACCAGACTAAAGAATCACCATTTAATTTAGAGTTTAACGAAAGTACAAAAAAATTCCACCTTGTAGCTAGACCTGCTTTGCTCGCAAGGGCTATGCATAAAGAGGGAGGACGTGATTATTGGAAAAGGCGCATGCAAGTAGAACTTCTAGCCACTTATAAAAGAAGTGAAGGCTTTCCAGATTTAAACACTCTTTATATCGCAAGTCAGAACACTGCTCAAACATTTTTAAATAAAACTTTACATGCAGGACTTGCTGATGTAGATGCTCTCCCTTCGGAATTTCATTATCAACCCCAAGTAGTAGATGCGTTGGAAGCTATTAAGCGGTTCTTTGCTGAACAGGCCAATATTCAAGAAGCGCTTGCGGGTTGGGATGTGTTTCGTTCTGTTACCACTTTTCAAACGAGCCTAGACCAGATGGAAAAAGTATCTCAGAGCTTTTCTCGTATACCAGAACCATACAGAAAGAAGGTAAAAGATATTATGGGACAAAGAGTAATACTGGAAAATGGTGTTGTAGGGTATTTTGATTATCCCGAAGATGATCAGAGCGACCTTACATTGATTAAAAAACAACTAGATACGTTAACCCCAGCAGGTTCAGCAGACGGTAAACCTATTTATAAGCTGGGCGATAAACTTTTTATGCCATACGAACTGCCAAAGGGATCGGTAATTAAAATGGAGAGGGATTATGACGATCACACATTAGTTATGTATGGCGATCAACTACTTGATTTCGCTAGATATTCATTCGGTCCTTATCAGTTCCATTCTTATCCAATAGTTATTGAAAGCTGTGGTTTTGTGCAGAAAGTGAATAGATTTAGCTCTAATATAGATGACTCCATAATGCAAATGCAGTCAAAGTTAAAAAATTTAACAATAACATCTCCGGAACGAAAATCAGGAGAAGGTATGAGATTTTTGGAGGGAGTTGTCGAAACACCATTCCCTTCAGAATATGGTATAGATGAATGGGATAATCCAGTAAGGGTATTCCAAGATATAGTACAAAATCACCTTGATGCTTCCCCAACAGGTAAAATCGATGCTCGCTATGAGGTTCAACGAGGACAGCAAAGAGTGTGGGTTACTGAGCAAGAAGTAACTACTGCAGACATAATTGTTGGTTTTGGCGTTTCGGATCATGGAGACGGTTATACGCCGAATGATTTGGGAACAGTTGGTAAAAGCAGTAAAAAAAGTCCTCTGTTTGCCGGTAAGTATGGCGAGGGACAAAAAATGATTGCTGCTGCCGCAGTTCGCAATGGTTTTGAACTAAGGTTTTCTTCTGTAGCAAATTACGATGAAGCTCGTCATCGTTGGCAAGGAACAGTTGGAACCAGGCCGGAAGAAATTGTAATTGGGGGAAAGCCCACAAATGTTGATCGGGTTGTTTTTAATGTAACAAGTAAACAAACTAATGGGGCTGAAGAATATGCTTCTTCAACAGTTATCCGACTTCCTGAAGGCGTCTCACAAAATACAAAGGTTTGGCAAGAATGGCTTCAAGTAATAGACCCTCGAGTTAAAGATAAGTTCGGAAATGGCGGACTGGCAAGATATGTACTTCCAATGAGAGCAGCAAACGGAGAAAAGATTATTGATATGGGATATATGAAAATATTAGTGGATAGACCGGGTGAAGTATATGAGAATGGGTTGCTAGTCTCTACTGAGGGCGGGACAGCTTTAGGCTATGATGTTCCGGAGGTAGTAACAACAAGAGAAAGAAATAGCCTTGATTTTAGTAGATTGAATCAATATATTGCTAACGCGGCTTATTCTTGTCCTAATCCAGACTACGCTATGGCTTTAATGCAAAAGTTCAAAGAGAAGTATCTTACTGAAGTTGTTAGTAATCCTGAAGGAACCTACATCAGAGAACAGGATATTAATTTCGGTAATTTACATGCAGATAATTATCATGATTTTGTTCCTGCGAAACCATATTGGCGTCAAGCATATAACACCCAACTTGGTACTTACCTGGTTTATTCTGAGCAAGCACTTCAAGACAGCATAAGGTATCGTACCCGAGAATTAACAGCATCATATACTGAAGAAAGTGAAAAATACGCGATTATAAAGAAAATAGAACAATCTTATGCTGCACTTGCTAATGTTGTTCATGTACCATCAGATCATATTATTCATGCACGATCCAACGATGAATATGCTTGTTGGAGTAGACTATTTCCAACAGTTGAGGAATATATTATGGACCTTTCCGAACAAGAGGTTCCTGTTGCAGACGATATTCGTAAATCTCTTGAGACTGTTGTATCCGCAAGCAACAGTGTATTATCGCGTACTCATAGCACTTTAAAAAGTACAGGAGCGGGTCAACGTGTATACGAAAGTATTGTGACAGCAAAAACACCAAGCGAGTCTGATGCAAATGCTTTAGAAAAAGCTGAAACCCTAGTAGGTGAACAATTAAGTTATTGGACACCTGAAGAATTGCAACGGCATCCTGGAAGGGTTTTTGTTGCTCCGGCGAATGCTGGCTATTTAGGTTTAGCGACAAGAGACAGGATTGGATTTAATGAATTACTGCTTGTGAGTGATGATTTAAGAGAAATTGCAGGTACAGCACGTCATGAGTTACTACATAAAATATACGGCTTACGGGATTATTCACCTGAGTTTATTATGATGCTACTCGAATCCGCTAAATCGAATCTTCAATAGTTTTTAAATTAGATAAAGTGTTGGTAATAAAACGTTTTCTGCTGGCTTTACGGGATCTACAGAGCCGAAAAATCGCGCGCGCAAAAAATACAAAAGAAGATTTGGCAATCTTCGCAAAAACTGTCGGCTCGGACTTCTTTTTAACTGATCGGCAGCTTGTCCCGACTTTCAATTTGGGCTTTGCAACGCTCCAAACCATTCCCGACCTCCAGAACCAGTCTTTGAGAGCTTCTGGGAACTCCCTGTCTGTGAGCCGGCTGGGATTCGAACCCAGGACCAAGAGCTTAAAAGGCTCCTGCTCT
>CAZRWL010000007.1:49078-50438 GCA_964603935.1 uncultured Gammaproteobacteria bacterium | reverse complement strand
ATTTTGAATTCTAGATTCTGAATTGTGTTAAACTCTCTTGGGATATTTTGCGCGGTGGACTGTTTTTATTTTTTCTTCATCCGGCTTATCAAAATGCTCTTTAATAAACACTATTGTCTCGCGGGGATCCTGAGTATTGATAAAAACGCCTGTTCCGATTTCAAATCCGCCCAAAACTTTAACCCTAGGAATAATTCTAAGATACCAATCCCCTCCCGGATAAATGTAAAAATTAAATGGAAACTCCAAACCATGACGAAGATCAAAAATCTTAATTAAACGTGATAGAACAAATGCTAAATCCTTAATTTCTATATCTTTTATTTCACCAAACGCTCTTCCCCGCTCTTTTGGGGCTATCCAAACTTCATCAGGCCATTGAGAGGTACGGGGACAAAAGATTACGAAACGGTGAGTTCCATGAACCTGTTGACCCTCTGTTGCTAAGGCCATTTCTTCTGGTGTTGCAAGCCGCGGGATATCCAGCTTCACATCAAAAGGAACAACTGCAATCTGAGTATGGGGATGAGGTAAGCTCTCCCCTGCTTTTTCCTGCCTGTTATGAAAAATGTACACTTGCCCATTCTTTTGATGCGTATTGTAACGCTGTCTATAGGTTTGCAGTATTAATTCTGTAGACTCCAAACTCAGTTCCCCAAAATTTTTGTGGTGATCTGGTGAATGAATTATAATCTCATGAATAGGCGCAAAAGGATATTTGTTATTTACCACTCTGATCTGCCAGTTATTATCGCCCTGCTTACCTCCCACGCGGTAAATTTCTTTTTCCTTAGATTCTTTGCCGAGACAGAAAGGACATACAGGCTCTATTCCATTGGCAATATCAGGTCTTTTTGCGCGTCTTGGGGACAAAATAACCCATTTTTTGGAAATTGGATTCTGTAAAAATTCAAAATCAGTCATAGGCAAATATAAATTTTATAATTATTATAACAGTTATAACGATTATATTTTGCCGATCATTTCCCCATACAACTTTTTATATAAAACCGCGCTTTTATCCCAAGAAAAATCTTTTCTCATTGCTGCCGCTACCATTTTCCTATATCTAATTATATCTTTTTGAATATTTAATGCGTGTCTTATTGCTTTTTTAAGACGAATTGATTTTCCTTTTTCAAAAAGAAGCCCGTTCTTCCCATTCGCAATAGAATCCTTTAGTCCTCCCGTATTGCTTGCTATAGGTAGCGTACCATATCTCATAGCAATCATCTGTATCAATCCGCAGGGTTCGTATCGAGATGGAATAATTATAAAGTCCGATCCCGCATAAATCTTATGAGCAAGGTCTTCACTGTAAGCCAGTTCTGCCTTGACCCAAGAAAATTTCTTAGCTACA
>CAZRWL010000007.1:0-49068 GCA_964603935.1 uncultured Gammaproteobacteria bacterium | reverse complement strand
AAAACAAAAAGTAGGACGGTCTTCCAAACCTAAACTTTTCAGCAAATCATCCTTATTGTCCTTTTTTCCAACTTCCCAATTGCTAACATCAAACTTATGAAAAATAGACTCATCCTTCGCAGGATTCCAAATATCATAATCAATCCCGTTAAGAATTCCTATTATCTTTCCGTGCCTTCCTAAACCTTCGTGTTCTCTTTCTATAAGAAACGGCGATATCGGGTTATGATCGTGCTCGATCTTTGCAATTTCCTTAGCATAAGACGGGGAAACTGTTGAGACTCTTGTCGCATGGATAATTCCTTCTCCCAAAACATTCATTTCTGACGCAGGCACTCCCCTTTTCAACACTTTTGTCTCTTGGTCTTTAATATCCAATAAATCCAAAACTTTTAGAGAGCCTATGCCTTGGTATAAAAGATTGTGGATGGTCAGAATAGTCGAAGTTTTTAGCTTCACTTTGTCTAGAATAAGAGGAATTAAAGCTGTATGCCAATCGTTGCAATGGACAATATCCGCATGCCACTTATGATGTGTTCCCAACCAGCGGATAAACTCAACAATCGCCAGATCAAAGAAAGCAAATTGCCCCATTCTTTTAGTCTTATCTTTTGCCTTACTTAAAGACAGATAGCTTTTGTTTTCCAAAAAATAAAAAGGAACGTTTACGGATTTCTCAAAAAAAACACTAACACGTTCTGTCCTGCCGCCAAAAATAACCTCAAATTCTCCCTGTTTTTCGAAATGATATTTATTTTTTATCTCATTATAATAAGGAATAGCAACTTTTGCATCAACGCCAATATCAACAAGCGCTTTGGGCAAAGACCCCATCACATCCCCCAATCCTCCGCGCTTGTAAAAAGGCGCCGCTTCGTACCCCGCAACAAGAACTTTTAAATTCCTCATGTAGCAATTAATTTCTCCAGCGCTTTTTCGTAGCCGTCTATCATTTTTTCAATCGTGAAGTTTTCCTCAACATGTTTTCGGCAATCCTGCCTTTTAATAGAATCTATTTTCTTAATTGCCTCTACCATTTGACTATGATTTTCTACCACAAAACCTGTCAAACCATCTCTTACTACTTCGGAAACTGCGCCATGATTATACGCAACAACCGGCGTTCCGCAAGCCATCGCTTCAATCATCACCAAACCAAATGGCTCTTCCCATTTAATCGGAAAAATAAAAGCTTTCGCATTTTGATATAACTTTACTTTTTCTTCAAAGCTAATTTCTCCTATATGTTTTATCCTCTCTCCATCAATATCCTTCTTTAATTCTTCAAGATAATCCTGATCTCTTATCTTACCTGCCAAAACCAACCTCATCCCCAATTCTTTCGCAATTGCTATCGCTTCTCCTTGATTCTTGTGTCTTCCGATTGATCCAACCATCAACAGATAATCTTGCGGAGTGGAATTAAATGTAAACTTTTCAATATCAACACAGTTATATACTGTAGCCAGATAGTTAAGCGCGGGAAAATCTTTGCGCTGCGCGTTGCTAATTGTTATGACATGCGTATCAAATTTTTGAAAAGTTTTTGCAAGCTCCGGAAATAAATTTAGATGCATTACGTTTGCAAAAGGTTTGTTCAAGAGTTTTGCAACCGGCAAAAATACTGCCTCTCCCCGCATATTGTTGACAATAAGATCATAATCGTCTTTGCGTTCAATAAGTTTTTCTAAAGCCTCTGATAGATACACTGTTTCAAGGCGCAATCTCCTTGAAGACTCTACGGAATGAGTATCAAAATTATTTTCCGCTGAACTGCCGGCAACCACATCGCCCCCGCCAACTTCGATCACCTCAATATTGGATATGTTTTGAAAATTTACCGCTGTTCCTTTAGACGCAAATAACAAAACTTCGTGGCCGCGTTCGCCCAATCCTTTCGCCTGATAATAAGCAATCCATTCAGTTCCTCCTTGAGCAGGAGGCGGAACAGGAAGGGCCACGGAGCCCAATATTGCAATTCTCATTAATAATTTAATAATAGGGTAATTCTGCTGCCAAGTAAAGGAGATCTATTTCTTCGGATAAGTAGCGAATTTCTCGTATTTGTCTACAAACTTTTGCGCGATTATTTTCCAGCTGAATCTTTCGACCGCAATTTCCCGGGCTTTCTGACCCATCTTGAAACGTTTTTCATCGTTTAACAGCAAATAATTAACTTTTTCGGCAATGTCATTCGCATTTCTCGATCTGATAAACAATCCGTTTTTGCCGTCTTTCACAGCCAAAGGTATTCCTCCCTTACGGGTAACCACCACCGGAGTCTCGCATGCCATTGCCTCAAGAATAACCAGCCCCAACGGCTCGTCCCAAACGCTTGGCGCCACAAAAACATCCGCTCGGCTGTAAAACTTAACCAGGAATTTTGTGTCGTTACCCAAATGACCAATAAATTTGACGTTCTCGATCCGTTCTTTGCTGACGATTTCCTCCAGATTTTTTCTTTCAGACCCGTCTCCCAAGATTAAGACTTCGCCTTTTATTTTCTTGGCAGCATAAATCAGATACTTAACACCCTTATAGGCAGTCAGTTTCCCTGCAAAAACAACAACCTTCTTGTCCTTAAGATTAAATCTTTTGTCTATATCTTCCGTATCAACCTTTTTGAATTCGTCAATATCAACTCCTCCGGGGATTACTCTTATCTGATCGCCAAATCCGTCTTTCAAGACCTTATTCATCCAGTCTCTTGTCCAAAAGCTATTCGGGATTATACGCACAGCCTTATGCAATGCCTCTGATGTTAAAGAAGGATATCTCCTATCTCTTTCCAGTGTTGGTAATTCGGAGCCGTGAACTGTAACCATGAAGTTAAGCCCGTATGCAATTTTCACAAACCGCGCAATCCAGGTAAGAGGCATCAGGTGATGAACATGAATGATATTTGGCTGGAAATCATTAACAGCTTCTATTGTTTTTTGGAAATACGCAAGATAATTTGCGGACAATTCTTTTCCGCCGACTTTTGTATACATCTTGCAATCAGGCCATTCGGGATGACCTGTAAATGCGATTTTCGTAGATAAATTAACTTTATACATTTTGACCCCGGGCAATTGTCTGTCTTCAGGCGCAACCATGGCAACCTCGTGCTTTTTCGCAACTTCTTCTGCCAGTTCCCTTGCGTAAGTCCCCGATCCCGAACCAAACAAGGGAAAAGTCTGTAAATACAAAATTCTCATACGTTCGATTTAACTCAGTATGACCCTGAGCGTTAGCCGAATGGGTCATTTGAGGTATTATAACATAATTTTTATTTCGTCAAGCGCATTAAATTTGTATATAGCAAAAAATATCGCAATATATCAAGAGATTAAGTAATGTATCAGTTTTTGCTTAATTTTTCCTTGATAACTAACCAAACAAATCTTATTAGGGAAAGTTGGCGTTTGAGACGCCAGGGTTGGACTAGCAAACGAAATAACCATTCCATTCCGATATCTCTTAAAAATGACGGAGCTCTTGGCACTTTACCACTTATATAGTCAAACGCCCCCCCTACCCCAATGGCAACTTTAACCGGAATTTTGTCTAAATTTTCCGAAATCCAATATTCCTGTTTGGGCGCACCAAATGCAACGAACAGAATGTCAATACTAGACGGTAGATGATAGAAGGTAGAAGATAGATTTTTGACGGTAGGAGTTAGACTATGGATCGAACTTCTACCATCTATCTTCAAATTTCTACCTTCTACCCTCAACCCTCTATCGTCTAAATTGTCATTTGGCCATTCCTCTCCGACGAAACCAACCTTCAATCCCGGATACTTTTTCCGTAAGCACTCGGCTGTCTTCTCTGCTACGTCCCCCCGCCCCCCGAGAAAGCCCACTGTTATAGGCTTTTCCGATACCTCTTCACAGAGACTTTTCACAAGGTCTATACCGGTAAAGCGTCCTCTCAATGGTTTACCCAAAATTTTAGCGGCAAGTATTAGCCCTATTCCGTCTGCTGAGGCTAAATCCGCCCTATTTAAGATGCTTTTGAACTTAGGATTCTTATTGGCAAGGACTAAGAATTCGGGATTTGGGGTAACGACAAAGAGCTTTTTTTGGAAATTTTCAAGATTTTTGATGATATACTCTAGGATTTCTTTTTTTGTTGCGCTTGTAATGTCAACACCAAGTATATTTTTTTTCTCAAGCATATATTTTATATTATAAGCTGTGCTATTTCTTTTGAAATGTTTTATTTTACCCTATTTTGAACATCTAATTTACTCAAAATTAACTATTATGTTTCGTGCTTTCAAGGTCATAAAATAACGGGTTTTAATTGTTCCGTCCTGCAGTATACTATAAATCTATTGTTCTGTGAAAAGTTTAAGTTTCTAACATTTTTCACAGGTTTGAGAAAACCATCGAAAAATATTATAAGCTCATTTTTCCGATGTCATCCTGAACTAGTTTCAGGATCTCATTCCTGAAAAAACGAGATGCTGAAATAAATTCAGCATGACAATTAATGGACTATTTCTTGCTAATGCTTCTTTTATAAAGCTCTATATTCTCCAAAGCTACTCCTGTTCCCTTGGCTACACACAAAAGAGCATCTTCCGCAACATGACAAGGCACGCCTGTGAGCTTGGTCATGAGTTTGTCGAAATTCTTTACGAGCGAAGTTCCCCCGCTCATTACAACTCCCTTATCTATAATATCCGAAGCCAACTCCGGCGGGGTTTGCTCTAAGACGCCTTTGACCGCGCCGACAATCTGAAGCAGAATAGGATTAATAGCCTCGTTTATTTGTATTTCCGTAAGCTCGATTGTCCGGGGCAAACCTGTTATAGTATCCCGTCCTTTTACTTCCATTTTTTCTGGAGATTTGTTCTCTTCGATAAGAGCGTTTCCAATTGCAATTTTTATTCCCTCGGCTGTACGCTCTCCGACAAGCAGATTATATTTTTTCTTTATATAACCTGCTATTGCTTCGTCTATTTTGTTTCCTCCCGCCCGAACAGAATTATGCACAACTACTCCTCCCAAAGATATAACGGCAGATTCGGTCGAGCCTCCGCCAATGTCAACAACCATGTGTCCCGCAGCCTGAGCAATGGGGATCTTAGCTCCGATTGCCGCGGCCAAAGGCTCTTCGATTAAGTACGCTACTTTTGCTCCGGCTGCCATGGTTGCGTCCAGAACTGCGCGTCTTTCAACCTGGGTTACGCCTGACGGAATACAAACCATTACTTCGGGCTTGAAAAATCGCGAACGGCCTGCAGCTTTGTCAATGAAATAAGAAAGCATTGCTTCGGTTATTGTATAATCGGCAATCACTCCATCTCTTAGCGGTCTTAACGCAACTATATTTCCGGGAGTTCTGCCCAGCATTTCTTTTGCTTCCCGTCCCACTGCAACCACTCTATTTCCTTCTGCGGTTACAGCAACAACTGTAGGCTCATTCAAGACAATTCCCTCTCCCACAAGATAAACCAATGTGTTAGCTGTTCCCAAATCTATTCCAATTCGCTTTCCGGAAAAAGAAAACATATCAAAATATATATTTAGTGTGTCAAAAAATCCTTCAGCCTTAGTAAAATTATTATATACTCTATCTCTTATTGATTGCAATAGCGTAAAGCAGAGTGATATAATAAAAACCTTGATGAGAAAGATATTCTTTTACGCGTTGACCCTTCTGTTTTTAGTCGTCGGAACCACAGCTGTTGTGCTATACGGCAAAGGGTATAATTTCAGCTTTGGAGACGGAAAAATAGGAATTACCGGCACAGGACTATTTGTGGCAACCAGCCAACCTGACGGAGCCGGAATATATATTAACGATCACTTAACTTCCGCCACTAACAACACTATTAATCTTGCGCCCGGCGTTTACGACATAAAGATTGCTAAATCGGGCTATTTCCCATGGAAAAAGACAATTGCGATTGAGAGAGAAGTCGTATCAACAGCTTATGCGCTTTTACTTCCCACAGCCCCCAAGCTTGACAGCATAACTAACGCGGGAATCAACAATCCGGTTATAGATCCATCCCGCACCAAAATAGCCTATACCGCATCATCCTTCGATGATCCCCGAAAAAACGGAATCTACATACTGGATATGAGCTTAAGGCCAATCCTGACTTTGCAAAGCTCTTCAATTCAAATAGCAGATAATACTATTGACAATCTTTCCGAAAGTCATATTTCGTGGTCTCCGGATGCCAAAGAATTAATAGCAACCGTTTCCGCCGAACGCAGTATTCCAACCACATATCTTCTAAAAACAAGCTTTAATGCAAATCCTCAAGACATAACAGAAACCCTGACAGCTACGCAAGCCTCATGGGCAAAACAAAAAGAGCAGCAAGTAAAATCTCAATTATTCGGACTTAAAACGAAATTACAAAACATAATTTCGGAAAATTTTAAAATCCTGTCATGGTCAGAAGATGAATCAAAAGTTCTTTATACGGCAACCCAATCCGCAGAATTACCATTAATCATTAATCCGCCGATAATAGGGACTAACTCAACGCAAGAAGAACGCGCGGTCAATAAGGGAAGGGTTTATGTTTACGACATAAAAGAAGATAAGAATTTCAAGATATTAGACTTCATACCCGAAGAACGTTCTCTAACATGGTTTCCTGATTCAAAGCACTTAATCTATGTCGCTGACAGAAAAATTCAGATCATGGATTATGATGGTCTTAACAAAACAACCATTTATGCAGGTCCGTTCATGGATGATTATGTTTTCTCATGGCCTGACGGATCGAAAATCTTAATTCTGACTGATCTTGGCAACCCCGCCATCAGCCCAAATCTTTATACAATAGGGCTGAAATAACCCAATAAGCAAATCGCTCAAATAACCCAATTCTGAATTTTGCATTTGCTTATTGATTGGTAGTATTTGAGGATTGGTAGTATTGGTAGTATTTTATTTCGGTTCTGCCAATACCAACAATCTCTGCCAAGTCGTGCCCGGTGGCCAGCAGGTTTGCAGAATTAATAATTCCTTTCCTGTTTGGGCGCGGGTTATAAACGAAACCTCCCGGGAACTAATAATTCCTAGTCTTGTGACTTTATAATTATGTCTTGCGTTCCGATAAAAGACCGCAATATCGTCCCCTTCTTTTAAATCTTTCAGAAGGTAAAATATCGCGTTATATCGTCCGACATCCCAAAAATTATCCGTTGAGTGCGCGAATAAATAAATATTACCTGCCTGTCCGGGAAAAACAGTTCCTTTTGCGTGGGCTACTCCTTTTTGCAAAATCGGGAGAAAAATATTTGGGCTTGATGGATCAACGTTTGGAAAAATTCTTGCGTTGGCTCCAATCTTGGGTATTATAATATTAAACACTGTATCAATTGGCGCTAATATCTGCTCTTTGGGACCGGATAAAACATCTGAGAAACCAAGCGCTGGAACATTAACCTTTTGAGGAGCATTCTCAACTAGAAAACGAACTCCTCTCATTCGAATAATTCTGTACTGCGCTTCGTAATAAAGCGCTGGCCCAAAAGTTGCCAGAACTCCAAAGATTGCAAACAGCACCAAAAAATTCCCAATAGTACGGAGAATTAAAAACTTTATAATTTCAGTTTTCGTCACATTAATTTTACATTTTGCCTAGTGTCCCTACCCAGAGTCGAACTGGGAATCTTCTCGTTAGGAGTGAGATGCTCTATCCATTTGAGCTATAGGGACAATCAAATCCGCAACAACTTTATTAATGCTTTTTATCATTTTTAAAAAGTCTCCCCCTTTAGTAACCCTAACTCTGCACATCCCATATTCCAACTTGCCTTTTTTCTTTCCTGCCAAGATATTAACATTAACAAAATTTTCTTTTCGTACACCTGTTACGCTCGACCAAAATTTTAAACACTTTTCTTTGTTAATATCCTCATATATTCTTATACTTACTCGTAATTTTGTCTTATCGATTTTAAAAACATCTTTCAAGCAGCCGATAAATACTCTTATTAAATTTGGGTCTGTATTGGATAATCCAAAATCTCTTTTGCTGCCCTCCCCCCAATACAAAGCGCTTAAAAGAATAAATTTTTCTTTATAAGATAATTCCCGAATCAAGTCCTTAGCCTCTTTAAGCGACTTTATTTCTTTTAATATTTTTCTTTTCCTACTTCCACCTCTTTTTCCAGCCCAATTTTTTAGAAATTCTGGCAAAATTTTTACTCCCCTTACATATCTAAAGATTGTAGTCTTAGGTCTTTTAAGTTTATTTCCTATCTCAATTATACTATATCCTTGACTCCTTAGCAGCTTAATTTTTCGAATCTCGTCCAAGGTTACTTTTCTTCCATTCATAAATTTATTCTATGCTATGGGAAATACTTTGTCAACCTAGGACGAGGTCTTTTGATCCATTGAGCTACGGGGACGTGATTGTATTTTATCACCAAGCAAGTTAAAATACGAATGCGGGGTGTAGTGTACCGGTAACACGCTCGGTTCGGGATCGAGAAACACTGGGTCCAATTCCCAGCACCCCGACACTTCGACTCGCAAAGCGAGGAGAAATGAGCTGAGCTTGCCGAAGCTCTGTTTACGCTTTACCCAAGAACTTGACTTTTAACTATAAATTATTATAAAATCATTTTAGAGGTAACAACCTATGTCAGAATTCAAACCAGAACAACCAAAAGATTTCAAATCCACCCAACCTGAGCTTAAGGATAAGCCAACCCCCCCCATAATACCTAATCCTCTTGATTTAAAACCAAATGAGTCGCCGTTTTCCTATTCTCCTAGCCCAGAACAAAGAAGGAAAAATGAAAATAGAATAGATAGTTCTGCGGAGAAACAAAAACGATGGGATGAAATGGATGCAAGAAGACGAGCTCCATCCATGAATCAAATTAAAGAAGCGCGTAGAGACCTAGCTGAACAAGAAGAAGCTAGAAGAAAAATGGTAGATGATGCCACAAGGAGACTAATTGAACAAAAGCAAGAATCATTTAGGAAAAACATGGAAGCTGCGCTAAAACCACACGAGGTAAAACCGAAGCCATACAATCCAGAGAAAACTAAACAGGATTCGAGATTAAAATAAATCCTGAAATTCCCCAATAACCCATTTTCGATATTCTTTCAAGATTCCGCCTGTCCGGAAAGCTACGCAAAATCTATTAGCCATCTCATTATTGACAGCGATCGCTTATTGTAATCATATGGCTAAAAACACAGATCCGACTCTGAAACTATAGACTTAACCGAAAAACCCTTTATTTTTTTTCAAAATTTGCATACTCTCCCACTTGTCAAGTGTAAACATGAATTAAGATTAAAGTTTTGTGCTCTTGACATTATGTACATAATGTACTAATATAGTATATATGACATTAACCGTATCCGTGAGTCAATTTCGCCAGCATCTTTCAGATTATATTGCGAAAGCAAAAGATGGCTACACAGTCATTCTAAAAGACGAGAAAAAGAATGAAGAGATAGTTCAGCTTTTACCTCGCAAGAAATTTGATCCTGAAGCCTTTGAAAAATCTCTTGATAGAGCTGCCGGAGTTTTTACTGCTGAAAACCATCCTGAGTGGGCAACCAAAAAAGATGTGGTAAACTGGTTAAAAAAAACTAGAAAAAACTTTGACCGTAAATTCTAATATGCACCTGATTGATACTGATATTATAATCTGGGTGCTTAGAAACAATCAAAAATACATAAAATTGCTTAAAAATCTATCTAAAAAAGGCGCTTTGCATATCTCTACGATAACTATTGCTGAAGTGTATAAGAATATTTATCCGACAGAATATACAGATACCGAAGAAATACTAAATAAATTTGAGAGTATTGATGTTACTCCCCCTATTGCTAAACAAGGAGGTTTTTATTGGCAACAGTTTCATAAGAGACTACAAAATTTAAGTCTGGCGGACTGTTTGATTGCGGGAACAGCTAATGCAAACGATCTTACGCTGGTATCTCTTAATGCCAAACATTTCCCCATGAAAGACATAAAAATACTTAATCCCCTAAAATAAATCCTGAGTCTGTGCCTGCCCTGAGCTTGTCGAATGGGCCGAAGGACTTTCTTTTTTCCCAATTTTCTGTCAGAATAAGTAGAATGAAAGTAAAGGAATTGGGAATTTGGGCGGGGATAATTGTCATATTAATTGGCGGATTATGGCTTTTGATAAGTGCTGTGAATAGTTCCCCATCCCCTTCCACTCCCGTTGAAATGACCAACCTTCCGCCTGTTTCCAGGGATGATTTTGTCAAGGGACCCGGATCAGCGTCTGACTCGGCCAAGGTTACCTTGATTGAATACGGAGATTTTCAGTGTCCGTCTTGCGGAGCATATTTTCCTTTGGTTAAACAGCTATCCGCTGAATTCGGTAATGAATTAAGAATTGTGCATCGCTTTTTTCCGCTTACCAATATCCACAAAAATGCGATGATTGCAGCCCAAACCGCCTACGCCGCCGGATTGCAGGGCAAATTCTGGGAAATGCACGACACGCTTTATGAAAATCAGACTTCCTGGTCAGACACCAATCCCCGCGAAACATTTATCGGTTACGCAGAAGATTTAAAGCTGAATTTGGATAAATTCAAACAGGATTTAGATAGCGATTCAACCAAGCAATTTATAAATCAATCGGCAAACGAGGCTATTTCTATCGGCATTAATTCCACTCCAACCTTTTTCGTCAACAAACTGAAAATCAAAAACCCGGCAAATTACGAAGCGTTCAAAAAAATCATCCAGGATGAAATTAAGAAATAAATTGTTCATATCCCTCTGCCAAACTTGCAATTGAAACAAAGACCGTAAAGTTTTTGAGAGCGAACGACTCAGGGGGATTCCTCGTCCCGCTCAGCGGGATCGAGGAGGGGGTGCAAATCACCCGAAGAGAGAGCGAGCAAAAATAGGTCGACTTTCACTTGCAAGGAACTTTTGGTACTTTTGGTTACAAAAGTACGATAAAATTAAAATGAAAAAAATAATTCTTCTTCTTCTTTCAATCGCCGGATTTTTCGACAGCGCGTATTTAACCATCCTGCATTACGAAAACATTATCCCCCCATGCACTATCGCCAAAGGGTGCGAAACCGTCTTAACGAGCCAATTTTCCACGATTTTCGGCATTCCAATTGCTCTTTTCGGAAGCCTTTATTTTTTAGTTTCCATTTTCCTTCTGCTTTTGATTTTCCAAAAAAGAGCAGATAATTTTCTATCTTATTTTAAACTGTTATCCTTTTCAGGCGTAATCGTATCCGTAATTCTGATTTATATCCAGACATTTGTTCTTCGCGCTTTCTGCCAGTACTGCCTGCTCACCGAAGCAATCATATTCACAATCTTTATCCTAAGTTTCAGGCTGAACAAAATCCCAAAACCGTAATTTGCAATTTGCCCTAAACTTTGTTACCATACTCAAATTATGTCAGCCGAAAGAAAAAACTTTTCAATGCTTCATAAAGTTATTACAGGAAAACTCGCAGTTGGAATTTTAGATGCAGGAGACAGAACTAATACTGCTTCAAAATCGCCAATGCAAAAACCGCCATCGCCGGAACAAGTAATAGCTGATTTCTCCAGAGCTCTCGGACTCCCGCCAAGACAATAATTTACAATCCAATGTGCCAATGTGATTTGGACAACTTTTTCAGGCGATCGCCAAAATTAGTTGTCCAAATGTTAAAACTAACCATTGACTTTTAACGATGGCTTAATATAAAATTATTTTAGAGGTAACATATATGTCTGAAGGCGTACCCGAACAACCACAGTCACCGCAAAAAAGAGTATTCGCCGAACGGCCAGAGGGTTCGCATGCCGCTCCTCTTGGAGTTGGATCACTGGAGCCCATCAATAGACAAAGAAATTCTCCATCTTCATCTAATCCCACCAATAAATCGAGTCAAATATACTACCCTAACCCAATCAGAGAAAAACTCAGGCAAATTCCTTTTCTTAGAAAGATAATTAAATTTAAATAAAGCAAAAATCGTAGAAAAACCCCAAGCTTAGGTTAGTTCGTCTTCGAGACAGACATTTTGCGGGTACTGTTTGTCCCAATCAAAACCCTAGGTGAAACGGATTTCCAGATTCAAACTCAATGCTTTTGCTAATCTTTTGAGAAACGACAATGAAGGAACCGTTTTTGCATTTTCAACTCGGGAAACAACGGATTGCCTTGTTTTAAGTTTATAAGCCAGCTGTTTTTGCGTTAAACCCTGTTCTATTCTCGCACGAATAACTACCCTAGCGATCTCAAATTCATGCCGAGTTTCTGCATAGAGCTTTTTAAGTTCAGGATTTGTTAACAACTTTTTTTTGTGTTTTTCCCAATCATCCATAGATTAATATTATCACAATATTGTAATATTGCAAGTACCAATTTCTACCCTTTGGTTAATGTTCCGCTAATCTCTTCAGAGCAGTCTTTATTTCTCTCTTATCAGTTTTTTGCCTCTTCTTTATAAATCCATGAAGAAGAAGGAAAATTCTACCTGCTTGAGCAACATAGAAAATGCGAATACTATCTTGACCTAAAATTCTTAACTCCCATAAAGGCGTGCCTGTCAACTTTTTAACATGGGGTAATCCCAAATTAATTCCAAACTCTTTAAGTAAATCGAATGTATCGGCAATTTTTACCTGTGCTTTAAAGGATAAATTATCAATAAATTCCTCAACAGGCGATCTCTCGCTGGCAGTTTTGTAATAGATAATTTTCCATTTCTGATCCATGGATTTATTCTAGCAGAAAATATTAAGATCAAAAATTTTCTTAGCGGATGTTCGGATCTGCCCACTGCTTAAGCTCAGGAGGGTTTTGATTTCCATTTTTTTTGTTATGAATTTTATTCTAGCTCGTCTTTGAGGTAGATATTGGAGATGTCTTGTTTGTCCCAATTGAAAATTTCTTCTTTGGTAAAAATTAAATCCTGTTCTTTTTGCGCCATTTCAATACTTTCCGAAGCGTGGATCAGATTATATTGCTGGCTCATGGCCAAATCCCCTCTGATTGTTCCGGGCTCCGCCTGCCTTGCCAGAGTAATTCCGACCATTTTGCGGATTGTCGCAACTGCGTCTTTTCCTTCCCAAACTATTGCCACAACAGGTGAAGATTTCATGTAGGATTTAAGACTGCCGAAAAATGGCTTGTCCGCATGATGAGAGTACCACTGATTCAAGACTTCATCTGTCAAGCCTATCATTTTGCAGGCTGTAATTTTCAGGCCTTTTTGTTCAAAACGATGAATTATCTCGCCAATTAGGCCTCTTTGCACTCCATCCGGCTTGACCAAAACTACTGAACGCTCCATAGAATATTTTGACGATAGAAAATAGAAGATTGAAGATGGATATTTGAAGATGGAAGTTAGAAGATAGATTGATCTAGCATCTACCTTCTACTTTCAAAATTCTACTTTCCACCATCTACCATCTATCGTCTAGTTATAACTTTACCAAACTTTCCAGTTCCTGTCTATTGGCAATCTTGCCTATGATTGCCAGATTCAATCCTTCATTCACGAAATATTTTTTCGCCGCGCTTTCAATCTGTTCGCCGGTTACCGCGTCTACCTTTGCCAAAACCTCATCCGGATTATCAATTTTTTCCTCCAAAAGCTCCTGTCCCGCATAAAAATTTGCTACAGAACGGCTGTCTTCAAACCTTAACACAGTATGCCCTTTGATAAAATCCTTCGCCTTCTTCAGCTCCAAACTTTGAACTTTGAACTTTGAACTTTGAACTTTTTTGTATTCTTCCAATATCACTTTAATCGCCTCCCCTGCTCTTTGCGGATCAATTCCCGCGCCCGTAACCAGACTTCCGCAGTCAGCATAATGATCCGAGCTGGTTCCGATATAATAAGCCAGCCCTCTTTTTTCCCTGACTTCATGAAAAAGCCTGCTGGACATTCCCCCGCCCAAAATACTAGCCAAAACATAAAGAGGATATTTGTCTTTGTGATTGCTCGGAACTGTTCTAAAACCAATCGCAATGTGAATTTGTTCTGTTTTTTTATTTTTGATAAGAATTCCGGGTTTTGTTTGACCATCTACTACTTTTGTATATCGTAACGCATCCGAATGGTTCATTCTTTCAAAGTATTTGTTTGCCAAAGCAATAACTTTATCCTCTTCAATTCCCCCGGCCACAACCAAAGTCATATTATTCGGGCTGTAAAGACTTGAGGTGTAATCTATAAAATCCTGTCTTTGAGTTTGCCTGATGACATCTTTTTCCCCGTCTATATTCCACCCCAGCGGCGTATTACCATACAAAAGTCTTTCGTACACATCTCCAATTCTGTGAGTCGGGCTGTCGTCATGATAATTAATCTCCTCCAGAATTACACCCTTTTCTTTTTCTATTTCTTTAGGATCAAAAAGCGAATTTTGCAGCATGTCGGACAGAACATCCAGAGAAGTCTCAAGTTTTACAGCAGAGGATTTGATGTAATATCCGGTTGTTTCTTTGCCTGTGAAAGCGTTGAATTCTCCGCCCATTCCGTCTATCAAAACCGAAATATCCATTGCAGAAGGTCTTTTTTGCGTTCCCTTGAAAGCCATGTGCTCCAGAAAATGGGAAATTCCGTTGTTTTTCCTTGTCTCGTATCTTGAACCCGCGCCAACCATCACCATAACTGTTGCGGATTCAAACGAAGGCATAGGAATAGTTAAAACACGAAGTCCGTTGGGAAGTACCGTGCGGTTGTAAATCATAAGATTAGCGTCTAGAAATTAGCGCCTAGCGTTTAGTTTATCATTTTCTCCCCTTCTTGCCAATGCCCTTATCGTAATTGCGAGCGCTGAAAGCAGCGCGTTAAAAAGTTGCGAAGGAGTTATCAGGGGGATTCCTCAGACCGCTTGCGGGATTGAGGAGGGGGTGCAAATCACCCGATCAACGACTGAGCAACTTTAGCGACCTTTCATAGCTCGCCAGTTTTGCGCACTTTTGCTGCCAAAAGTGCAGAAAAAAGTTACATCTTCTCCGGCGCCTCAATCCCCAGAAGATTCAAGCCATTCTTAATTACTTGCCCTACTCCCTGCGTCAATGCTAAACGGAATTCTTCGGTTTCCGAACCGATAATTTTGTGTTTTTGGTAGAATAAATTAAACTTTTGCGCCAGATCAAAAAGATAATTGCACAAAATATTCGGCGCAAAGGTATTGCCTGCTTGCTCAACTACTTCAGCAAATCTAACTAATGTCCGCAATAACTGGGTTTCCTCTTGTTCCAATTTTAAATTTTTAATTTTTAATTTTAAATCAATTTTTAATTTTAAATTTTTAATTTTAAATTTTGTAAGAACGCTTCGTGTCCGCGCGTAAGCGTATTGTAAATACGGTCCCGAATTGCCTTCCATATTCAAAATCTCATCCCAATCAAAAACAATATCCAAACTAGAACTTCTCTTTAAATCATTCCATTTGAGCGCCCCAATTCCGACTTCTTTTGCTGCTAACAAATCTTTATTTTTCGCTAAGGCAACCGCTCTTTTCTGCGCTTCAATTAAAACATCTTCCAACCAAATCGTATTTCCTTTTCTAGTTGACATTTTTTTATCCTTAAATCTATATAGCCCATGTTTTACGTGCGCCCTTTGCCCTTCCTTGTACCAGCCGAGCATTTTTTCAATTTCAAAAAGCTGTTTAAAATACAAGGACTGCTCTGCGCCAACTTCGTTTACAACAACTATATCTTTACCATACTTTTCCAGCCTGAATTTATCAGTTGCGAGGTCGCGGGTTGCATACAAAGTGGCCCCATCTTGCTTTAAAATCATAAGAGGCGGGTATTTATCTTTTTCAAAAAAAACTAATTTTGCCCCCTTACTTTCTTTTAATAGATTTTTCTCATCTAATTCTTTAATAACCGACTCCATTTTATCTTCAAAAAAACTTTCACCATAACCTAAACCGTTATTTTCTGTAAATTCAACATCTAACTGGCTATAAATATTTTGGAATTCCTTTAATGACCATTCCACGCATTTTTGCCAAAGCTTTTTCGCCTCAATGTCCCCGTTTTCTAATTTTTTAAACCATTCTCTCCCCTTTTCTTCAAGACTTGGATCTTTTTCTGCTTCCTCATGAAACTTAACGTACAAAGCAACTAATTCTTTTACCGGGTTTTTTGCCTTTGAAATTTTATCTTCATTGCCCCACTTTTTAATTGCATAAATTTGTTTTCCGAATTGCGTTCCCCAATCCCCCAAATGATTATCCCGATAAACTTTCCAGCCGTTTGCTTCCAATAAATTTGCAACACCCGAACCGATAATTGTTGACCTTAAATGACCAACGGTAAAGGGTTTAGCTATGTTTGGCGAGGAAAACTCAACAACAATTTTTTTGTTCGGATTTTCTTTTTTGGAACCAAATTTTTCTCCTTGACTTAAAACTTCTTCCAGTTGTGAAATCAAATATTCTTTCGAGATCCAGAAATTAATAAACCCCGGCGCAACCGCCTCAATACGATCAGTATTTTGTATTAAGTATTTAGTATTAAGTATTTTTATAATTTCCTGCGCCAGCTCTAGGGGACTTCTTAACTTTTGAGTTTTGAGTTGTAATTTTGAGATTTGAGTTTTCCCCCGCTGGGGACAGGTGAGTTTTGAGTTTGAAAATATTGCTAGCGCAATATTAGAACTATAGTCTCCGTGTCCTTCATCCTTCGGATGTTCAAGGGAAATTTTAATCTCCCCCATCTCTCCAATCTCCCTTATCTCCCCAATCGCTTTCCTCAAATTCCCAATAATTTCCTGTTTTATATCCGCCATTATTTTATTCTACCATATTGACACACTACCTCAAGCTATCATATAAATTAAATGGGTATGAAATATAAAGGCTTTACTTTGATCGAGCTTCTTATCGTAATTGCTGTACTCGGAGTGTTGGCAGGCGGAGTGTTGGTTGCGATAAATCCTCTGGAAAAAATAGCCAAAGCAAAAGACTCAACCAAAAAATCAACAGTATCTCAACTCACCAATGCTTTGCAATCATATTATACCTTGAATGGAGGCAAATACCCCACAGCAAGCTCAACGTGGATAGATAATTTGGTAACTAACGGCGATTTGAAAAATGTTCCTCCGCCCGCAGGAGGTACTGCCTGCACAACAAATAATCAAAACGGATATTGTTACAAAACAAATGCCGATCAAACTGAAGCAATAGTTTATACGAGTATTGAATCATCGGAGCGACCAAGCGGAACAAGCGGAACTACTCCGTATATTATCTGGTCCTCCGCGTCTGGCGAAAGCGGAACATATTATTCTATTGCTTCTGATATTCCGGATCCCGTAGTAACATCGGGATTCACATCAGGTCCGACTTCTACTCTTACCCAAGGACTTGCGGGATGGTGGAAGATGAATGGAAATGCAGACGATTCAAGCGGAAATGGAAACAACGGAACAGTAAAAAACGGGGCATTTTTAACCACAGACAAAAACGGTTACAGCGGCAAGGCATATGATTTTGACGGCGCCAACGACATGATCCAAACCGGAGCCAGCAACACCTTTAATATAGCAAGTGAGCTTACCTACTCGGCTTGGTTTTATGTGGATACAGGCAACTCCGGATGGCAAAGGCCGTTTCAAAAATTTCAAGATCTTTCCGACGGTAACGGTATTCCATACGGCATTCAGTATGGCGCTGTATCAAAAAAATGGGGATGCGAATACAGGAATGCCGCACAAACCGAATATCCAAATGTCCGAAGCAGCAGCGCATACAACTCCGGCTCCTGGTATCATGTTGCATGCGTTGCGTCAAAGACAGGCGATACTAAATTTGCTCTCTATGTTAACGGCGGTCTTGCTGGTTCTCAAAATACGTGGTTTACGTCCGGAGATATCGACACAGGTTCTCGCCCTATTACGATAGGAGGAGCTCGCACTGCCGGTACTTACTGGAACGGCAAAATAGACGATGTGCGTATTTATAACCGGGCGTTAACCGCCGGCGAAGTGTCAAATCTTTTCTCCGCAGGCCCGCAATAATATTTACTATTGACAAGACTTTGTACAACTGATAGCCTGATATTGTGAAGGTTTTAATTATTGACGATGACGAAAGTTTGAGCGCGGTATTTGAAGCTGCTCTGCAAAAGAACAGCATTGAAACCATCTACTCTCCAAACGGAAAAGACGGCATAGATAAAGCGCGCTTGGAAAAACCCAATCTCATACTTTTAGATCAGGTTCTCCCTGACATTTCAGGGAATGAAATTCTTAAAACCTTGAAAATGGATTCTTCAACTCAAAACATTCCAATTTTAATCCTCTCCAATTTCAGCCAGGAAGAACTTGTCAAAGAAGCTATAAATAATGGAGCTGTGGATTATATATTTAAGTATCAGGTTGAACCCCAAGACCTTGTCAGCAAAGTAAAACAAACTCTTAAAATACAGTGATTTAAATTGCCATGATAGATTACAGCAAAGTTTTGCCGCTTTTCATTGAAGGAACTTCATTTATTTCCGCGTTCGCGGCTATTACCGCAGCAGTAATTATGGCAAAATTTATAAGAAAATTCGTAACCGGAATTTTAGCAATAGGATTTAAAACAATCGGAATTGGCATTTTCATTATAGCCTTAGCAATTATTATTGATGCCGTAGCGCTATACATTCAAGTCTTGAGCACTCCTGCGCCATTAAGCATTCTTCTTGTGATAAGACAGGTTCTTCTCGTAATCGGAACTTATATTATTGTTATCGCAAGCAAAACCATGGGAGACAAGCTCGAAGCGCTGTCAAAACATAACTCCGGATAACACCTATGGAAATTGCTTTGCTTGCCGCGGTTATATTCGTAACGATTGCTATTTTGCTGTCCTGGGAAGAGGATTTGTTAAAAAAGCGCTTTCTCGCGCTGCAAAAAGAAGAAAGAGATAGAATATACAAACTATCCGTTCTCAAGGATATTCAAGAGAAAGCCTCATATTCAACCGATGCGCAAAAAACAATTGACATCGTAATAAATTCCTTAAGAAATTTTTTTGAATATTCCGCGATTTCGTCTATGGTTATTAAAAATAATAGTCTTGTGTTTAAAGTTTATGCCAACGGGCAAATCGGCAACGATTACATAGACAGCATCCAAAAAAATATGCTTGTTTCTTTTTCCGGCTTTACCCAAAATCTGCCTGACAAAATAGATAAAAGAATCTATGGATTAATCTCAAACGACAGCTCCGAAACAACTTACATGTCTTCTTTGCACCTGCCTTTTATTGTTGGCAATCGAATGTTTGGATTGATACATTTATCCTCAAGCAAAGCAAATCTTTATCAGGAAAAAGATACAGAAACCTTACGTCAGATTACGCAAGCAGCATCATCATCCATGACTCGCTTCAGCGAAGCGCTTGATGCGGAAAATTATAAATTCACATCTTTAATGTCAAGCATAAATGACGGAATATTTATGGCTGATAACAAAAATAATTTATTTTTTATAAATAACTCTGCGAAAAAGATTTTGAAAATAGAAAAAAAACATGCGGATTTCTTCGATATCGCGGATGCATTGTCGGAAAATATTAATCTAGTGCCGGTGATAAACGAAATTATTGTAAACAATAAACCTTTTATTAAGAAAGGGGTAAATATTCACGATAATATCGTCGACATTATCATATCCCCGATTGACAGAAACGCAGTATCAGTTGTTTTGCGCGACATGACCGACTATAAAAAACAGGAAGTTTCAAAAGAAGATCTTATGCATATCATGATCCACGAGTTGCGAAGCCCGATTACAACCATTAAAGATTCCTCCGAACTTCTTATTTCTACCAAAGACTTCGAAGAAAATAAGAAAATAAAATTTTTGGAGATCATCCATGAGCAATCAAAAAAGATTTTAGGACAAATAGGGCTGATTTTGGACACTGCCAAGCTTGATGCGGGAAAATTAGTACTGCAAAAAACCAAAGGCGATATTGCAAAATTAATCGAATCGGAGATTCAAGCTTTCATGCCTCAAGCAGAGAGGAAAAATATTTCTCTAAATTTCGAAATGTTGGCTAAATCTCTGCCGGAAATTTCCTTTGATGAAATAAGAATCAGCCAAGCGATTGACAATCTTCTGTCAAATAGCCTCAAATTTACGCCAAATGGAGGAAAAATAAAAGTTGAGATAGATTATAAAACCATACATCCAAAATTAGATGGGTCATCTCCCATGGAAGAATTATTAAGTCTTGATAAATATATTATTGTTTCCGTTTCGGATACGGGAGTCGGAATTGCGCCGGAACAGCAGAAGTTTCTTTTTTCCAAATACATACAGGCCAAAGATGCGCCCGAAAAACTTTCTACACTAGGTACGGGATTGGGATTGTATATGGTCAAGGGAATTGTTGAAGCGCATACAGGCCGCGTATGGGTAAAATCCGCGCCAGGAAAAGGCACAACGTTCTTTTTTGCGCTTCCCGCTAAAGATGTCAGCCGGCAATCTTATGACGCCCCCAAGCCCGCCACAACCCCCCTGTCAAAACTCTCCCAAACTGTTAATTAAATTTTATTGGGAAATTATACATACTGACTGACAATATTGCAGAGTTGCGTAACCATTGTCCATACAGCTGCCAATGCACTCCTGATCGTAAGTCGGAGAGGAACCCGCAGGAATTGCGGTTGGACTGACAATAATTATTGGAGTTGGGGTGGGAGAAACACTGCCTGCAGCAGGAGATTGGGAAGATGATGTTTGAGCTGATTTAATAGTATATTCTCCGCTTATGTTGTCGAGAAGAATAGCGTTGCGGATTCCCGGAATATTAACACGAATGTTAAAATTAAGATTTACAGTACCGGCCTCCTTGCTCTGGATAAATTTTAAAGTGCCAATCACAATATCCGCGCCATTTACATGAACTGTCGGAGAAATAAGGCCAACAAAATGACCGCCGCTGTCAATATCTTGAGCGAATGCTGCGGACGGCTGAAAAACAACAGATTCAAACATGTTTGAATTGTAGCCGTTATAGAGCACGTCAACAGCGGATATTTCTTTTTGCTGACTATTCAATAAGTGAACTTCTACTTCCATATCTTCACCGATATTTTTCGTTACTGATGCGGGTACAAGCATTATGGAGAATCCCATGGAATCATTTGACGCTCTTTGCTTGGTATTCTGCTGGCTTAAAGACTGAAAAATAGTCAAAGGAACAGCAATAAGAACTATTATTAGTGTTGATATTATTAATATTTTATTTTTTAGACTTAAATTTTTAAAAATATTTAACATAATTTATTAATGCGGCAAATTGGGATTAATCATCGAATCCCTCCAAATATTGTAATCATCCGTGTCAATAATGCCATTCCCGTCAAAATCAGCTGTTTTTGTGGTTAACACTCCACTAAACTCTTTTATCCATACATAACGGTCTGCGTCATTTATCTTCCCATCCCCATCCGCATCCCCGAGAGAGTGAAAATTTGAAGATGCAGGAATAGGGGTGGGAGAAAGAGCGGGAACAATAGAATTGCCATGAGGTATATTGAATGAAATTGTATCCGAAACAGCTACGCCACCCTTATCATCGTATACTTTTGCATAAACTTTATGATATCCCGTAGGGTATTTACTTGGGTCAACCAAAAAATCATATTGAGACTGATTCGCATATGGTATATTTTCCTGCGCTGGCTCATCATCAACAAAAAACAAAATCCTGCTAATACCATTCCTACCTGCTTCAAATACCTTAACATAAACACCAGTTAACTTACCTACAATCATGCCTTCCTTTAAATCGCCGCCTAAAGTTATCTTAATATCCGAAATCAACTGAATATTGCTCACTACTGACGTGGGAGTTGGAATTGAAATTTTGTCATTGAAATTTAAATTATCATCATTTTCAAATTTATTGACCGAAGCTGGAGTTGGAGTTAAGGAAAGAGTTGAAACAACTACGCTGTTATTGACTATATTAAACGTAATTGTATCCGAAACAGCTACGCCACCCGTATCATCATATACTTTTGCGTAAAATTTATGAGTTCCATTAGAATATTTACTAGAATCAATCCAAAAGCCATATTGAGGATTGCCTGCATTCTCATATATCTCTTTGAGTACGTCAAAAGACGCATTTTCCATCAACTTATCGTCAACAAACGATTTTATACTTCCAATGCTGTTTTTGTCCTGCTTCGACACGTTAACATCAACTCGAATTGGCTTATCTACAATCATGCCCTCTTTTAAATCACCTGCCAGAGTTATTTTAATATCCGAAATAGATTTCCTACTATCTAAGGCGTACTCCCTCTCTGCCTGCCCCATATTTCCTGACGCATCATAAGCTTTAAGCTGCAGAGTATGGGGTCCTTCTTTTTCCGAAGAAGCGTCCCACACAAAATCATAGGGAACAACATAGGCAGTTTTCAGAAAAACACCATCTGCCCAAAACTGCACGTATGCCACTCCCCTATCATCTGTTGCCTGTGCTTTTATATTTATGCTTTCTTTTCCCAAAGGCGAATTACTGTCCGGAGATATAAATTGGACTTGAGGGAGAACCCAATCTTCGGTAAATGTCCCTGCTATTTGATCTATTATTCCATTAATAATCTTTTGGGAAACAGCATTGTAGTATTTTCGAGAAGTATCTGACATTACACTGCTAGGAGATGATCTATATAACTGAAAATAGACACATCCTTTAGTATAATCTTCTTTGCCCACCAAATTTACCCAATTAGATGAGGGGGGGGTGCCGCCATAGCAGTTTTCAAGAGTCTGATAAGTTATAGATATAGGTAAAGGGTCTAACTGCCGATCAGAAGAAGAATCAATCACATATTCATCGCGCAGACCGCCAAAAACATGCCCTAATTCATGCACAAAAGCTTCTTTAGCACCGGCAACATTACCTCCTCCCACAGCTGCCATACGTAACAATGGCATAGCGCCGCCATAAGCACGATCATTAACAATAACCATAATTACATCGTAAGGAACACCTTGATTGTTTACTGTTTTTATTACTTTATTTACATTACAGTAACTTCCGACATAACACATTAAGTCTTCAGAATTATCTATATAATTAAAGTTGATCTGGGAGGCACGTGTTCTAAAAGGCTCAAAAGTAAGCAAATATGAAGAACGTGTTCCTACATCTTTATGAAATAAATCAAAGTTATTTTTGTAATTATCCCCTATAATCACAATGTTTACTTTTCTATTTGTCTCTTCCCGGGCAAATGCTTGGTCAGAAAAGGGAAAACCCATAACGGGATTGCTATTAAGACTTGTTTTTCGCAGCTGTACGATATCCTCTCCATTAATTACCTTGAAATTGGGATTGTTGTCAATCTTGGGTGTGTCTTTCAGATATTTGACTGCGATGATTTTGCCTTGCGGATCTTGAATTATGATTGAATTGGCTGCGGAAAAATAAGGAATGGTTTTTATAAAGTCTACTTGTTTTAATTCCGTATGCACAGGAGCGGTTATTGTTCCGTCAGGATTGGGATCCACATGAATGTCATTTGGGATCTCAAATCTTGCCTTATGAAGAACTCTGCTGTTTTCATCCAGTTCCTGCAGGGTGTATGCGTCAGGACTAAGATTTTCAAATTCATACGGCACATAACCGTTTAAGATTCTGGTTTCGGAAAAGGAAACTTTGGGGTCTTTGGCGTCATCATAATCAAGTCCTACCTCCAGTATCCTTTGCGCCGGATCTATGGCTTTTTCCGCTATTAACTGCTGATAGTCTTTGGTAAAAGATGAAAAACTGTTGGTAGGACTTGTGAATGAAGCGTGCTGTTTGGTCTGCTGCTGCTGTTGGGCTACGAAAACCGTCAAGGGAACTGCCAAAAGAAGAATTAATCCTCCCAACAAGAAAATAAGTTTCCTGCGGGGAAAAGTTGAAGTCAAATTTCGAAGCTTACTGAGTAAATTCAGCACACAATTATAGTATCGGATGCCAAGAAGATTGTCAATCTTCTTTTAAACCGCAATTTTATTATCCCATGTCAATTCTCACTTTATTTTCTTTTAAAACAACCAACGATTTGCCTATGTTAATCACATTTTTATCAGGTCAATGCTGCGACTTCCTCATGTCTCATTCTATCCTCAGAGTATCTAATTGCTGCTTTTATATCTCCTTCTGTTAAAACAGGATACGCTTTTATTATACGATTGAAATCGTAACCATGACCAAGAAGATTTAATATTAAATATACAGGTATTCGTGTACCCGCAATTATAGGTTTACCAACTAAAATTTTTGGGTCAATAATAATTTTTTTATTCATGTTCCCATTGTAAAACAATATATGTCATAAAGTCAAACATCTGTGCTGGTTACAATTATATTTACAATTAAGTTGACGATTAAATTATTTAGCTGAAAAAGGAATGCTTAAAAAACAGGGTCAACAAAAAATAGCTATTATGAAAAACACGACATTTCTAAATGGTCTTGACACTTGCTTGTTTCGAAAGAGTTTGAACGAAAGAAAAATTTACCTTATTGGCAAATTTACTGTCAGCGGTTATCAATTTAGTATTATTTCTCTTCGCTAACACCGCGTAAACCATATCGTAAACCGAAGTTTTATGTTTTTTTGCCAATATTGCAGCTTCTATCAGCAAATCTTCCGTAACCGGACAAATTATTAAGTTAGATTCATACAGGAAATTTAAGCTTTTCCTGATATTGGCTTCGGAAGTTTTAGTATTCGTAGCTAAATAGTTAGCAATTTCTATAAATAAAAGCTGAGGCACGCTAATTTGGGTTGTTCTTTCAATATGACCTTTATACAACAGAAGAGCTTTATCGGAATCTAATTCGCTGGAATTCAGCCATTTTACGATAACCGAAGCGTCAACAATCATTGTTCGTATCTCATTTCTATCAGACCCTTTGTAAAATTAAGCCCTTTGTTTTCTCTGGCAATTTCTTCTCCCAATTTTCGCATTCTTGCCAAAATTTTTTTCGCGTTGCTTACTGTGGCTTTTTCTGCTCCTAATTTTTCCCTAATTACCAAAGCAAGACTTTTCCGCTCTTGCGCAGCTTTCATTTTTAAGTCCATATAAAGATCTTCGGGTAAACGAAGATTTGTCGTTATCCAATTCATAGTTCGTTAAGCTCAATGCAATTGTACTAATGTACCGATCTTTCGTCAAGGGGCAAACTATTTTTGAAAATTTTTGAAAACGGATCAATTTCTGGTATAATTTTTGTATGGGTATTGAAACAGTGTTTACGGGAGCCGGTAAATTCGCTTTTCCTTTATATAGCCACAAAAGAGAATCCGACAAGGCAAACAAACATGAAAAATGGTCTCCCGAAAAACATATTCTCCTGACAACGCTCGCAATTCTTACAGATATAGGATTTAATTCAGCAGCGCTGGTGTTATTTCTTTCCGGAAATCGCTTAGAATCAGCAGGACTCAAAATTCTGCATAATGCAGGATCAGAAATCCTCCCTCAATACATAACCGATTTTAAAAATAAAGCCGCCAACAAACAAACAAGCTAGTAAACATTTAACTATTTAACACAATCGCATCAAAAAAAGAGATAGCTAAAATAATAAGAATTATGTATCCATTAGCAAAAAGGGTTCAAAATTGATATAATCCAGTCATAGAATGGAAAGACTTGAATACCGTCCGGAAGATATACCAAAATCAGAGCTTGACGAGCTTCTTGAGGAATGGGAAGAAATACTAAGTAAAGGAATCGCCTTAGTATTCGATGGAGATACAAGCAATCTGCTGAAAACTGATCTTTTAATAGCGAAAAAAGCCAGCAGTGCTTCTAATCCTTCTTTATCTTCAGAAATGACTTCGGCTTTTTTCTTCGCAAATTTTCAAGGTGAAGATTTCTCCGAGGATATTTTAAGAGGCGTGGAGCTTGTCACAGAATCTATACTAATTGCAGAAAATGAAATTGCCGGAAGAACTGACGAGGCGCTTGCGGAATACGAAGCAGGAATCAGGCAAGCTATTTTTTTGCCTGATGAAGAAATAAACTTTTTATTGGCAAAACGCAGAAGCAGGGCTGAAAAATCAGCAAAGCTCATGAGAGATGATCCAAGCGGAATTTTGCTGGCAAATGAGACACTGCGTTCTTTAAAAGGCGAAAGTCCTGTATTTGCGGATGAGCTTGCCATATCAAATCCAAGAGTCCAACCGCAATTATTGATTATGGGAGCAGAAAAAGCTGCACAAGTATATGAAAAAGTCTACAGGCTTTGCCCTCCGGCAACGCCTGTTTCCCAATCCTCCGCCCTATTTCCCCAGCAATAATATTTTTTTCACTTTTTCAAAGCAAAGCCTTTCCCATCCGAAATAATTTCCAGCCCCATGTTCTGATTGGCTATAAAAAATTTAATTTGTTGCGAGCTCTAAAACAAAATGCGAGCATTAAACAAAGCGCGTCAACGATCCTGAGTGAAAACGAAGGATTAAAAAATTATTAAGCGAGCTGTCAGGGGAATTCCTCGCAATCCCGCAAAGAGTTTTGGACGGACTGAGCGAAAGCGAAGGAGTCCGCTTGCGAGCCGCAGCGAGACAAGGGCGCAACTTTTGCGGTCAAAAGTACAAATAAAATTTAAAGTCAAATTTATTGAATTTTAAAGATCTTTCCATCCGAAATAATTTCCACTTCCCCATTTTGATCAGTTCTCAAAGTTTTAATGCCTGCGGATTTTAATAAGTCCAAAATAAACTGCGTGGGGTGGCCGAATTTATTTTTTCCAACTGAAATCACCGCGAGTTTTGGGCTTAAACTATCCAAAATTCCTGCGGTTAAGCCAAACCTTGACCCATGATGCGGAACTTGAAGAATGCTCAAATTGTCATGCTGAATTAATTTCAGCATCTCCTCTAATTCCGCAGCCTGGCTGTCCCCTGTTAACAATGCCGAAAACTTTCCGTATTTAATCAATGTCTCTACAGACGCGAATTCTGCTCCCTCTCCGATTGTTCCCCCGGGGCTTGTTTGCCGGATAAATTCCTGCGTTGGTCCGACAATCTCCAACATAACACCATCTTTTAAAACGAACCTGTCTCCTGCGAAAATAAATTTTTGCGGAATTTTCCGCGCTTTAATTTCCTCCGTCAGGCTGTTAAATCCAATTGTCTTATTGCCTAACTCCTCTAAGACGAAAGACTTGACTTTATAATTCTTTAAAACTGAAAAAAATCCGGTAAAATGATCAGCGTGAGGATGAGTTAAGATCACAAGCTCCAAAGTCTTGTCCCAAAAAGGCATATGCTGTCCCAAACAATTCAGAACCGCATTATCCGGTCCGCTGTCAATTAAAATATCCGACCCTTGGGGAGTTCTGACAAAAATCGCATCTCCTTGTCCCGCATTACAGAATGTAATATGTAGTTTTTTGTCATTGTAAGTTATATTTTGATATATTAAAATACACCCTAACAAAAATAAAAGTCCGGACGCAATTAGAAAAATTTTTAGTTTCCTTGAATGAATCATTTTTTCCTAAAAATAATTAAACCTGAAACCAACAGGCAATAATATCCAACGCTAAATTGCCAGGGAAAATTATTAACAATTAAGACTCCTCCGATTTTCCCAAAGAAATTTACAATGGTTATAAAATACAGCAAAAGTGGATAGCAAAAATAGATTATGAGCTGCCCTAACGGCATAAAAATTAATCCGGCAATTGCGCCTATTCCTCCGACAGCCATAAGCATTGGCACGCTCCACAATATCAGCCCGTTAATCAAAATAGAATAAATTGAATATGTTCCGAAATTTGCCAGAAGAATCGGCAAGGTGGCGATCTGCGCGGCAATCGTAGTATTTATGCTGCCGCCAACCACCCCAATCCTCCCAATCGCCCTAATTTTTGGAACAAGAATAAGCCCAAGCGTTGCCATAAAGGAAAGCTGAAAACCAATATCCAACAGAAGAGTCGGATCAAGAAAAAGCATAGCAAACCCTGCCAGAAACAAACCGTTCACAGCTAAAGTCTGCCTGCCCATAATCTGAGCGGAGAAAACCAGAATTCCCATGATTGACGCTCGGATGATTGACGGCTCCAGCCCTGCCAAGACCGCATAGAACATAATTCCCAAAATGCTTAAGGCAATTGCGATTTGTCTTTTCAGAAAAAAAGCAAAAAGTGTACTGAAAAATCCTCCGACCAAGGTAACATTCATTCCGGATGCGGCAATCACGTGGAAAACTCCCGAAATTTTTAAGTTACCCGCAAACTCTTTGGGCATTTGTTCTTTGATGCCAAAAATTATTCCCAACAGAAGGCTTGAGGAAGGGGCGGGAAGTGTTTGGGAAAATAGCGTAATTAATTTTTGCTGAAGAGTATTTACGCTTTTTAAACCTGCCTGTAAAATATTTGCAGGATTATCTGCTATTTCTATTTTCGGAAAATACATTAGCACTCTATCATTTTTAATGCTGATTTTCCCTGGTACGTTCGGTGTCGACACACGAACGTACCCTGAAATACGCACAAAATCTCCATAATTTATCTCCGGAAATCGGCTGGTTACTATCTTAATCCTGAGCGAAGTCGAAGAATTAGCAGTAAATATTTGTTGACTGCCAACCAGCTGCGGTTGCGATAAAAGCGTTGTCTCGAAACTAATCTGCTCTCCATCAGCAAGCTGAAACTGACTTGAATTAAAAAAATAAAATCTGAAGCTGAGAATTATCAGAAGAAATATGAGCAGTTTTAAATTCATTTTTGTTTAATGTCATGCCGAATACCCTTCGGGCACTTCGCTTGTTTCGGCATCTCCCACCTTAAGAAGTAAGGAGATCCTGAAATAAATTCAGGATGACAACGAAGATTAGTACACGTTTATCTTGTCTTTGATCTGGCCAAACACCTTAGCGCCGACAATTTTTTTATCCAGGAGCTCCTGAACCGAGCTATACGGCCTTCCTGTCATTATCTTTTGAGCTGTTACAGGACCTATTCCAGGCAAACTGTCAAGTTCTCCTTCCGAAGCAGAATTAATATTAATGGATCCTTCCATCGTACTCCCTTTGATACCTGTGGTACTTTTGATACTTTCAGTTTCCCCTTCTATCGGAATATATACTTTTGCTCCGTCTGTTAATTTGGTTGCCAGATTAAAATTCTTGGCGATATATGCTCTGCCTGCGGTGGCTGCCAAACCGCCTGCTGCAGCCAAAGCATCCTGAATTCTTGATTCTTGCGGTAATTTGTATACTCCTGGCTTTAATACAGCCCCTTCTACATCGACCAGAATAGTTCTTGTTTCGGGCGCATTCTGATTTGCAGAAGAAGCCTCAAAAACTACATCGTCCGGGCTGGATTTGCCGGAAACAAATAACCCTATCAAACCATATGTAAAGAATATCATCCCCAAGGCTCCCAAGCTCAAAGGAAGCCAATGCTTTTTGAGAAGAGGAGAATATTTTGAAACGAGCTCCTGAATGTCCATAATTTTTCCCAGTGTCATGCTGAATTCATTTCAGCATCTCAACCTAAGGGGATCCTGAAACAAGCGAAGTACCCGAAGGGTATTCAGGATGACAACTATAAAACTACAAAGTTAATAATCTTTCCCGTAACGTATACTACTTTCAAAATTTTTTTACCCTTCAGGTGGTTATGTACTTTAGCACTCTCCCTCGCCATCTGCTCAACATCTTTTTGACTTTTATCCTGAGCTTGCCGAAGAATTGCGCTCTGCACTCTTATCGTGTCCCTTAATTTTCCATTTATCTGAATTGCAATAATCACTTCGCTGGCAACCAAATATTTCTCATCATAAGACGGCCACCTTTGCAGGTGAATAGATTTCCACTGATTTTCCGCAGATCCGCGCGGATCTGTTTTCGAATCCGCGTTAATCATAGAAAACAATTCTTCCGCCATGTGTGGCGCAAAAGGCGCCAGAAGTTTTAAAAATGCTTCAAGCTCTTCCCGACTGACAGATTTTTGATCGGATAAAAAATTATACCATTCCATAAGCGCTGCGATTGCAGTGTTATAGCTTAACCCCTCAATATCCTCCGTCACCTTCTTGATCGTCTTATGTAACATTTTAAGGCGGGTGGCACCAGAGGAAGGGCTCCCGACAGCGCGCACCTGAGCGTCAGCCGAAGGAGCACTGGCGGGAGGGAAACTGGGGACAGGACCCGCCGAAAATAGAGTCCAAATTCGTTTCAAAAATTTGCTCATTCCCTCAATTCCCGAATCGCGAAAATCCCCGCCTTGTGAATAAGGACCCATAAACATTAAATAAGCGCGCAAAGTATCCGCTCCGAATTTTTTAATATAAGCATCGGGAACAACCACATTGCCCTTACTTTTGCTCATTTTTGCGCCATCTTTGACGATTAATCCATGCGCGCGGAACTGGATAAACGGCTCTTCGAAGCTGATATGCCCCAAATCCTTTAGCGCCATCGTGATAAAACGGGAATACAAAAGGTGTAGCACTGAATGCTCTGCTCCGCCAATATACATGTTAACGGGGAGCCAACGCTTTCTTTCCTCGATGTCATGCTGAACTGGTTTCAGCATCTCATTTTTTGAAGAACCGAGATCCTGAAATGAATTCAGGATGACATTAGACGGAAACGGAATATCATTCCATTCCGTAGCTAAGTACCTTAAAAAGTACCAACTCGAATCCAAGAAGGTGTCTGACACATCTGTTTCCCTTTTTGCCTCTCCTCCGCAATTTGGACATTTTGTTTTGTAAAACTCAGGATGACTCGCAAGAGGCGCTTTTCCGGTTCCCAAAGGCTTATAATCTTCAACGAATGGGAGCTTAACCGGCAAATCTTTCTCCGGAACCGGCTGCCAACCAGCATCTCCCTTGCCCGCCGAAGCCTTGGCGCAGGTGGGACAAAATATCATCGGAATCGGAGGGCCCCAGTAACGTTGTCTTGAAATCAGCCAATCCCGGAGATGGTAAGTAGTCTTTGGCCCTCCGCTTTTGTTTTTATTTAACCACTCTGTAATCCTCTTTTTAGCTTCTTTTGAAGTCAAACCGCTAAATTCTCCTGAATCAAAAAGTATCCCCTCTCCGGTAAAACACTCTTCCAAATTCTGAATTCGTTTATCTAATTCCTTATTCTCTGTTTTGAGAGTCGGTTTTAGAGGTATTTTGTATTTTTTGGCAAACGCCATATCGCGTTCATCATGAGCATCGCCAAACAAAGCTCCTGTTCCATAACCCATAACTGCATAATCTGCAATCCAAACCGGAATTTTCCCCTGATTAACAGGATTGATTGCGTACAGCCCGCTAAACACCCCTGTCTTTTCTTTTTCTGCTCCTCTTTCCTGCTCTGTTTTCTTCTTCGCTTCCTCAACATAATCCCCCATGTCATCCCGAACTTGTTTCGGGATCTCGTATCCCAAAGAACCGAGATTCTGAAATGAATTCAGAATGACACTTACGATTGGGTGCTCGGGAGATAAAACCAAAAATGTCGCGCCAAACAACGTATCTACTCTCGTAGTAAACACCTCAATCTCCTGCTCGTTGTCATGCCGAATACCCTTCGGGTACTTCGCTCGTTTCGGCATCTCGTTTCCTAACGAACCGGGATCCTGAAATGAATTCAGGATGACATTGAAACGGATCAGAGTTCCCTCTGATCGCCCAATCCATTCTCTTTGCGCGATTTTGACTTTTTCTGCCCAATCAATCTGTGTCAAATTATCTAACAATCGATCAGCATACTTGGTGATTTTGAAAAACCACTGCTCCAAATCTCTCTTTTCAGCGACTGAATTGCACCGCTCGCAAAGCCCATCAATTACTTGCTCATCTGCCAATACAGTTTTGCAGGAAGGGCAAAAATTAACCGGAGCTTTCTTGCGGTAAGCCAAGCCCGCTTTAAATAACTGAATAAATAACCATTGCGTCCATTTGTAATATTCGGGCTTGTAAGTTTCAACCGTGCGTGTCCAATCAAAGCCATTGCCAATACTTCTTAGCTGTCTGTAAAAATTCTTCTCCGAGATTTTCGCCTGCTCAACCGGATGTGTGCCTACTTTTATTGCGTAATTTTCAGAGTGAATTCCGAATCCGTCCAAGCCAATGGGCTCAAAAACCGAAAACCCTTGCATGCGTTTAAATCTGCCATAAACATCTGCGCCGGTAAAAGCGTACATATTCCCAACATGCATCCCCTCTGCAGACGGATACGGAAACATCATGAGATTATAAAAGGGTTTTTTCGCGCTGAGCGAAGCCGAAGCATCCAAATCCGGAGAATAAATTTTCTCTTTTTCCCACAATCGTTGCCACTTCTTTTCTATTTCGGACGGGACATATTTATTATTAGTTTTGAGTTTTGACATTTGAGTTTTGAGTTTCGTATCGAGTATAGCACAGTTTATTTACGATTTAAATCTTGCCACCATTAGCATTGGACAGAACTAATTCTTTTTCATGTAGTTTCATATAGGTCAATCCTCTAGCAACTCTATCTACTGGAATTGGAGGCATAACACATTCAAGAACATGATGTCTTATAAGGGGATCCTTATACCCAGGAAAAACATTGTATTCTCCAATATATTCTTTTAAATACTTATTTAACATCTTTTTTGCCCCAGAAAATCCAAGATTTAAAGCATTCGTGCCAAAATTAGATGCCGCAACTATCCCAGCTGTTAATAATGTACCCGATATCATATTTCCCCCATTAAGCAATATCGCAACCTCCATAATGGGCGGAAAAGAAATATTCCAAAAAATCGTAGTTAAATATCCCAAAGAAAATCCCATACCATATTCTCCATTATTTAAAAGCTTTTCTTTTGCAAGGCAAATTTTTATTTCTCTTGCAACCTCCTGCTGAAATCTTGCTGTAAACCTCTTATTAAAATCTGAATTACCCTGTTGTAGTATTTCCTCTGAAAGCTTCTCGTCATTAACCGCAATATGCCACACCTCATCTTGCTTCATTGTGCTTGTTGCTCCATTTGGATGCCATAAATCTAGACGCGGCAATTTAAAAATTTTTGCAATACCTGTTCCCATTTGATCATAATCAGCAACTCTATCTTGTCGCATATTGGATATCTCAATGTCGGATCGCATGTCTACTGCCTGCATAAATCCATCCGTAACCGGAGAATTCAATCGCATTAAATCGCTTGCTACTCCACGATATCTATCCATGGATATTTTCTTAGTATGTTTAAATTGATAATCTTGAGGTTGATTTTCTTTTGGCATGGGAGAAATTATATCACAAACAATATCAAATTGCATACAATTGAACAAACCGAGTAGACTATTGCTTGCTTTTAGAAAAAATTGGAGACGTCCTTAAAATTCTAAAATCTCACGAAATTTATTTATGCGCAAGGATAAGTTTTAAGCATTGCACGAACCAGGTTTGAAATAGATATTGAAATAGATAGACAAACTAGGATTAAAGTATATCCTGGATACTGAGATACTCATAAATAAACGGTTGGGGACGGTCCTAAGAAAGATTGATACGGCAATCCAAAATTAACATAGTTTGTTAACTATCAAATCCCGATGCGATCGCATCAAGAAAAGCGAAGCTAAACGGATTTTTGTTTCGTGCTCCCACCTTCCAGGTGGGAACTCATTACAGGTGGGAACTCATTAGCCATCTCATTATTAACAACGATCGTCGATAAAAATCAGATAGCTAGATAAAATGCGGAAAGCGTGGAAAGTGTTGCTATTTTGGATTGTCAGAATAACAAATCTGATGACCGTCCCTAACAGTCCCCGAATACTCTTCTAGCGAAGCCGCATGTCTAGCTCTTATTTTTCGCATTTGAAGCCTTAATTACTTCAATGGCAAGAGGAATTTGAAAGAACAAACAACCTACTAACTCAGATTTTTCTTGTAGAGCTGTTTTTATTGACGGTGTTTCTAGAAATCCTGAATGAAGCCTGCCTAGATAGCTTGATTGGGGCTCATTTATTTTTTGAGCCAGAGGATTAGAAGCAGGATCTTCTATTATTGGGTAGGCGGAAGAGGGCTCTACTTCTTTAAGCCGATCTACCAATTCTGGAACCTTATTGAACAGTCTGCCTAAAACTAGCGAATATTCACGAAGCGCTGAATCCGCTCCCATATCTCCTTCCACGAATATCTGCAATAATCTTTCCATGTAAGTCTCTATCTGCTCTTGTGAATTTCTTTCTAAGGAATCCTGTGTCCTTACTTTCCGTTCCATAATGTTAATTATCATAAATTAACATATTTACCTGCATAAGTCAACGCCCCTTGACACATCCCTTGACATTCCCCAAAAACTATTTGTATAATGCAGTATATACATGACTGCCATACGCAAGGTTTTAGAATTTGAATGGGATAAGGGAAATATAGATAAACCAAAAAAGCATGGCGTTACAATTGATGAAGCAGAAGAAGCTTTCTTTGACGATAACAAAGCAGTTTTTAATGATTGGCAGCATTCAAAGAAAGAAAAAAGAGCTACCCTGTTAGGCAAAACGCGGAGCGAACGGTTGCTGAATATTACATTTACTATCAGAAGAAAAAAAATTAGGATTATCACGGCAAGAGATATCAACAAAAAGGAGGTGCAATTATATGAAAAAACAGCTTAAAATACCAAAATTCAAAAATGAGGATCAAGAGTCAGAATTTTGGGCGAATTTAGATCTTTCCGAGTATTTGGAACCATCAGATTTTGAACGGGTGAGCTTTCCCGATCTTAAGCCTACCTCCCGCTCTATTTCAATCAGAATTCCCGAATATCTTATTGACAGAGTTAAGGAAAAGGCAAACGAGATCAATATTCCCTATCAATCCTTGATCAAACAGTATATCAAAAAGGGAGTTTTCTCTCCAAGCTAATAACTTTTATCGCTTTGGATTGTCAGGACAAGAAAACCGAGGACCATCCCTAAATCCTGAATAAGTCTTATATGTCTGATGCCAGTATAGCTCCCGGATTGTCGCTGTACTGCAGGGTAAGCACATAATTTTCACCGATATTTAAGGCTTTGCTTCTGCGTTTTAAATTAGCTAAATCCTGACGGGACATACTGGCTTTGACTTCAAGAGCTATTTTTCCGTCAACTATGAAATCTATCTCGCTGGCTCCCTCTTTGCTGTAAAAGTTAAGCAGATGAGCGGAACGAAGACTTTGGAATACGCTTTGCTCAAGAAGTTGACCTTGTGAAATTCTGCCTAGCGCATTTGCTATCCCGCAGTCGCAAAGAAATAGTTTCTTGCTTCCCGCAGCCTGTCTGTCAATACTTGCCGAGTATCTTGACAGAAGCGATATGAAATAAGTCTGTTCAAGAAATGACAAATAATTATATACTGTTTCCCTTGAGACAGATAAATCATTTGCGAGCTTGCCTATCTCTATTTTTGAACCCACTCTGGGGATAAGAAGGAGAATAAGGTCTCTTAGTTTTGACATATCTTTAAAATCAGCAAGATTCTTTGCGTCTTTTTCGAAATATGAGGTAAATATCTCGGAAAGCAATGTTTTTTTTCTTTTTTGATCATTTTCAAGTACCACCGAAGGAAATCCTCCAAATTCAACAAACTCATTGTAATAAGAGATAAGCCGCGCATGTCTAATCTTATTCTTCCCTTGAGCTTTTAAAGAAAATGAATCATTCACCTCTCTTTTGATTTGCTTAAATACCAAAAACTCTGCGAAATTAAGGGGAAACATCTCAAAAATGATTTTTCTTCCCGCAAGGGATTCGGGGAAAAGATTTCGAAGATAATAACTGCTTGACCCTGTAAGAAAAAATTTGACATCAAAATGATCATAAAAATACTTTACTACGTGGCTGACTTCAGGCAAGTTCTGAACTTCATCGATAAAAAGATATGCTTTCGTACCATTTGTTAGCCCAAACTCTCTTAGATTATTCCAAATAGCATCATAGTTATCTTCTTCAAATATCTTTCTATGCAGTGGGCTTTCAAGATCAAAAATAGCTTTATTCTTTGATTTAATCAACCCAAATAGATGCGTCAGGGCTGTTGTCTTGCCTACCCTGCGCATGCCTGTAATTACGGTAACCTCTTTCTTATCCAGCTCTGATTCTAATTTTTGAAATATTTGCCTTGGATACAACATATGTCTAGATATAGATTACATATACGGGGGGTATTTGTCAAGTAGCTAAAAAGGTTTTTCTATTTTGGATTGTCAGGACAACAAAACCGAGGACCATCCCCGTTAACCCGTTTAAATGCAGCTGGATTAAAAGTTTGCATTTTGGATTAGGATTATCTACGATTGAGTTAGAATAATGAATAATGAATTAAAAATTAAGATCCCCTATTTGCTTATTGGGTTATTTGTTTATTTGTTTATTGGGTTATTTTTGCCCGTCGCAAACGGACAGTCCATGTCCAACAACAACTACATCATCAAAACTGAAAATCTTGACACTGTAGATATCGATTCCGTTCAGAACAACGAAACAAAATCCTTGACGCAAAAGCCTGAAAATATTGCTCCCAGCCTCCCCTTTTCCGTTTCTTTATCTTCAGACATTGTTGATTTTGGAATTCTCGCCCCAACTAATCCGATTATCCGCACTGTTGATCTAAGCGTAAACAACATTCCTTCCTACGGATATTCTGTTCTGGCATTTGAAAATAACGCGCTTAAGAATAACCAAACATTTATCCCGGATACAACCTGCGACAGCGGAGAATGTGGCATCGAAATTTCATCAGAATGGCTAAATCCCCTCACTTTTGGTTTCGGGTATCGCTGTGGTAATGTGATCGGAACAGATTGCGATCCTTCGTTTAAAAACGCCAACGCCTATAAACACTTTTCCGACATGACAAGCAACAGTATTCCCTATCCTGTTATGGCAGGCATTGGCCAGGGAAATAAACAGACAAGGATATCGTACAAAGTCAATATTTCCGGCAATCAAACCCAAGGCATTTATAGCAATATAATTACATATATCGCAGTTCCGAACTTCTAACTGTTGTCATAAGTATGAGAAATTTACCTATTGGTTTGTTGATTTGTTTATTTGTCTATTTGTCTATTGGCAGTATTTCCCAAGCGGCAGGCCTGTCGCTTGGGGTTGATCCTCCAATTATAGAAATTAACGCAATTCCCCCATCAAATAAAACAAGAGACTTAACAATTAAAAACTTAAGCAACAATGAAGTTACGCTTCAGATACAAATTAAACCTTTCAAAGCCAAAGGAGAAAATAACGGAATTGAATATTTAAATCCGGAAGATTTTCCAATACTTAAAAATATTCAGATTCTAGATAATCAAGTTCCAGCTGATAATATAACTTTGGAGCCGTCTCAGGAAAAAAAATTAACCTTAAGTATTAATATTTCAAAAGATATAAACGCATCAGATTATTACTTTTTGATTATATTCATATCAAAGAATAATTTAACCCCTACATCAAATACATCCCTAAATCAGCTCGGGATTGCAAGCAATATCTTGCTGTCTGTTGGCAACTCAGAGTCCCCCAATGCAGTCCTTGAGGAATTCTCGTCCGGCATGTTCTTTGAAAAAGGCCCGGTGCCATTCGCAGTTAGGCTCAGAAATAAAGGCAACCATTTTATTAAGCCAAAGGGTGAAATAGCCATAAAAAATATGTTTGGACAGCATATTGGAAACATTGATCTCCTTCAAACAAATATCCTCTCTAATTCAACGCGGACAATCTCAGGCGCTTTATGGAAAGAAGATTTTCTTCTGGGATATTATACTGCAACCTTAAATCTCTCCTTGTCCGATGACGGACCAGTCATTGTTAAATCCGTACGCTTTTTTACATTTCCGTTTGGAACCGCAATAATGATCGCCGCAATAGTCATTCTCCTTCTTGTTGTTAGAAAAAAAATCGAACACCGGTATAATACCAAGCATAATTGAACCTACCGACATCCCGACAAAGTTACTGAACACGCATGGATTTTTAACTCAAAGCTGTGAAAACTAAACATTTCCACAACTTAGAATAAACTGTTAAGATATTTTACAGCCTATCCTGTTTTGAAGATAAATTGAATTCTAAGATTAAGACAAAAAACTGCTGTTTCCCTAACAGAATTCTTACAAAAATTTTCATACAGCACTGTGTTAAAAAAATGATTTTGTCTTCCTGACAACCCAAAATGAAAAAAATTATCCCCTGGCGCTTATTACGCACTATTGCTAATTTTTAATTTTCCTAATTTAAAAATCCTGACAAAAACAGTATGGGAACGGTCAAGAAACAGGATTTTCCAATAGTTAAGATTGACATACTCTGATATGCTTGAATTTTTCTTTTAGCCCTAAGCATTGTGGAAATTTCTCGAATTTATTGTTAGCAAATACGTCCCAACGTTTTCACTCGTTTTTCACAGAAATATATTTATTTAAATTATATGTCAAATTATATCATAAAACATCATGTCCTTTTTATTTTGACCCATTGACAAGAGTCGTATTATTACTTATTCTAATTGTATGAGAAAACTCACAAATAATTTGTATAATCCGTATAATTTCGTATCTGAAAAGTAACTTTCTATTTTTCATGAACTTATTAGAACAATTTATTATTTTTCTTCAAAACCATAAAAATAAGCCTTCTTCTTTAACTGTCAAAAATTACAAGGCGGATGTAGCCCAATTTATAAGCTGGTTTGAGGAACAATTTGAACCACCCTTTGATCCGCTAAAAATTACACTGCAAATTATCGAACAATATAAAAAATCAAGAAAGCTTTCCCCAAGCTCTATCAAAAGACACGTCTCCTCTTTACGTAAGTTCTTTTGCTTTTTACACATTAGGGGCACTATATCTTACGATCCGCTTGAGAAAAAAGCCGTATCAGCACAAGATCAAATAAACGAGGACCCGTGGAGACTAAAGAATTACAAGAACTATCTATACGAATATAAAAAATCTAATCTTACTATAAAAAACTACATCAGTGATATCAAAAACTTCTTCAGGTGGCTTTCGGAAGTATCTTTAGTTAAATATGCGTGGGACATAGGTGAAAAAAATTTGCTCAATAAGGTTAATCCGAGCGCAATCGAAGAGTATAAGCAAAGATTAATAGCTTCTAAATTTTCTCCCCTAACCGTCAATAGAAAGCTTTCCTCTTTGAGAGGTTATGTTGCGTGGGCAGAAAAACAAGGATTTATTTCCTCGGGTCATCCCGAATTCCTGCCCGCCAATGCTCTGCATAGGCAAGTGCAGGCGGGTATTTCGGGATCTCCCGCCATCAGACAGGACTCCTTACAACCAAATGAGATGCTGAAATCCCCCAAGAGGACTTTCCTCAGCGGAGGTGGCGCAGTTCAGTATGACAAGGAAACGAATTATTCTCCCTTTCCTCCGTTCAGGCTTGCGCAAAAAACCATAAAAGGAGCTGATCTCCTTTTTGATAATCTGCTTATTTTGCCTATTATTGAAACGATTGAAATAATACGCTATCTCTTCTGGAAATCAACAGGCAAAAAGGTATTTACCAAGAATGTCATCCCGAACAAAGCAAGTAATGACATTACGAATATAAAAAAGGAGTTTTACGCTCCTTTCGATATTTCGGTAAACTACTTTCCGATACACAAGAAAATCTGGCACTATCTGAAATATTCACGCCCAAAATGGTACAAAAGATATCATTCATACTCAATTACGCATTATTTTCATTTTGCAATACTTATTGTATTGGCCTCCGGAATTGGCTTCGGAATATATAATAGTATCTTTGCAGATGCGCAAAGACAAAATGCCATATTGGGAGTTGCGTCAAGCGCCCCTCCCAGAATACTGTCTTTTCAGGGAAAACTTGCAGATTTTCAAAGCAATCCGATAATAAACCCTACAAATATTCTTTTTTCCATTTATTCTAGTATAGATGCGCCTGAGAAAGATTTTCTTTGGCAGGAAAGCAGTTTGGTCAAACCGGATTCAGATGGAGCATTCTCAATGCTTCTTGGCAGGAACAACTCCATATCCGATTCCATTTTCAGCCAAAATCCTGCGCTTTTCCTAGGAGTTAAGGTCGGAGACAGCCCCGAATTAGCTCCCCGCCAACAGCTCGCGACAACTTCTTTGGCCGGTAATGCGCAAACTCTCATGGGACTTGAACCCATAACCAATACTGCTAAAACAAGCAACGTTGTTCTGACTCTTGATTCCCAAGGCAATTTGAGTATAGCTGGAGAGAAAGCGCATACTTTTCAAACCATCAACAGTCAATTCGTGCTCTCCGGAAACGTTTTAACACTAACTACCGCTCCCGGATCAAACAGCAATGTGGAAATTGCGCCTGATGGCTTAGGGGAAATTGATCTTTCAAAACCCATACATAATAGCTCAAACAATAACAACGTGTTATCGGCAATAGGAGCTGTGGAGTTTGATGATTCGGTAGCAATACTGGCAACAACCAGTGCTCAATCGGCTTTTACTATCAATCAAAACTCAACAGGAAATCTTATTAGCGCCCAGACCCTGGGGATTGCCAAATTCATTGTTGACGGGAGCGGAGCGGGAATTTTCGCTGACGATTTACAAATAAACGGCAAAAATTTAACTAGCGTTAGTACTACTTTTAATTTGTTAAACACAGGAGTTACTGCGCTTAACATAGGAGGCGAAGCAACAACTCTTATTTTAGGCACAGCTTCGGGATCTGCTAGTATAAAAAGCGATATTATTCTGGGAAATTCAAATACCAATACTATTACATTTACAGGCCGTGTTGCCCAAGATTCAAGCTTGATGCCAATAACAGCAAATGGAACCAATAATTTGGGCTCTTCCGATCTCCCCTGGGATAATGCTTATGTTAACAATATTTACGCTATTAAACTTGACGTACAAGATAGCCAATCTGCAACAGGAGCGGCGCAAATATTTAATACGAATACGGGAACAGACGCAGACGGACTTATCCTAAAGCTTGGCAATACTTCCTCAAGCGCCGTTGCGGCCTCAAACCATTTTATCAATTTTGAAACATCAGGCATTGGCATTGTAGGCTCTGTTGGCGGAAATGAAGGAAAAGGTGTAACTTACGCTACGTCCGGCATTGCCGATTTTGCCGAATACTTAAAAAAGGACAAAAACCAAACAATAGAATATGGTTCTGTTGTATGCTTAAAAGACAATGGGCTGGTTGTTAAATGCGATAGCTATAATAATAATATCGTGGGTGTAACATCGCAGAATCCCGCATTTTTGGGAGGAGAAAATCTCGCAGACGAATCAGTTGCAGTAGGTCTTATCGGACAAGTCCAAACGCTTGTTGCAATAACCAATGGAAAAATTAAAACAGGAGATTTATTAACAGCTTCCGACATTCCCGGAGTAGCTGTAAAATCAACAAAAGCAGGGCAAATCGTAGGAAAAGCCTTAGAGAATATAGATAGTATAGACGAATTAAGGGTAGTTGGATTTTATGATCCGGACAACAAGGAGTATAGAAGCCGCGACAATCTCCCCAATATCCCTAAAAAACCCAATATAATTTCCATTGTTAAAATTTATACGCTTGTTAATGTCTCATGGTATGACCCTTCCGCTTATTTGAGCAGCAATGGCGAACTTACCGCCTCATCTTCTGTGCTAAATCAAACTTCGGCAGATACTCAAGGATTTTTTGAAGCCATAGCTGCAAGCATCAAAGCAGGATTTATTAACGCAAGAGAAATTGCGGCAAACTCGCTTACCGTAACGTCGGAGGTAATCTCGCCTGTAATTAATGCTGACAGGCTTTATACGAACATCATCTCTCCTCTTGCGTCTGATTCTGCGATAACGGTCAACGGAAAGCTTGTCATAGATTCTTCGCTTGAAGTAAAAGGCAATGCATCTTTCTCCGGCCAGCTGCAAACTGACCAACTGCTAACCGACCAATTAACTGCCAACGATGCCACAGTTTCAGGAACGCTTAAAGCCAATCGAATTTTCGCTGAATCTATTGAGGGATTAAACGCTTTTGTTGATATTGCCTCTTACTCCGGACGATTCGCGTATGTTGAGGGTTTGCGCGCGGAACAGGCTCAATTTAACCAGGGACTTATGGTATTTGGCCCAACAAGTCTTTCCGATCTTGCACTTGCAGGTCAATTGTCAATCGGCAATACATTCTTTATTGCTGATAATTCCATAGAAGTATTGGGAGCAGATTTATCCCTTCAGAGCTTAAGACAAGGCGGACTTTCAATTATGGGAGGCTTTGTCCATGTTGATACCGACGGCAATCTCAAAACAAAGGGTAATCTTTCGGTTTCAGGAACAGGAACATTTGCGAAAATTAATTTTAGTCTTGTTGCGCCTGCATTGGCTCTCTCTCCGACAGAACTGATCGCAAGCTCATCCGCGGGAACTGCAAAAATCAGCCCGCATCAAACAGAAGTTACCATAAGAAATACTTTTGTAACAGAAAATTCCGTAATTTACGTAACTCCCGTCGGAACGCCAAGCGCCCAAACTCCATCCCTAATCCGCCAGGCACCTAACGAATCCGCATCCAACCAAGAGGCATCGTTCACTGTTGGAATCCAATCCCCAACACTAAACCCAATACCATTTAATTGGCTTATAGTTAATTAGTTTTCTTTTTCCTCTTGACTTTACGCAATACCCTTGATAAGTTAGAGTAATGGAAGAAAAAAAAGAAATTATCTCCTATATCCAAAACGTCTCTTTGTTTTTGCTGGGCATCCTCTTCACGGTTTTCCCGCTTGCTTTCGCAACTGTTACCACCAACGCTATTGTTCTGCCCAAACAAATACTGCTGGGAGGAATTGTCATTATCCTTCTTATCCTTCAGGGGATAAAAATGCTGACGGAAAGATCCGTTAAGTTCCGGAGAACTCCTTTTGACATTCCGGTTGTTTTAATGGCAATTATTGCTTTATTTTCTGCTGTTCTTGCTGTAAATCGCGCAGATTCTTTAAGCGCATTTATTCCTTACCTTTTCGCGATATTAGGATTTTTCCTTATTGTAAATATAGTAAAAGACAGAAACTCAATTCTTTTTCTGATGTTTTCTCTTATTGCCGGTTCGGTTTTGCTATCTTTATCAGCCGTATTATCTTTTTTCAAAATATATCTACTGCCTTTACCCGAAGCACACACCCAAACCTTTACTCCCCTAGGTTCATTGCTGGAGCAGAATATTTACCTTATTGCAATGCTGGGTATATCTTTTTATTACCTGTTCAGATTCGTTAAGTCTAAAAAAGCAGACCTCACACAAGAATCAATCCCTGCCGCTTCTCTATCCAAGCAGGAAATGACAAAAGCAGCCGGTTTTGGAGCCGCGTCTTTCATAATCTTAATGGGCATAATCGTAACCACCTATGGCCTTTTCAAACTTGAGAAGCCCTTTATTCTTCCCCTTGAAACAGGATTTCAAACCGCTCTTTCGGAGATTTCTCTTGACTCCGGCAGAATAGCGCAGGGCTTTCTTACAGGATCGGGAATGGGCACATATGCAACTGACTTTTCCAGATGGAAATTAGCCTCATTTAATCAAAATCAGGATTTGTGGAATTTGACCTTTTTCAGATCTTCAACTTTCGCACTTGAGCTTTTGGCAACAACAGGAGTGTTAGGACTATGCGCTTTCATATTTTTGGCAATAAGGGCAATTAAGGAAATACGCTCTGCTCCTCAAAACAAGATGTTTCTTTCTCTCTTGGCTTTACTCGCAATTTCATTTATTTTGCCGTTTAATTTTGTAACCCAAACTCTTCTTTTTATAATTCTGGGATTATTTGCAGCAAACCAGGGGCTTATATCTAAAATGCATACCAGATTTTTCGATGTTGAATTTCAGCTTGTCGCATTTAAAAAAGGCCTTATCGCGATAGACGCCCCCCATCCGAAAAACGACAAAAGTCTGATCCTGCCATCTTTTATCACCATAATAATATTGATAATTGCTGGAATTACAGGATATTTTGGTATTTCTTATGTAGTTTCCGATCTTGCCTTTCAAAAGTCTCTTGTCGCGGCTTCTCAAAATAACGGATCTGCAACATACCAGCAGCAAGCCCGGTCAATCTCAACATTTCCATACAGGGATGGATTTTATCGGGTTTTTTCCCAAACTAATCTTGCTCTTGCAAATTCCCTGGCTTCTCAATTACCAAAAGGATCTCCTCCCAATACGCAGGTCCAGCAAAATATAACTACCCTAATACAACAAGCTATAAATTCAGCCCGCTCTGCTACAACAATCGCTCCCCAAACATATCTTAATTGGCAAAATTTATCATCCATTTATAGGGGTCTTATCGGCTTTGGACAAAACGCGGAAAGCTTTGCAATCGCAACTGCCCAACAGGCAATAAGTCTTGACCCTAACAATCCGCAGGAATATATAATTTTGGGAGGAATTTACTATCAACTGGGCCAATGGGATTCTGCTTCAAACCAGTTCCAAATCGCAATAGCTCTTAAACCTGACTTTGCGAACTCGCATTATAATTTAGGTCATGCTCTGGAACAAAAAGGAGACATCCAAAACGCTCTCGCGCAATATCAAGTGGTCCGAACTTTGGTTGCTAATGATAAAGCCAGCCTTGATCAAATTGACAAAGAAATTGCAGCTCTCCAGGGCAAAACTCAGGATGAAAGCCAAGTAACCAATCCTAACCAGCCCCTAAGCGTAAACAAGCCTGAAGCTCAATTGCCTGCGCAAAATCCGCCTGTAAAAATTCCTGCTCCTCCAATCGCCACCGAATCCTCCCGCTAAGCTTCTGCTTAATACAATTTGATATATTTGTTTTTATTGACAAATGGCTTTTTATGGCATAAAATAGCCATATTATGCCACAAACAATACGTATTACTATTACCCCTGATGTGGAAAATGCCCTTAAAATCTTACGCCAATCAACTTTGGGTACGTTAAATACTACCGAGCTTATCAAAATGGCTATTGGCGGTTTTGCCAAAATAAAAGCAGTAGAAACAAATCCTGATGAAATGGATACTATATCATCCCGAATGTTTTATGAATGGGCTAAGGAAGATGAAACCCTTGATACGGATAATATAGCCCATCCAGAAAAGCTAAAGCCATTTATTCCAAAACCTTATGTACGAGCTCGTTAGCGTAAAGTTTCCTTTTGCAGATAAAGAGAATAAAGGAAAACCAAGACCAGGCTTTGTCATTTCGCCTGCATTTGGGAAACATCAACAAGTAATTGTTGCATATATTACATCAAAGCTTGATGAGCAGCTGGAAACCGACATACTCCTTGACCCTTCCGAAAGGTACTTCCTTACAACCGGACTATTGCAGAAATCTCTTATAAAACTTCACAGGCTTGGCACATTTCAACCTATTGCCTTAAAAGAGGGTCAGGGCTCTTTACCCGATAAACTGATTCCACAGTTAAAGAAAAAATTAATAAAAGTTTTTCAGTTGAAATAAAGCCAATCGCCACCGAATCTTCCCGCTAATCCAGAATTTTTGAAGTATTCAAGATCAAGGATATCCAGCTTCTCACTTCAAGAGTTTCAGAGATAAAGAGGTTTACCAAAAGTATCACAAAAGATAAGATATCCGCGTGATACTTTCGATACCAAAAACTATCTTATGCAGATTGTCTTTGTTTTCTAAAACAATCCTTACAAAGGACTGGTCTGTTGCCTTTCGGTTCGAAAGGTACAGTATCGCTTTTTCCGCATTGAGCGCAAGTTATCGGGAAAGACTGTCCGGAAGACATTCCTCCGCGACCTCCATCCATACGAGCCTTTTTTAATGCGCGGCATGCCGGGCATCTGACTGGCGCGTTCTGAAATCCTTTTTGCTGGTAGAATTCTTGCTCTGAAGCTGTCCAAACAAAAGGTTTGCCGCAATCTCTGCAGGTTAAGTTTTGGTCTTGAAAATTTGCCATTTGCTATTCACCACCTTTCACCCGACGTAGCCTTGGCGAAGTCGGGCTTCGCTTTCCACAAAAAATACCGCTTATTTTTGATTTGAGTTTTGAAACTTTGCTTATCATTAAATATCTCTAAATTCCCCCTGCCATTTTCTTCTATTGCCCTTAAAAAGGAACTTAGAGAAAGGAGGATGGATTAATAATGTAATTATACCCTAATCTAAAACAAAAAATCAAGCACCAAAATTCCGCTTTCTAATATTGCTTACGGCTATCGTAAGCTATTGCAACAACACGCTCGCCTTTCCCGGCAAAACGGCTGGCAACAGAAATATTGGCAAGGGTTGAATTACCATAGGTTTCAAAAAGAACACGGGGTAACTTGCTGTAATTTGAAAGATTCAACGCATTTTCTAGATGCTCCCCTGTAGGTCCCAATTCCCTATACGCTTCCAATACCTTATCGTCTGAAAATAATACATAATCATCAATTAGATCGCCATTCATTGCTCTTTCATGTAGAGGCAGCTTTATCCCAATGGGAGCGTTCGTACCAAAAGCCGAGAATTTAGCCATTAGCCCCGGATTTCCAGGATCAACATCAAACAATTCCGCATAGGACGCAAGTCCCCTCTTTTTTGCGAAATTATCATATCCACCACCATACGCAAAAGATTCAGCTGCAATAACCTTAGCATTAGAACTATGCTTCTTAACATATTCACCTATAGCGCATAAGCTAGCCCCATTTCCCATAGAGATAACTACTCTGAGCGGATCATGTACTTGCCCAAGATTTGCAATAAGTTGTCGCCCAAGATCTGACATAGCTTCGATTGTAATATCAACGCTAGCTACAGCATGATTAGGAGAGACATATATCTTTTTTCCCTCTGCCAATCTTTGTCTATTTTGATTCATTAAAGCCCGCAGTTGTTTTGGCATACCTTCTGCGTATTCATCTTTTGGAGTTCTAATTATCTCTACTTTTCTTCCTTGAGGATGATAGTACCGGGCATCCGGTAAGCCGTCCGGCATAATTACTTTATGCTCATAGCCTAATTTTTCAGCAGCATCGCTAAAGGCAACCCATCCATTGCCCGTACTCGTTTCTACCAAAATAGCTTTTTCAGGGGATACTATCACTCTGGATTTGCTATCAGAACTTCTCGTACTTTCTAAATGACGGATAATTGGGACAAAGACATTTTTTGCGCCATAATGACACCCGGGTATATTAGTAACATCAAGCATTGTTACATCTGCCAGTTCCGGTGTAAGTCCTTCAAACCGGTCTCCCAAACGATATACTTGCGCAGGAAAACGAAGTTCAGCTTCTGCCGAGCGGAAAAGATTTTCTCTTTCAGGCGAAAGCATATGGCTTTCTCTTTGTCTTTCTTTCACATGAAGTATTATCCAAGCGATTGATGTTTTATCAAAAAAATGCTAAAGTATACATATGACATTAAGTCCGCAATGCCAAGATCTTTATAAAATTCTTTTAAAGACAAACCGTCCTCTTTCTGCCAAAGAGCTAGCATTCCAGCTGCATATTTTTCATCCTACAGTTTATCGTCTTACCGAACCCCTAATTGACATGGGTTTAATTACAAAAACAGATACGTACCCGCATGAATTTGCAGCCAAAAACGTGGATGAGGGCTTATCGCTGTTCCTGCTTCATCAAAATGAATGGTTTTCCCGTCAATTTTTCCCCTCTATTAAAAGTGGAGAAGAAAAAAGAAAAAATTCCCAGCCACAAGAAATACGGTTATCATTCATTCAAAGTCGTGATGAGTTAATGAATCAATCCGCCGAAGAAACTAGCAAGACTACCAAATCGATTGATCTTTTGCGCTCCGGACACGAAATACCTGCCGATGTTATGTTGGCCATAATTGAAGCGAAAAAACGAAATGTCTTAACCCGCATGCTTATTCAAGACTACTCTGATGAAAACGCAGATCAAGTTGGATACTGGCAAAAAAATGACATATTGGTGCGTAAGTCTGAGCTTCATCATGTACGACTTATGATATACGACGCCTCTGTTGTTTATTTCATGTCTTATAAACACGACGATTCCAATAAAGATCTTGGAATGAAAATTAGCTATCCACCGCTTGCTATTATTTTCTCCAAATTGTTTGAGGAATGGTGGCAAAAAGCAAAAAGAATTTAACCCCAAAAACAATATTCCCTTAGCTATTGTTAATCAAGATGAAAGTGGTAGAATAATTAAATGCGCCGGGCCGTTCGCACAGTGGTAATGCACTGTATTCGCACCTGCCCGACTTTGACCGGGCTCGTAGTTAAGTGGTAAAACGATGCATTCGCATTGCATAGGCGAGGGTTCGATTCCCTCCGAGTCCACCAACCTACTCTTAAATTTACCTCTTGCACATAGTAAAGTTTTGGAGTACGATTAGTTTGTGCATAAATATTCAAACGAAATTATCCAAAAAGCGCAAAATTTGCGTAAAGCGGGAAAAACTTACGGAGAAATTAGGCAAAGTTTGAAACTTCTAATACCTAAAAGCACATTGTCCGAATGGTGTAAGAATGTTAAGCTTCCTACTAACTACGCTGAAAGAATTGCGGATTTAAATTTAAATAATCTTAATAAAGGCAGACTTATCGCTCATGAAATAAATAAAATTAAGAGAGAAGAATTTTTTAAAGAATTAGAACTAAAAAATCTTCCTATCTCCTCGATGATCAAAAATCCCGAAGCAGCTAAAATAGCTCTTGCAATGTTGTGTTTAGGAGAAGCAAGAAAATATACGCCAAAAGGCGGAACATTTTCCTTAGGAAGTTCTGACCCAAGAATAATTACTATCTTTTTAGAGTTATTAAAGATATGTTTTGACTTCAACTTAGAGAAAGCAAGATGTACTGTTCAATGCAGAGCTGATCAGGATACAAAAGCGCTACGAGAATATTGGATAAAAATTACCAATATACCGAAACGGCTTTTTTATGACGCCAGAATTGACCCGCGAACAATAGGTAAACCCACAAAAAAGACAGACTATAAAGGGGTATTAAGAGTCGATTATTTCGACACAAAAGTTCATTTGGAGCTGGAATCCCTTGCTCAATTAATATATAATTTCTTAGATAAAGTTAAAGGGCCCGTAGCGTAACGGCTATCGCGCTTTCATGGCATGAAAGAGATTAGGAGTTCAATTCTCCTCGGGTCCAC
>CAZRWL010000006.1:0-52948 GCA_964603935.1 uncultured Gammaproteobacteria bacterium | reverse complement strand
TATCCCCCACCATCCGGTGGGGGATTTTGTTTTGTGATAAAATAAGAATATGTTTAATTTTATCGGAAAATTTTTTGATTCTAATGAAAAAGAAATCAATAAACTAAAACCAATAGTTTTAGAGATTAATTCATTTGAGCAAAGTTTGAAAAAATTAAAAGATAAGGATTTTCCTAAAAAAACAAAAGAATTTAAAGAAAGAATTGCATCGGGAGAGTCTTTGGATCTCTTATTGCCGGAATCCTTTGCATTGGTGAGGGAAGCGTCAAGAAGAGCTATAGGGCAGCGGCATTACGATGTCCAGCTGATGGCGGCAATTGTTCTTTTTAGCGGTAAAGTCGCAGAACAAAAAACCGGAGAAGGGAAAACCCTTTCTTCAGTTCCCGCATTGTATCTCCGCAGTCTGACAGGCAAAAGCACTCATTTAGTAACGGTCAATGATTATTTGGCAAGACGTGATGCCGGTTGGATGGGTCCGATATTTAATTTTTTGGGCGTTACGGTTTCTTCAATTATCAGTGAGGCATCTTTTATTTTTGATCCGAATTTTGTTAACAAAGATGCGCAGGATGTAAGGCTTTCCCATTTGAAGCCTTCCAGCAGAAAAGAGGCTTATGAAGCAGATATTATTTATGGAATAAATTCAGAATTCGGCTTTGATTATCTAAGGGATAATATGGCGCAGAATATTGAAGAAACTGTTCAGAGAGGTTATTATTATGCGGTTGTTGATGAGGTTGATTCGGTTCTTATTGATGAGGCGCGGACCCCTCACATAATTTCTGCTCCTGATGAATCGCCTGCTCAGAAATATTATGAGTATGCGAGCCTTGTAGGTAAATTAAATTCAGACATCGATTATAAAGTTGATGAAAAATTAAGAACAGCTCATTTAACGGATCATGGTATAGGAAAAATTGAAAAACTTTTTGGAGTAAGCAATATTTACGAAAAAGATTTTAATACCGTTTACCATCTGGAAGCAGCGTTAAAAGCAAGAACGTTATTTAGAAAAGAAAAAGATTATATTGTTAAAGACAATCAAGTTATTCTGGTTGATGAATTTACGGGGCGGCTTATGATGGGAAGAAGACTTTCGGAAGGACTTCATCAGGCAATAGAAGCGAAAGAAAATGTTCCAATACAAAGGGAGTCAAAAACAATGGCAACAGTATCCTTGCAAAATTATTTCAGAATGTACGAAGTCTTGTCCGGAATGACGGGAACTGCAGTTACAGAAGCCAGAGAGTTTCATAAAATTTATAATCTTTCGGTTGTCGTAATTCCTACGAATAAAACAATGATTCGACGCGATAATCAGGACCTGGTTTACAAAAGCGGACGGGCAAAATATTCTGCTGTTGCCAGCGAAATAGAAAAGATTCACAAAACAGGACAACCTGTTTTGGTTGGAACAACGTCTATAGATAAGAATGAGTTAATATCGGAACTCTTAAAAAGACGGGGAATAAGGCACGAGATTTTGAATGCCAAAAATCACGAACAGGAAGCAAGAATAATTTCCAGAGCCGGGGAAAAAGGGGCGGTAACTGTTGCAACCAATATGGCAGGCAGAGGAGTGGATATTATTTTAGGTGGAGAAAATCCGAAACCAAAAGAGCATGATGAGGTTGCAAGGCTTGGAGGACTGTACGTAATTGGCACAGAAAGACATGAGTCTCGAAGAATAGACAATCAATTGCGGGGAAGATCAGGCCGTCAGGGAGATCCGGGAGAATCCCGTTTTTTCGTTGCGTTGGACGATGAAATAATGAGGCTTTTTGGCGGAGAAACAATATCTAATGTTATGACAAAATTTAATATGCCTGAGGATGTTCCTCTCCAGCATATGATTGTATCCCGCGCAATTGAACAAGCTCAGACAAAAGTTGAGGGATTTAATTTCGACATCAGAAAGCATTTAGTTGACTACGATGATGTTTTGAATAAGCAAAGAGAAATTATTTACAAGAGGCGGAGAGCTGTTTTGGAAAACAAAGAATCTTTGGAAGAGAAAATAATTGAAAAAATTAACTCCACTACTGCCTCTATAGTTAATGCCCATATGGTTCAAGTAGATGACGGTAAATTAGTAGATGAGAAAATAGTCGATGACTTTACGACAATAATTCCTTTTGATGATTTATCCAAAAAGCAGCTGGTAAAACAGTTGGAGGCAGCGGCTATAATGGAGCAGAAAATAAATTTCTTGACCAATATTGTGCGTGATCTTTACGAGCAGAGAAAAAAACAATTAGGAAGAGAAATGATGGTGCAAATAGAGAGATATGTAATATTGTCAGTTACAGATACTCTTTGGATGGATCATTTGGACGCCGTAGAAAATCTAAGAGGAGGAATAGGCCTTCGCGGTTATGGACAAAGGGATCCATTGGTTGAATACAAGAATGAAGCTTATACGATGTTCGAACAATTAATAAACGCAATAGACGATGAAATAGTTCATAGAATTTATCGTATTCAGGTTCAAACTCCACTGCCGCAACACCATCATGTAATGGAGCAGCCGGCGGGGGCAGCTGTGGGAATTCCAGAAGTTTCAACAATAAATAAAAAGCTCGGTAGAAATGACCCTTGTTATTGCGGATCTGGAAAAAAATACAAGAAGTGCCATTATCCAAATTAAGTCTACTGCCCATGACTAATTCGCATTACAAAAACTTAAGCGACCGGTGGAGAGCTAGAAATCAGGGTTTACAAAGGAGACTTTGGGGCAAGCACGGAGAATCCTTGAAATGGCTGTCCAGTAATTACAGACAATTAGTTTCGGGATCTTTAGGGGGATTGATGTTTTTAACCGGGCAAGTCTCTAATCCTTTTCCCGCCCCTGTCGTTAATGCGCAAACCTCAATAGCTCAGAAGGTAGACAGGAAAGTATTTCTGATATCGGATCTGGCTCGTATATTACCTAAGGACGTAAGACCATTAGAAGCAGAAGAAGAACGGAAAATCTCAGATATATTATCTAGGACTTTTGGTCTTAAAGTTACTGCGGAGTTGGAGGGGAAAAGACTTAACAGGAGTTATGGACTCATTGGCGCAGAACAGCATTTAGCCCGTTATCCGGGAGATAATTTAAGCAGCCATTTTGATACAGACAAAGACGCAAAGCCCTATTGGCAGCAGGGAATGGCTCCGGGATTGGGCGCATGGAGGTATTTCGCTTTTTCAAAAGAAGCATTAACTCAGCTAGATAAAGATAGGGAAAAATATTATATTGCTGTTCAAACTTTCCTGTCAAAAGATTTTAATAAGCGTTTTGCGGAATATAGAGATTTTTATAAATACAGAAAAATGTTAGTCGTAAATCCGAACAATGGACATGCAATTGTTGCGGATATTGCAGATGCAGGGCCAGGAGAATTTACAGGTAAACATCTTGGGGGTTCTCCCGAAGTCATGCATTACCTTGAGCGTTTTGATGGTTCACAAAAAGGTCCCGTATTGTACTTTTTTGTTGACGATCCGGATGATAAGATTAAATTGGGACCGATCAACCCTTAAGAACTATGAAGAAATATTTTTATACGCACATTATTGATACATCTACTCTTTCCTTGGAATTGGGAGATATGGATATGACTCCGAAGGAGAGAATACATTTGACTTCCCTTATTGATTCCAATATTCATCATGAGATTTTGGATTTAATTTTGTCAGAGTTAAGTCCTGAGGACAAAAAAACATTCTTAATGCATCTTGCATCGGAAAATCACAATAAAATTTGGAAATTACTTAACGGGAAGATAGACAACATAGAGGAGAAAATTAAAAAAACAGCAGAAGATATAAAAAAAGAATTGCACGAAGACATTGGAGAGATTAAGCTTGTCAAGGGGTAAAATTTATTATAAAATCAATCTGTTCTCAAACTAAAAATTAAGAATAGGGTATAATTCGAGTTACTATGCCAGACATAATCGAAACAAATCCAAAAATTTTAAGTGGTCAGCCTGTAATAAAGGGGACAAGAATTCCCGTTTCTAGAGTATTGGCATTAATTGGAATGAATTATACTCTAGTAAAAATGAAAAAAGAGCTCCCTGACCTAAAAAAGGTAACCAAAAAAGACATTTTGAGTATTCTTTCCTATTACCGAAACCAAATTGCGAACTAAAAAATTCAAGCAGAAGAAATTTACCAAGTTTAGATTATTGTTAGATTCTGCTTTTGCGAAACCACAAATCTTTAAAAAACTTTGCAAAAAAGCCTCTGTGAAGCATATCCGTCACGATTTTAATTTGGCTCCTTCAACTGCGGACGAAGAAATATATAGACTTGCATCACAAAAGAATATGTTCGTAGTAACTCTTGATCTCGGTTTTAAAAAGCTTGTCAGGCAAAGTGCAGCCGGAGTATTGATATTGAATTCAGGATTATCGAATGAACAAATTGATAATACACTTTCAGATTTTATTTCAGGGAAAAATCCTGACGATTTTCTAGGAAAAGCTATCAAGATTTAATTATTTTCAGCGAATTACTTCAATGATTTAAATCATTGAATCAACAACACATAGAATATCTTTTACGAAAGTACAGCACTACATAGCGATAAACTTTATGCGTGAATTTAGTTTGAATTTCAAATGCGCATAGTTTGGATTGACCAACAAACTCCTTGATGACCGTTCCCAAGTCTGACCTCAACTAGGTTTCAAATCACAGTTTCCATTAAAAAGTCGCAGAGGAATTGAAAAAAGAGTTGCATCAAGATATAAAAGATGTTAAAAATAGATCATGATTTTTGGTAAAAAAGACCGAAAGCAAGCCCTTCTTCATCTCAATAAAGATCCGGTTATGAAAAAGCTTATCAAAGAATTTGAAATCGATGAGTGGAAAAAGTATGGAAATTCATTATTTTTAGACTTGATCGATGCGATAATCAGCCAGCAACTTTCAGGTAAGGCAAGTCTTTCAATATCAAAAAGGTTTAAAAGTCTATTTACCAAGAATATAAAACCGGCAGATATTCTATTAACCCCTGATGAAAAACTAAGAGCATGTGGCCTATCATCGAGAAAAGTTTCTTATATAAAAGGTTTGGCAAAATCTATAGAAGAAAAATTAATAGACATAGAAAACATGCATAAATTTTCCGATAAAGAAGTTATAGAAGAGCTTATTAGAATAAAGGGGATTGGAAAATGGACAGCTGAAATGATTCTGCTTTTTTCATTTCAAAGGCCGGATATTTTTTCTTTGGGTGATTTAGGTCTAAGAACTGCAGTTGCAAATTTATACAAGGTGGATAGAAGTGATATCAAAAAAATTGAAGAAATATCTTTGAAGTGGAGTCCATTTAGAAGTACGGCTTCAAGATTTCTTTGGAAGAGTTTGAGTAAAAAAAATTAGCTTAAAGTTTTCTCCATTTTTGAAAGTTGTTTTTGAGTTGGAATAAAAAGACTTTTCTTCATATCAATTCGGCCATTGGCTTTAAACCTTACTCCTTCTTGCTCTAGGAGTTGCCTTTTTATTTTTGTTCCTCCTCTTCCGTATCCGGTTAAATCCCCATTGACTCCAACCACCCTGTGGCATGGTATTTTTTCGGTATCCTTATTAACATGTAAAGCAAAGCCAACGATTCTTGGGGTCGCAACTCCTGCGAGAAGGGCAACTTTTTTGTAAGTGAGCACTTTGCCTTTTGGTATAAAAGAGGTTATAACATAAACCTTTTTGAAGGAATTCATGCTTATTTCTTTTCCTTTAGATATCTATTTTCGATTTTGTTCAGCTTATCTCCAACCGCTCTTTCCACGTCAACTCCGGCTGCGATAGCCAGTTGCATGGCAGTTATTATGACATCTGCGAATTCTTCATACATATTGCGTTTGTCAAAGTTTTGTAGCTTTGCGCGCCGTTGAAGCTTGAGGATCGAAAGAATATCGTTGCATAGTTCGCCGACTTCTTCATTTAATTTCACTGTTTTAGTTAAAATTTCTTTTTCTGTTGGTGAATAAAGTTTGTACTGAGGTTTTGTTTTTTCATTTAGTAATTTTATTTTTTCTTGAAGGGATTTGAGATTCATGTTACCATTGTAACATATGGACGGGGTAAAAACTGAAGAATCGTGGAATAAAACAAGAATTTTCATTGCCTCTTTTCTAATAACGCTTTTGGCGATTGGAGCATATTTTTATAAAACGCACTTTCTTGATAAAAGTCTGTCTCCGAAAGAAGTAAAGTCGGTTAAGGGTGTGAGTCTTGAGGATAAGAATAGGAATGGCGGGAAAAATACAAACATAGACATACAAGGAACAGTGAAAGACAAACTCGACAACTTGAAACAAGAAGTTTCCGGTTTGAATATTTCAGAAATTGCGTCTTCTTCTCCTCAAATCCAGAAAATTATTAACGATATCAAATCTCTGGAGCAGTATCCCGTAAATCAAATAAGAGAAGTTTGCAGGCAAATTTGCGGTTTGTAATTTAAAAATAAATATGGATGAGCTAAGAAATAGGGTCAATAAATTGTTGGAAAAATTTGACATCGACAAAAAAAGGCAGGAGATAAGGCTAATAGAGGCGGAAAGTCTGAAGCCCAACTTTTGGCAGGATCATAAAAATGCTGCTTCTAAAATGAAGGAAATGTCTGATCTTCAAAGCGAAATTGCGAAGACCGAAGAGCTTCGACAATTAATAATTGACGAAGATTTTGAAAAAGCTCAAAAATTACTTGAGGAACTTGAAGTTTTTCTTTATTTGTCAGGAGGATATGACAAAAGCTCCGCAATTTTATCTGTTCATGCAGGTCAGGGAGGAGTTGAGGCAATGGATTGGGCGCAAATGCTTTTCAGAATGTATAGCCGATATTGCGAGAGAAAAGGATTTCAATATGAAATAATTGATGAGACCCTTGGGGAAGAAGCCGGATACAAAAGCATTACAATTTCGATTGCAGGAAAGTACGCCTACGGATATCTTAAAGGTGAAGCCGGAGTACACCGTTTGGTAAGATTATCTCCTTATAATGCGGATAATCTTCGCCAGACATCATTTGTTTTGGTTGAAGTGCTGCCGGATATTGGAGGCAATGCGGATGTAGAAATCAAAGAAGACGATTTGGAATGGGATTTTTTCCGCGCAGGCGGTCATGGGGGACAAAATGTCAACAAGGTTTCAACAGCGGTAAGGCTAAAGCATAAGCCAACGGGAATTGTAGTTACAGCCCAGACAGAAAGATTTCAAGCGCAAAATAGGGAATACGCATTAAAGATTTTGCGGGCAAAGCTATGGATTGCCAAAGAGGAGGAGCGAAAGCGTCAGGAAAAGCAATTAAAAGGAGGATATAAAACTCCGGGGTGGGGAAACCAAATAAGAAGCTACGTTTTGCATCCTTACCACATGGTAAAAGATTTGCGTACCGGTTTTGAAACCGGAAATACGCAGGTAGTTTTGGACGGGGATTTGGATGAGTTTATTGATGAAGAATTACGCAAGCTTTAAATATTGCTAAAATTTGCGTTTTGTGATTAACTAGAAACATGGAAAAGAACATGCCCGTGAAGGATCAACCCTTAGTCCATAACCTCAGCAATAATCTTAATAATGCTATTCTTACGAAGAATTTGTTTATTATTTTAATTGCGGCTGTTGTTTTAGGCGGAATAAGCGGCTACATTCTGGGCAATAAAAAGGAGAGCGGAAAGAATACTCCTGTATCAGGATCTGTAAATTCCTCCGAAATTTCCAAGGGGACGGTTGTGGGATCCAACGATGCAAAATTATTTAAAGACATTGCGGTAGGAAGTTTGAAAGGCGGAGGCATAAACGGAGAAGGACAATTTCACTTAGTTCGTCCCGGAGGAGACAGTCAGAATGTTTATCTTACGTCTTCTGTTCTGGATTTGTCTAGGTTTGTTGGTAAAAAAATAAAAGTTTGGGGCCAAACTCAAGGTGCGCAGTACGCAGGTTGGCTTATGGATGTGGGCCGTGTGGAAGTCCTCTAAATATGATACGGTTGAATAAGGTTTCAAAACAATTTCGTACCGGAGTTTTTGCTCTTTCGGACATTAGCTTTGAAGTTGAGAGAGGAGAATTTGTTTTTTTGGTAGGACCGACGGGAAGCGGAAAAACTACAATTTTCAGACTTTTGACCCGTGAAGCTCTTCCGACAACGGGGGAAATTGTAGTAGATAATTGGGATATTGTAAAGCTCCCTGGAAGCAAGGTGTCCCATCTTAGAAAGAAAATAGGCGTTGTGTTTCAGGATTTAAAGTTATTGATGGATAGGACAATTTTTGAAAATATTATTTTACCTCTTGAAGTTTCCGGAATAAAGCCTGTTATAGCAACAAAAATTGCAGAAGAAATGATGGAAAAAGTTGGAATATTGACTCATCGGGATAAATTTCCTGTTCAGCTTTCCGGAGGAGAACTGCAGAGGGCAGCAATCGCCAGAGCTCTTACCCTTGAGCCGGACATTCTGCTGGCGGATGAACCCACAGGCAATCTGGATCAGGCCACAGCCATGGATGTCCTCAAGCTTTTAGAGAACATTAACAAGAAGGGCACAACTATAGTTATGGCAACTCATAACGAAGATATTATAAAAACGTTCTCCAAGAGAACTATCTCTTTGAATAAGGGTAAATTGATAGGAGGGAAGCATTCCGAGGGGAAATCAGCTATTATAAATGTCAAGAGCGATAAGTCGGAAGAGGAAATAAAACCTGTAAGAAAAAAAGATGAAGACTTTTAAGACAGCGTGGCACAACATCAGGCGTTCTCCATATCAGGCTATTGCCGCGGTTTTCGTTATGGCTCTTACGTTTTTATTCGTATCGTTTTTTATTTTTATTCTTTATGGATCGGCAAAGGCAATCAGTTACTTTGAATCCCGTCCTCAAGTAACCGCGTTTTTTCGTCAAGAAGTAAAGCAATCCGACATAGATAATCTCAAAAATGATTTGAGTAAGACCAATAAAATTTCAGGTATAAAATTTGTCTCCAAGCAAGATGCTCTGAAAATTTACAGAGAGCAAAACAAGAATGATCCTCTGCTTTTGGAGCTGGTAACCGCCGATATTCTGCCTGCTTCTTTGGAAATATCAACTATAAAGATCGAAAACTTATCGGAAATAAATAATCAGCTTAAGGATTCTCCTTTGGTTTCCGAAGTGATTTTCCAGAAGGATGTTGTGTCTGTTTTAACATCGTGGACAAATGCATTGAGAAGCATAGGGTTAAGCCTGATAATAGTTTTATCTTTAGTGTCTATTTTTATTATGGTAATTATAATAGGAGTAAAAATATCGCACAAAAAAGAAGATATAGAAATTATGAGGCTTATAGGAGCCGGCAGTTGGTATATTAGGTGGCCTTTTATTCTTGAGGGGATTTTTTATGGATCTCTGGGCGCGTTAATTGGCTGGGGAGCCGCGGGCAGCGCTCTTTGGTATGCAACGCCAATGCTTTCTTCTTTCCTCAAGGAAATTCCAATTTTTCCCCTACCTTTAATTTTCCTGATGGGAGTTTTGGGTGCCGAAGTATTGATTGCTGTAATTTTGGGGATAGTCTCCAGTTTTGTGGCCGTATTAAGATATCTTAAATAAATATGTTTTATGGTAAAAAAAACTCTATCCATATTTCTTCTTGGATGCTTCATTCTTCTTGGAACTAAAATTGCCTTGGGGCAGGCTTTAGATTGTCAGGATATATCCGATCTTCAAAGAAAGAAAGATTGTTTGGAAGCTAAGGTCAACAATCTTAAAGGTCAGGCAAAAACTCTTTCTTCTCAAATTGCCATAATGGACAGTCAAATAAGATTAACAGAAGCAAGAATAGAGGTAAATAAGAGAGAAATACTCGATTTAACATTGGATATTGATACCGCAACAAAAAAAATTTCCACACTTTCCGATTCCTTAAATTCCATTGCTGAAGTATTGATAAACAGGATTGTTGCAACATATCAGGCGGGGAAAGTTCATCCGTTAGAAATACTTTTATCTTCCTCCAATGCTTCTAATTTATTAGCGAGATTGAATTATCTTAGAATTGCGCAAGACCATGATAAAAAACTTATGATGGATGTTCAGCAGGCAAAAAACGATTATACTAATCAGAAAGAAATCTTTGAAAACAAGAAAAAAAAAGTGGAAAGTCTTAAAAAACAGCTTGAAGCTTATACGAATCAGTTAAGTCAGGAAAAACAAACGAAACAAGATATTCTAACTCAAACCCAGGGAAGCGAAGTTAATTACCAGAGAATTTTGGCAGAAACCAAAGAACAGCTTGCCAGCTTTTCCAGATTCGTAACAAGCCAAGGAGGAGCGTCGATTTTAAGCGCTCAAACGGTATGCGATGATTGGGGATGTTACTACAATCAGAGAGACGGCCAATGGGGAAATAATGCGTTAAATGGAACTCCATACACGTTAGCCAGCGACGGCTGTCTGGTAACTTCTATGGCAATGCTTTATACGCATTACGGATATAAAGATGTTAATCCTCAATCTATAAATTCTGTTTCTTCTAATTTTGCCGGAATTCCGCCTGCTCTTCTGAGATACTCGATTACTGCAAACGGAACCTCATCTCAAAGAATTGGAGCGGAAATAGATTCGATATTGGACAGCGGACATCCTGTTGTGATAGGAATTTCTTATGATAAGGGAAATTTGGCCGATCATTTCCTGGTTTTGGTAAGCGGTTCGGGAGGTAATTACGTAATGAATGATCCGTTTACTCCAAATGGCCATAATATTTCATTTAGAGATAGGTATCCGGAAGCTAGAATAGTACAGATTAATAAAGTAATTTTTTAGAAAATAGAAATTATTAATAAGTTTTGATGAGAGCAACAATCACCCTTATTGCGTTTTTATTATTCCTGCATTTTTCTTTTCCTGTTTTTGCCGCAAGAAGCTTAACTATATCAGCTAATAAGGATTCATTGTTCGGAGAAGAAGAATTAACCATAACAGCTTCTGCGTCTGGATTTACGACAGGAGAAACGATTTATATAAAAGGTGCCTTTCATCAAGATGGTAGCACAAATTATTTTGGTTATACGAAAAGTGGAGACAGCTGGATTAAAAATGGAGAGTCCACTCTAAGTCAAAAATCAATTCAAATTGGACAATGGGATGGCTTATTGGCGGTAAAAAGCGACTTTGTTGATAGCGGATATAATGGAGAAGGAGGATATAAATTTAAGGTAGGCTTTTACTATGTTACGAGTGGAGGTAATCCGTCATCAGTTAATTGGTCTAGTAATAGTTTAGATATAAATATTAACGAACCTGATCCAACGCCTACGCCCAGTCCGACGCCGACAAATACTCCAACGCCTACGCCGACCAATTCTCCAACTCCCACCCCAACCCCAACTCCAACAAAAACGCCGACTCCTACTTCAATTCCAAATACTCCAACGCCGACTTTGAAGCCTCCGGCATCGCCTGCTGTTTCAAATGTTTTACCAACTTTTGTTTTGGGAGAAAGTACGGAAAGTGAACTTATTATTTCTCCTGCGGAGGATTCTTTAGCTAAATCAAAAAATGCAAGCAACGATCTCCAAAAAATCTTAATATTTATTGGTGTTGTTTTTATAACAATCTGTGGTATATTAGCATTTCGGGCAATTAAGAAAGAAAAATTGACGCAAGATGAAGACGAATAATTTTGAAGAAACACAAAAGTTGGGCGAAAATTTTGCAAGGTCTCTCCTTGCAAGGCCGCAAAGAGGGCCTTTGATAATTGCCTTGTATGGGGATTTAGGAAGTGGCAAAACAACTTTTGTTCAGGGGATAGCAAAAGGACTTGGGATTAAGAAAAGAATAATTTCACCAACTTTTATAATGGTTAGAAGTTATAAGTTAGGAGTTGTGAGTTTTTACCACATTGATTTATATCGAGTAGAAAGCGAAAAAGATATTGAGGGTTTGGGGATTGAGGAAATTATAAATAATAGAAATAATATTGTTGTGATTGAGTGGGCGGAAAAAATGGGGAGACTTTTACCCAAAAATAGAATTGATGTAAGATTTGAATATGTGGCTGAAAATAGGAGGTTAATTATTATTAAAAGATATGAGTAAAGACATATTAAAGGCGATTGAGGTGCTAAGAAGCGGGGGTATTGTCATTTTTCCAACAGACACTGCTTTTGGAATAGGCTGCAGGATTGACGATAGAAAAACAGTAGAAAGATTGTTTAAGATTCGTAAAAGACCAAAAACCAAAGCTGTTCCTGTTTTGTTTAGTACAATTGATATGGTTAGAGAATATGTTAAGAAAATCCCGCAGGACGCAGAAGAATTAATGAGAAAATACTGGCCTGGAGCGCTTACCTTAATACTTCAATGTAATAAAACGAGAGTTCCATCATTAGTTAGGGGGGGAGGAGAGACTTTGGGAGTAAGAGTTCCCAACCACAAAATTATCCGGGAAATTATTTCAAAAGTTGGAGTACCAATTTTAGGCCCGTCAGCAAATTTTAGCGGCGGAAAAACTCCGTTTATGTTTGAAGATTTGGATCCTGAATTTGTAGATTCTGCAGATTATGTATTAAATTTAAAGTTAAGCGGCGGAAAAGATGTTTCAACCGTAATTGATTGCGCAGTTAAGCCATGGGAAGTTGTAAGAAAAGGAGCGGTCCATATTATGTCATCCTGAATGCCCCTTGGGGCACTTTGCTTGTTTCAGGATCCATTAAGACGAGATGCTGAAATAAATTCAGCATGACAATGAATTATGATTACGTTAATTTTAGATACCGCGGATAATAAAAAAATTACAGTCGGTTTAGTTTTTGATGGCAAGAAAGACATTAAAACTAAACAAATAAATTTCAATAAAGCACAGATTATTCTACCGATGATTGATGAAATTCTGAAAAAACATTCGTTAAAACTAAAAGATCTTTCGGAGATTAGGGTTAATGCGGGACCAGGATCGTTTACCGGGCTGCGAGTGGGAATTTCCATCGCGAATGCTTTGTCTTTTGTTCTCAAAATCCCGATTAACGGAAAAAAAGCTGGAGACATAATTTTACCAATTTATAAGTGATATAATTCTATTAATGATAGATTTTCTGTCGCATCTTTTCATACCGAAAGAGTCTAATAACCATAGGGCAAAAGTTCTTCATCATACCAATCTATTTCTGACAATCGTATTTCTGCTTCTAGCAAGTTTTCTGATACAGGGAATAAAAGTGAGTTTTCCTTCGGTTTTGGGTGTAAAGACAGACATTTCTTCTGAAGATCTGCTTTTGTTAACCAATAAGGAGAGACAGAATGCCGGCATTGGTTCGTTAATTTTAAACAGCAAGCTTTCGGAAGCGGCTGTTAAGAAAGCTCAAGATATGTTTGAGTATAATTACTGGGCGCATAACTCTCCGGGGGGTAAAACCCCTTGGGTTTTTATTAAATCTTCAGGATATAGGTATGTTTATGCCGGAGAAAATTTAGCCAGAGGATTTTCAACAGCAGAAGATGTGGTAAAAGCGTGGATGGCAAGTCCGGATCACAGAAATAATATGCTTTCGTCAAACTATCAGGATGTGGGATTTGCGGTAATGTTGGGAAAGCTAAATGGTGAAGAAACGGTTTTAATTGTGGAAGAGCTTGGTAATTTACGCATGCCTATTGCTAGAAGTAGAGCTCAGGAAATCGCAGTAACGGAGAATGTAAATATTCTCCCTAAAAATGTTCAGGCTGTTTACAGTAAGCCTCTAATCAATATTTCATCTTTATCTTCAAATATTTATTATGTATTTATTTTTGTATTTATTTTTGCTCTTATTCTGGATATGATTATCATAGAGAAGAAAAAAGTTATGCGTTTCGTTGGGCATAATGTTGATCATATACTGTACTTATTGTTAATTCTGGTTTTAATTGGAATATGGAGTAAGGGGGTAATCATTTAATGTTGAAAGCAATATCTCAACACGTTTTTTATTACACATCGCTTATCATTATACTAAGTCTTAGTTTCGTGCTGGCATATAGCAGTTCGGATAAAACTTTTCAAATCGGAGTTGTTATCGTTACTACTTTTTTTTACGTCTTGTGGGGGATTTTACATCACTTGATAAATCATGATTTGCATGCAAAAATTGTGATAGAATATATACTCATTGGAGTTTTTGGTTTGGCACTTATATTTTTTCTTTTAAGCGCTATATGAAAGGAGTTATTTTAGCAGGAGGTCTTGCAACTAGATTGAGACCTCTGACATTGGTTACAAATAAACACCTTCTTCCTGTTTATAACAAGCCGATGATCTACTATCCCTTGGAAGCAATAGCTAAAACAGGAATTAAAGAAGTTTTGATAACCAGCTCTTCGGATCACGCAGGGCATTTCGCCAATTTACTGGGAGCAGGAGAGGAATTTGGCATGAAGCTATATTACGGGGTTCAAAAACAGCCAAAAGGAGGGATTGCCGACGCAATTCTCTTGGCGGAAGAGTTCGGAAAAGGAGAAAAATTGTTGGTTATATTAGGAGATAATATTTTCAAGCATGATCTCAAAAGACGAATTGGGGATTTTGAGAAGAAAGATAAAGGCGCAGTTATTTTTGGCGTTCAAATGAATACGGAATCAAGACAATATGGCGTTATCGAAGTTGACGGACAGGGAAAAGTCTTATCCATCGAGGAGAAACCGGAACATCCAAAATCCAATATAGCGCAAACAGGTATTTATGTGTACGACGAAAGAGTTTTTGAATTTATAAAGAAACAAAAGCCGTCTGCGCGCGGGGAATTGGAAGTTACTGATCTTAACAACTTTTATCTAAGAGAAGGAACATTGGAATGCGAAATAATTGACTGGTGGATTGATGCCGGTACTTCTCATGATGAGCTTTTGAGAGCAAGTAATTTGGTTGCAGATAAAATAAAAAATGGCGAGTTAAAATGAGTCAATGGAAAGCTATTTCTCAAAAATACGCATTTAGATCAAGCCTTTTTAACGTTAGGGAAGTTCTTTTTAAGAACGAAAGAGGAACAAAAAAAATTCATTATACTGCTGAAAGAAGAACTACCGTTTCAATTTTTCCATTAACCGATAAATACGAGATTTATCTAATTTCCCAATATAGATATATGTTGGGAAAAACAGTTTTGGAAGCCGTATCGGGATATGTGAAGAGCAAAGAAACGACTATTAAAGCTGCAGAAAGAGAATTGAAAGAAGAAGCAGGGATTAGCGCGCACCAGCTGGAAGAGATAGGAAGAATTGAAATGGCAGGCAGCGTTTTTAAGAGCAGAGTCTACCTTTTTCTGGCAAAGGGTCTGGAAATGGGCAGCAATGATTTGGATGAAGATGAGGAAATATCAGTTGTAAAAATGCCTCTGAATGCAGCTGCAGAAAAAGTAATGGCAGGGGAAATTAATCATGCATCCAGCGCGATTGGTATACTTATGCTGGACAAATTAAGAAAAGAGAAAAAATTATAATGAAGATTTTAGTTACAGGCGGCGCAGGATTTATCGGCTCTAATTTTATTCTTTATTGGCTAAAAAATCATCCAAGAGACAAAGTCATTAATTTTGATAGCGTAACTTACGCAGGCAATCTGGAGAATCTTAAGGAAGTTGAAAAAAATCCTAATTATAAATTTATACATGGAAACATTTGCGATTTAAATTCCGTAGATCAAGCGATAGCAGGCGTAGATACGGTTGTTCATTTTGCAGCAGAAAGTCATGTAGACAGATCAATACTAAAACCTTCAGATTTCATAGTAACCAATGTGGTTGGAACGCAAATTCTTTTAGATATGGCTTTAAAACACAAAATTAGGCGTTTTCACCACATATCTACAGATGAGGTATTCGGCAGCCTTGAATTAGAAGATACGAATAAATTTAATGAACGAACAAATTATAATCCCAGAAGTCCATATTCAGCAAGTAAAGCCGGTTCAGACCATTTAGTAAGGGCTTATTGTGAAACATATGGTTTACCGATTACGATTACTAATTGTTCAAATAACTTTGGTCCATATCAATTTCCGGAAAAGTTTATTCCGCTTGCGATAACAAATATCTTAGAAGGTAAAAAAATTCCTGTTTATGGAGATGGTCTTTATGTTAGAGATTGGCTTTATGTAGCGGATCATTGCAGGGCAATAGATTTAGTATTAAATAAGGGCAAAGTTGGGGAAACATACTTAGTCGGCGGAATGACGCAAGACATTTCCAATCTCGAAGTAATCAACAAAATATTAAAAATTATGGGAGTTTCGGAGGAATTCATAAAATATGTCAAAGACAGGCCCGGACATGATCGCCGTTACGCAGTTGATTGGTCAAAAATTCAAAGTGAATTAGGATGGGAGCCTCTCCATGATTTCGATGAATGGCTGGAGAAAACAATTTTATGGTACAAGGAGAATGAAAATTGGTGGAAAGACGTTAAAACCGGCGCATACCAAAAATACTACAAAGAGCAGTATGGAAATATAGGATAGTTTTTTTTTGAATAAGTTACGAACATATTAGACATTCGCATATGCTAGAATCAGTACCCGGTGAAAATCCAAAAAATGGGGGAGATACGGTTCGCAAGCCATCTTTTGTTGAAAAAGGAACAGCAAAAGTAGCAAAAATACTACGGTTACACGAACGTGAAGAAGCTGGTGTTTGGTACGGGAAAGAAAAACCACTCTGGGAAGGGAATCTCGCAGAAGTTACAAAGAATCTTCCTGAGGACAGCATGCGTATTGCCAATGCGTCCCAAAAGGATCGGGAGGTTTACTTGCAACAAGTTCACGGCAATATACAGCAGATGAGAAGCCAACTTGAGGAAAGACGACCGTATTTATCCGGAAAAGAAGTGAAAGCCATCGAAGCAATTATTCGGAATATTAGCGCTCAAATTGATAGGCTAGAATCAATAAAGCCTGCCCATCCGATAGGCTCTTTAGAGAGTATCCGAGAAACAAGATCGGGGGTAGCAGAGAAGCTTAATGATTGGCGGCTTACGTCTGTGCCAAATGAACTACTTGATCAGGCTGAAGAGATTTTGAAAGACGAAAACTTATCTGATTTTTCCAAGCAGGGATTAATTGAAGAAATAAACTGTTGCATAAGGGAAACGTATCCTCTGCAGCTTAATTATCTTCGACGAAAACCATTTGCGGAGTTACCCCAGTTGTCTCTTGACGAACACAACCAGACATCTTCGTCTATGTCGTTAGCTCAATTTGAACCTGATTGCAAAAAAGCAGAGGAGGAGATAGAAAGCCTTGCGGATTGGCATTTAACGAATCCGCCAAAAAAATTGTTGCAATATGCAAAAACTCAGTTAGAAAACCAAAATCTTTCCGTCGCCGAACGCAAATACATTATAGCGATGGTACTAAAAATGATAAACGGCATATATCTTAGAACATAGCATTACTACAATTCTCTCAGATAAATTCCTCAAAGTAAAAAAATAATGGTATAATTTTGTAATGAAGATTTTGGGAACGGGATTAGATGGAATGGTTGGATCAAGAATTGTTGAGCTTCTGAATAGCAAGCATGAATTCGAAAATCTTAGTCTTAGTACCGGAATTGACATTACGAATAAGAAAGTTGTTTTGGAGAGAATTAAAAACTCCGATGCCAAAATTGTTCTTCACTTGGCTGCTAAGACAGATGTAGACAGTTGCGAATTAGACAGGGCATTGAGAGAAAAAGGAGATGCTTGGAAAATTAACGTTACGGGAACGCAAAATATAGCCGATGCTTGTTTGCAATCGAATAAAAAAATAATTTATATTTCTACGGATTTTGTATTTGATGGAGCAAGAGAAGCTTATTCTGAAGAAGATATCCCTAATCCCCTCAACTGGTATGCTCAGACAAAATATGCAGGTGAAAAAATTGTCCAAAATTCAAAAAATCCCTGGATGATTATTCGTATTGCCTATCCGTATAGAGTATCATTTGAAAGACTGGATTTTGTTCGGGTAATCCTTAAGCGACTGCAGAATGGGCTTATTGTTGCGGCAGTTACAGATCATATTTTTACCCCAACATTTATTGACGATATAGCTTTTGCGCTAGACACACTTATTAAGAATAATTCTCAAGGAATATTCCACGTTGTCGGGAGTCAAGATTTGACACCTTTTGCTGCGGCAAATTTGATAGCTGATGAGTTTGGGTTGGATAAGTCTAAGATTATCAAAACTACGCGGGCAGAGTTTTTTAAAGGCAGAGCACCCAGGCCTTTTCAATTGGCACTTAAAAATGATAAAATACTTAAATTGGGCGTTCGGATGAGAACATTTGAGGAGGGTTTAAAAGATATCCTGAAATCCTCCAAGAGGACTTTCCTCTGCGGAGGTGGCGCAATTCAGGATGACACGGAAAGATAAAATTATGACGATTACTTTTGTAGGGCATGGATACGTTGGGCTAGTAACAGCTTCTATTTTCGCAGATTTGGGCAACACTGTTTGGGTTGTCGGCCACACAAAAGAAAAAATCGAAAATCTTAAAAGAGGCATACTTCCCATATACGAGCCCGGACTTGAAGAAATTGTGAAAAGAAATGTTAAGGCAAAAAGGCTTTTATTCACACTTGATTACAAAGAATCAATTTCTGCTTCCGATGCGGTTTTTATAGCGGTTGGTACCCCGCCCAAATCAACGGGAGAAGCTGATCTTTCAGTTGTTTTTGAAGTTGCCAGGAAGATCGGAGAGAATCTTGAGGGATACACAGTCGTTGTTACGAAAAGTACGGTGCCGGTTGGCACTAATAAAACAACAAAGGAAATAATAAATGCGGCAAAACCAGCAGGAGCAACGTTTGATGTCGCGTCTGTTCCGGAGTTCTTAAGGGAGGGGCAGGCCATATCGGATACCCTTCATCCGGATAGGGTTGTAATAGGTACGGATTCGAAAGATGCGGAAAAATTGCTAGTTGAGCTTCACAAGTCTATTGACGGCAAATATGTTTTAACCAATGTAGAAACTGCGGAAATGATCAAGTATGCTGCAAATTCATTTTTGGCAACTAAAATTTCTTATGCCAATGCGATTGCAAAGCTTTCGGAATTAACAGGGGCTGATGGCTTAAAAGTCTTGGAAGCAGTAGGGTTTGATAAAAGGGTAGGTAATCAATTTTTGGCTGCGGGTGCGGGATATGGAGGAAGTTGTTTTCCAAAAGATGTAAAAGCTATGATTGTGATTGCAAAAAAAGCAGGATACAATTTCTCGCTTCTTAAGGACGTTGAAGAAATTAATAAGCAGGCTGTTTACGGAATTGCCGACAAAGCGAAGAAATTATTGGGAGGAAGCATAAAGGGTAAAATAATTGGAATACTTGGTTTGTCCTTTAAGCCGGATACGGATGACATGAGAGATGCACCCTCAATTGTCGTAATTAATGAACTTCTGGCAAGCGGAGCAAAAATTAAAACATATGATCCTATCGCAATGAGCAACGCAAAAAAAATCTTAAAGAATGTTGAGTTTTGTCATGATTCCTACTCTGCTGCTAAAAATTGCGACATTTTAATTGTGATGACAGAATGGAATGAGTTTAGGCAGCTGGATTTATCAAGAATAAAAAGCTCCATGAAGAAGCCGGTCATGCTGGATGGGAGAAATATTTATGATAAAAGTAAAGTAAGGAAATTGGGTTTCAAATATGCGGGAGTCGGGCAATGAAGAAGGTTTTGATTACAGGAGCTACCGGTTTTGCGGGAAGTTATCTTGCGCAGCATCTTCTTTTAAGAGAAAAGTATAGTGTTAGCGGAACTTATCTTGTTGAAGAAAGCCTCAGGAATGTCGATGCCATAAGGAAAAAGTTGAGTCTCTTCAGGGTGGATCTGTCTAATGAAAAAAAAGTTTCAGATATCGTCAAAGAGGTTTCTCCGTCAGTAATTTTCCATTTGGCTGCTTTAACTTCTCCCGCTGACAGTTTCAGAAATCCAACGGAAACGCTGACCAGCAATATTTCTCTGCAAATTAATCTAATGGAAGCGGTAAGAAAAAATAATCTGCTGGATACAAAAATTTTAATTGTTTCTTCAGGAGAGATTCATGGAATTGTTAAGAAAGAAGACTTGCCTATCGATGAAGAGACTCCTCTTAGACCAACAAATCCATACAGCGTATCCAAAATTGCGCAAGATTTCCTAGGCCTTACTTATTTTTTAGCCTACAAGCTTAAAGTAATAAGAGTGAGACCTTTTAATCACATCGGACCCAGACAGTCTCCTCATTTTGTTGTCTCTTCTTTTGCAAAGCAAATAGCGGAAATAGAAAAAGGCAAAAAGGATCCATGTTTGCATGTTGGAGATCTTGAGGCAAAAAGAGATTTTACAGATGTTAGGGATATGGTAAATGCATATATTTTGGCAGTTGAAAAAGGAAAAGATGGAGAAGTTTACAATATCGGATCCGGTGTTTCTTACAAAATTTTAGACATTCTGAATAGATTATTGTCTATGTCTTTTTCAAAAATAAAGATAATAAAAGATAAGAGTCTGTTAAGGCCAAACGATAATCCGGAATTAGTTTGCGATAATGGTAAATTTACCAGGCTTACCAGTTGGAAACCTCTGATTGCGATAGACAAGACTCTTAAAAATACCCTGGACTATTGGAGGGAGATGGTCTAAAATAGTTATGTGGTTGCATTGTTTTGTAGCCATTATTTTTTATGAAAAAAGCTTTAATAACAGGCATTACAGGGCAAGACGCTTCATATCTCGCAGAATTTCTGTTAAGTAAAGGGTATAAGGTTTTTGGAACAACCAGGAGATCAAGCACAGTCAACAATGAAAGAATAAAGCATATTCAGGACAAGATCACTATTTTACAAGGAGATTTATTGGATCAGGGATCTTTATCCGCTGCGCTCTTAGAAGCAGAGCCCGATGAAGTTTATAATTTAGCGGCGCAGTCTTTCGTCCGGACTTCATGGAACCAGCCCGTACTAACGGGAGAATTTACGGCTTTGGGAGTAACCAGACTTCTTGAAGCAATTAGGACGGTAAATCCGAAAATCAAATTTTATCAGGCATCTTCTTCGGAAATGTTTGGTAAAGTAACGGAAACTCCGCAGAAAGAGACTACGAGGTTTCACCCAAGAAGTCCTTATGGTGTTGCAAAAGTATACGGTCATTATATAACTGTAAATTATCGGGAAAGTTTTGGTATTTTTGCCTGTTCAGGGATGCTTTTTAATCACGAATCCCCAAGAAGAGGCTTGGAATTTGTAACCAGAAAAATAAGCCATGCAGTTGCCAGAATTAGTCTTGGAAAACAAGAGAAGCTAGAGCTCGGATCTTTGGATCCGAAGCGGGATTGGGGGTTTGCCGGTGATTATGTTGAGGCAATGTGGTTAATGCTTCAGCAGAATAAAGCAGACGATTATGTAATCGCAACGGGGAAGAATCACAGTGTTAAAGAATTTTTAGATTTAGCCTTTAAAACAGTTGGGATAAATGATTGGAGTAAGCACGTTGTTTCAAACAAATCTTCTCATATGCGGCCCGCAGAAGTTGATTATCTCATAGGTGATGCTTCCAAGGCCGGAAAGGTTTTGGGATGGAAACCGAAAACAAGCTTTAGGGAATTGGTGGAGATGATGGTTAAGTCGGATTTAACAACAGAGAAGAGGGAAAGATAATGTATGCAAACAGTCTTGATTGCCGGAGGAGCTGGATTCATCGGCTCGCATTTATGTCAAAGCTTGTTAAGCAGTAATTATAGGGTTGTTTGCATAGATAACTTTTTAACCGGCGACGAAAAGAATATTAAGGGTTTTTTGTCTAATCCTAATTTCGAGTTCATAAAACATGACGTTACGAAGATGGATTCGCATATCGCACGTCGATTATCGCACGTCGATTATATTTTTCACTTGGCATCTCCTGCGTCTCCAAACAAAAATAGTCCGAGAAGTTACATAAATTATCCAATAGAAACTTTACTCGTTAATTCTGCGGGCACACATAATCTATTAGAGCTAGCCCGTAGATTTAATTCCAAATTTTTATTTGCTTCTTCATCGGAAGTTTATGGAAATCCCAGTGTGTCTCCGCAAAAAGAAGATTATTTTGGCAATGTTAACCCAAATGGAGTAAGAAGTGTTTATGATGAAGCAAAAAGATTTGGAGAGGCAATAACGTTTGGGTATATTAGGAAACACAACCTAGATGCTCGGGTTGTCAGAATTTTTAATACATATGGTCCCATGATGCAGGCCGAGGATGGAAGGGTTGTCTCCAATTTTATAAATCAAGCGATAACAGATTCGTCAATTACTGTTTACGGCAACGGGACTCAAACAAGAAGTCTTTGTTATGTTGACGATATGATTACGGGAATAATTCTTGCAATGTTTTCTTCTGGCACCAAAGCTGAAGTTTTTAATTTAGGCAATCCAGACGAGAGAACCATTTTAAGCATAGCGAAACTTATTGAGAGTATGGTCGGTTCTTCATCAGAAATAATATTTGAAGATTTGCCGGAAGATGATCCCAAAGTGCGAAAACCCGATATAAGTCGGGCAAAAAGAGTTTTGGGATGGGAGCCGAAAGTTTCTCTTGAAGAAGGCTTGCTAAAAACTATAGATTATTTCAAGAAAGAAAGACTATGAAAATTACTGTTATTACGGCAACCTATAACGAAAAAGGCAATATAGAACGTCTGATTGCGATACTCGAAGAGAATGTTTTTCCAAAAATCAAAAATCATGAAATGAATATTCTTGTTGCGGATGATAATTCTCCGGACAAAACAGGCGATGAAGTAAGAAAATTAATGAAAAAATGGAAAAATTTAGATATATCAGCCGGTGAGAGGAATGGCTTGGGAGCGGCATATGTAAGGGGAATGACGTATGCTATTGACAAGCTGGGGGCAGATGTTGTGTTTGAAATAGATGCGGATTTACAGCACGATCCCAATAAAATTCCTGAATTTGTAAAAAAAATAGATATGGGGTACGACATGGTTATAGGGAATAGATATAGTGATGGCGGTTCTATCCCAAAAAATTGGCCATTGGCCCGAAAAATATTTTCAATAGCCGCAAATATTTTCATCAGAACTGTTTTTATGAGATTTTCGATACATGATTGGACAGGCGGATATAGAGCTCTTAAAAAAGGAGTTTTTTTGAAAGAAAAAGCAAGCATTGCTAATTACAGGGGATATATTTTTCAAATATCTTTTTTACATAAGGCCGTAAGCGATGGATTTAGGATCGCGGAAGTTCCATTTAATTTTAGCGACAGGACACTAGGGAGCTCAAAGATTGCGCCGTTGGGATACATATTAGATGTAGTTTCCTATGTTATTTCCGCGCGGGTCAAAGAATTGATGTTTGGAAAATTTGGAAAGTTTTTAGCTGTCGGAGGGGTAGGTTTTACTATAAATGCTTTGGCGCTTAGGATATTGGTAGAATATTCCAATTGGCATCCTGCCTCTGCCAATCTCGTGGGAGGAGCATTTGCAATATTCTCTAACTATAATTTCAATAATCTTTGGACGTTTAAAGACAGAAGAGGCAAGGGTATTCTGTCTTATTTTTTGAAGATGTTGGGTTTTTATGTGAGTTCGGGGATGGGGGTAGTTCTTGTTCAAACCGGAACAATTTTTATTTTGACGCAGATGTTTGGAAAAGAACTTTATTTTATCTATTTCTTAATTGGCACGTTTTTTCTTTTAATATGGAATTTCACGATGTACAGTAAGGTAATTTGGAAAAGAAAAAAGTAAAATGTACGACAAAATTGTCTTAATCTTCATTCTTGCTGTGGCTTCTTTCTATAGATTCTACTCGATCGCAGATTATATGGTCTTTTTGGGTGATGAAGGAAGAGACGTTTTAATTGTTTATAAAATACTACATGGAGATCTTACTCTTTTAGGTCCTACGGCTTCTGTCGGAGGATTTTTCTTGGGACCGATTTATTATTATTTTATGGCTCCATTTCTTTGGCTATTTAATTATAATCCCGTAGGGCCAGCAGTAATGGTCGCTCTTTTTGGAGTTGCAACCGTCTGGCTTATATACAAAGTCGGAAAAGAATTTTTTGGCGCCTCGGTTGGGCTTATTGCGGCGGGACTTTATGCAATCTCACCTCTTGTGGTTACTTATTCCAGATCTTCATGGAATCCCAATTTGATGCCATTTTTTTCTCTTTTAACGCTTTATCTTATTTATAAAGCTGTTAAAAGAAACAGCGTAAAGCTTTTTATTTTGTCCGGATTTCTTTTAGGAATTACAATGCAGCTTCATTACCTGGCGTTGTTTTTGGGAGTTATTATTTTTTTCTACATTTTATTAAATCGGAGAATCAAGAGAAGCTTTTACATATTGTTAGGTTTTATGGCTGGGTGGTCGCCATTTCTTGCTTTTGAGGTCCGTCATGGTTTTACAAATATAACAAGTATTTTTAATTTTGTATTTAGACCTATTCAAGAGAGTACGGACGTGAATCGTGACTTTGCGGAGAAGATAGGCGATGTTTCTTTTAGGCTTTTCGGAAGATTAATAACAAATTTTCCTGTTCCAGAAAAGATTGACTCTTGGTCAAAGATGAGTATAAATTACTGGCATTTTTTCGCAGTCGCCTTAGGCTTAGCAAGTTCCATTTTTCTTTTCTATAAATGTGTCAAGGTATACAAAGCACATCCATCGGAATTTTTCAAATTCAGTTTGGTAGCTGTTTGGCTTTTCTTGGGAGTCGGACTTTTTGGGTTTTACAGAAAATCCATCTACGATTATTATTTGGGCATTATGTTCCCATTGCCTTTTTTAATCGTTGGAATTTTTCTTAAGAGTCTTTGGAAGAATAAAGTAGGAAAGATTTTAGGTGTATTAATTTTACTAGTTCTTTTATGGCTTAATAGCTTAACGCTTCCCTATAAAGCTTCTGCGAATAGGCAGTTAAATCAAGCGGAAGAAATTTCTAGATTTGTAATTAGCAAGACTAACAATAAGCCATTTAATTTCGCCTTAATTACGGGAGGTAATTCCGATCACGCTTACCGATATTTTTTTACACTTTGGGGCAAGCCTCCGGTTGCGATTGACAATGAGAAAAACGACCCGCAGAGGAAGACTGTAGTAGATCAGTTGTTAATTGTTTGCGAAATCAATCCGTGCGCGCCGCTTGGAAATTCTCTGTGGGAGGTGGCGGGTTTTGGCCGGGGGGAAATTGTAGAAAGTTGGGATGTTTCAGTCGTCAAAGTCTTCAAGCTCAAGCACTACGAAGGAAAATAACAAGAAAAACCCCTACCAAAATTAGCAGGGGCTTTTTCTTTATTCCTAAACAATTTAGGCTTTACCTAGCTTAGCTAGGCTTTGCCAATCTTGTACATTCCCGTTCCGCAAGTTGGACATTTGCCTTTCATTGCCGGTTTACCGTTCTTCATTGTAACTGGTTGAGCATTTGGATCTTCTCTTTTTGCTCTGCATTTTACGCAATACATTGATGCCATATATTTTTCACCCCCCTTCGCCAATCAATATCTAATAATTGGTAATGTTATTATGTGGTTCTTAAGAAGGAAAAAGAGAATTAACTGCGTACTAACAATGGATAATGTTAACACGGCGGTTTTTAGAATGTCTCTGTAAACATGGGAATATGAATGTGCAATTGAATTGACTGGAGACGCAATTGCGTTAGTGTTCACGATTGTAATGTTTTTATTTTCCAGAATGTAAGTGTTATGGCGATAGTCCGCGATGATTTTTTGTTTTAAAGTTTTTTTATGTCCAGCTCCCATGATAGCAAAAGACTACACTATTGACATTACGCTTGTCAAGAGGCTAAGATATTAATAACTTATGGATTCCAATTTGCTCCTACTTGTTTTTTCTATAATTTTTTTGTGGCTTTTTATAGTTTCATTTTTTTTCTGGAAAACCTTAGTCCATTACAATAGATTGGGAAAGGGATTAAGGGATAAGAACTTTAAATCCATAATGGAAAACCTCTTAAAAGACGTGGAAGTCGGCAAAAAAGACATTGATTATTTAAAATCGTATTGTGATAAAATACAAAAAGAGGGCCTTTTGCATATACAAAAAATAGGATTAGTCCGTTTTAATCCTTTTAAAGATACTGGTGGGGATCAAAGTTTCATTTTGTCACTGGTGGACGGAAATGATACAGGAGTAATAATCTCAGGATTATATGCGCGGACCGGTACGAGATGGTATGCTAAGAGAGTCATAAAAGGTAAATCTACGGAACACGAATTATCCGAAGAAGAAAAAAAAGCGCTTAAGGAAAATTTTAAAATATGAACAAAAAAAGGCTGTTAAGCTTTGTATTGATAGCAAGTATCTATCTAATAGCATTGGGAACATCTTACATATTTTTTTCGAGCGACACTAAGGCATCTCAAGAAAATGCTGTTTCGTCATCCCCAATTGGGACTTCAGGGAAAACAACGTTCAATGAGACTCTTCCTAAAACAGAAGAGTGTCCTTTGAATGGGATGCTTTATTCAAAGCAGCAAAGAGAATGGTGGGAAAAACGCAGGCCAGTTGGCGTAATGATCGAAAACCATCAGGAGGCCCGTCCACAATCAGGGTTGTCTTCGGCAGATGTTGTATACGAAGCAGTTGCGGAAGGCGGAATAACCCGCTTTCTGTCCATATTCTATTGCAATAACGGTGAAGAAGTGGGACCTGTTAGAAGTGCCAGAACATACTTTCTTGATTTTATTTCGGAATACGGTAGCAGTCCTCTGTACGTTCATGTTGGAGGAGCAAATCAAGACGGACCCGCAGATGCTCTTTCTCAAATTGAGAGTTATGACTGGGCGGAATACAACGACATGAATCAGTTTTCTATTGGATTTCCTACTTTTTGGAGGGATTACGATAGGCTGGGACACCCTGCCGCAACAGAACATACGATGTATTCATCTACGGAAAAACTTTTACAATTTGCTGCCTCTTCAAGGAAATTGAATACGGTAGATAAAGATGGTGTTTCATGGTCAAAAGGTTTTGTGCAATATAACTTTAAGGACGATGCTGTTATTTCTCAAAGACCTTCATCGCAGAGAATTCACTTGGAGTTTTGGACAAAAGATCCCGATTATACTGTCGACTGGACGTATGAACCAACGGCAAATATATATAAAAGAAATAATGGAGGAAGGCCGCATACCGACCGCAATAATAACAAGCAATTAATTGCAAAAAATATAGCTGTTTTAACAATGATAGAAAGTAATGCTAATGACGGATATGAAAATAATGCTCATTTATTATATAGGACAAAAGGGATAGGGAAGGCAAATATTTTTATGGATGGCAAGCAAATTATAGGCACATGGAGAAAGGACAGCAGGACAGCCAGGACCTTACTTTTTGATAACACAGGGGCGCCTATAAAATTTGATCGAGGAACAATTTGGTTCGAAATTCTGCCTACGGATGGAATATTGACTATTAAATGATGTATAATCAGGGCAAGAATTTATGTTATCTGATTTGATCACATCTCAGTCAAGGATAAATCTGCTGAACGTTCTATTGGCGGAACCTTTAGAAATGTTTCATGTCAGAGAATTAGTGAGAAGAACCGGAGATGAAATTAACGCCGTAAGGCGTGAATTATTGTTTTTAGAGAAAAAAGGAGTTTTAGTCAGGGAACCGCGCGCCAACAGAGTATATTATTCACTATCCAAAAATTATCCTTTTTATTTCGATTTACTCAGAATGGGTTCAAAAACAGCAGGTTTGGGAGAAGCGATATTGAAAAACCGTGTTAAAATTGGGAGAATAAAGTATGCAATGTTTTCGGGAAAATTTGCAAGGAGAATGGAGAAAAAGCCAACAGAGGTTGATTTCATAATTGTCGGAACAATTGTTTTGCCGGAGTTGGCTCTTTTAATAAGAGACGAAGAAAAAAGACTGAAGAGGGAAATAAATTATACAGTGATGACAGAAGAAGAATTTTCTTTTAGAAAGAAAAAAAGAGATCCATTTATCCTATCTGTTCTTTCAGGCTCCCGAGTTATGCTGTTTGGAGATGAGGAAGGTATGTTAGCATAATAACATGAAAAAGAGCCCGCGATTTCTCCTTTGGTTTATTATTTTACTAACAATAATCGGAATTACAGTTAATCTTCCGCCAAAAGGTTTCCTCTCTTTCACGGGAAATCTTTCTTTTAAAAAGGGTTTGGATATTGCAGGAGGAACCAGTCTTACTCTTAAAGCAGACATGGGGAGCTTGGATCAATCTCAAAGAGGAAAGGCCTTAGAAGCAGTAAAAACAGTAATCGATCAAAGAACAAATTATTTTGGAGTGTCAGAGCCAATTGTGCAAACCGCGGTTACAGGTCAGGACTATCGGGTAATTGTTGAATTACCGGGAGTTAGCGTCGATCAGGCAAAAAACATAATTGGTACGACCGCGCAGCTTTCATTTTGGGAACAAACTGCAACAAGCTCTTCTGTTACGGTTAAATCACAAAGCGAATTGCAGACACTTATTTCCACCCAATCCGCATATCCAATCAGCGTTGTTGTAGGAATGGGCACGTATCCCAATAAAACAAATCTGAGCGGTTCGGATCTGAAGGAAACAAGCGTTGGTTTTGATTCTCAAAGCGGTAAGCCGCAGGTCCAATTAAAATTTACATCTGCCGGCGCAAAAAAGTTTGCAGATATTACATCCCGAAATGTTGGTAAGATCGTTGCGATTGTTTTGGACAATCAGATTATTGAAGCGCCCCGGGTGAACCAGTCTATTTTAACAGGGGATGCTGTTATAACAGGAGGATTTACAACTGAGTCTGCAAATGCTTTAAGCAGTTCTCTTAATGCGGGAGCGTTACCTGTGCCTCTTTTGTATTTACAGCAGCATGGTGTGGATGCAACTTTGGGAAGCGAGTCTTTGTTAAAAAGTCTTTTCGCAGGGGCTTTAGGAATAATCATAATAATTATTTTTATGACTGTTTTGTATGGAAAATTGGGAATTATAGCCAGCGCAGCTTTGGTTCTTTATACTCTTTTTACATTATCTATCTTTAAGATCAGCAGCATTACTCCGTACGCGATAACACTAACCCTTTCCGGAATTGCGGGATTTATATTGTCAATCGGCATGGCAGTTGACGCAAATATTCTAATCTTTGAAAGAATGAAGGAAGAGAGAATGACCGGAAGGTCATGGCATAATAGTCTGGAGTTGGGATTTGCGAGAGCATGGACATCAATTCGGGATTCCAACATCTCCAGCCTTATAACCTGTTTTGTTCTGTATCAATTCGGAACGGGTTCTGTTAAAGGATTTGCGCTCACATTGGCAATCGGAGTTCTAATTTCTATGTTTTCAGCAATAGTCGTAACAAGAACATTATTAAATGTCATGCTGAATTCATTTCAGCATCTAGTTCCCGAAAAGACGGGATCCTGAAATAAATTCAGGATGACAAAGGAGAGAATTATGAATATTATTGGACGAAAAAATTGGTATTTTGGTTTGTCTCTATTGGTAATAATTACGGGAATTATCGCAATTTTTCTATGGGGACTTAATCTTTCCATTGATTTTACCGGCGGCTCCCGGCTGACATTATCTTTTAACGAGACTGTTGATAACAACAAGATTCAAGCTGTTAGCTCGGTTTTGAAAGACTCAAAAATAAAAGTAGCAAGCATTGAAAAATCAAATAAACTGATTTTTGTCAGAACATCCCCTCTGGATCAAAATCAAAACAATAAATTTATAAACATTTTATCGAAGAATTTTAAAGACGTTAAAGAAAGGGAGTTTGAAACAATAGGTCCGGTGATTGGTCAGGAAACAACGTGGAACGCTTTAAAAGCAGTGGGGATAGCATCAATTCTCATCATTCTTTACATAACTTGGTCTTTTAGGCAAGTTCCTAGTCCTGCAAGTAGTTTTAGATTTGGCGTTTGCGCGATTATTGCGTTAATTCACGATGTCTTAGTTGTGCTTGGCGTGTTTGCAATATTAGGGCATTTCTTCGCAGTTGAAATAGATTCGCTTTTTGTTACCGCCATTTTAACAGTAATTGGTTTTTCCGTTCATGATACTATTGTTGTTTTTGACAGAATCAGAGAAAATTTGAAGCGAATGGGAGGATTAAATTTTTCCAAAACTGTCAATGATTCAATATTGCAGACAATAGCTAGGTCTTTGAACACTTCATTAACGGTTGTTTTAGTTTTGATAACATTGTTATTATTCGGCGGAGAAAGTATCAGATGGTTTGTGGTGGCTCTTTTGGTCGGAATTGTTGCGGGTACATATTCCTCTATTTTTACAGCGTCTCCATTATTAGTATTATGGCAGGAAATAAGCGAAAAAAGAAAGTCTTAATCGTGTCATCCTGAACTTGTTTCAGGATCCCGTCTTTTCGGGAACTAGATGCTGAAATAAATTCAGCATGACACTACTGGAGGGATTCCCGGACGATTTTGCTGACCAAGCCGCCATCCGCTTTTCCTTTGATTTTTGGCATTAATGTGCCCATTACTTTCCCCATCTCTGCAGCTGTCGTTGCACCCGTTTCGCGGATTGTTTGCTTGACGATTTCACGAATTTCATTTTCTCCCATCTGTTGAGGTAAATAAGCTTGCAGCATTTCGAGCTCCTTAGTTTCTTTGTCAACTAATTCCGGACGGTTGGCTTTTTTGAATTCTTCAATTGAATCTTTTCTCTGTTTTGCTTCTTTTGCAATTACGGATAAAACATCTTCGTCGGTTGCTTCATATCCTGCCCCGCCTTTCTGAATCTCGTAATAATTAAGCGCGGAAAGCAGCATCCTCAAAACAGAAGTTCTTAAAACATCCCTTGCCAGCATTGATTCTTTTAATTCTCCCTGAAGTTTTTGTTTAAGCATGTTTTTATTATACAGTTTTTCTATTTTATAGTCGAATTCTTCTTATTTGCTATACTAGATAGTATGGCTAAAAAAATTCTTATAAAAAACACTGTGATATTTGATGGCGTTAATTCCGCTTTATTGAAAAATGCAGATATTCTTTTGGAAGAAAATACAATCAAGAAAATTGGAGAAAATATTTCAGCGGACGGAATTACAAAGATTATTGATGGGTCAAAATTTACAGTTATTCCCGGACTTATTGATTGTCATGTCCATTTTCGTTCCTGGATGTCGCCATTATTTTTTAAGTTTGGCGTAACAACTATCAGAGATGTTGGTAATGACCCTGACTGGATCATTCCGCTTCGTGAAAAAGAAAAAAGCGGAGACAATTCTCTTCCCCGCATTGTCTGTTATGGCTCTCTTTTAGATGGCGTACCCGCATTCTGGAAGTCCGGTTCAATCGAATTAAGCTCTTCAGAAGATGTGCGAAAAGCTACGTCTTATCTTGCTGAAAAAGGCGTAGATGGCTTTAAGACCTACTTTGGTTTGTCAAAAGAATTGTTTGGCAAAATTGTAGAGATTGCCCGTAAAGCAAATATTCCTGTAGCATCACATCTCTGGTGGAAAGTTTCAGCATGGGACGCAGCAGAAGTGGGCATCTCATCTATTGAGCATGCAGACGGAATTTTCTTTCCTATCCCTAAAGACAGAATTCAATTATTTATAGATTTACTTATAAACAAAAATATTTACATCGATCCAACTTTAGTAGTTAATGAGATATCTGCATATATTGAAACTGTGGGCAATGAAAATTATCCCAATCTCAACTTAATTCCTAAAGAGGAGAAGAAGCGATGGTTAAACTGGAGAAAAGAAAGCTGGCTTAAAGACTTAAAGAAATCTCGACTCAAGGAAATGCAAACAATTGAAATTGACAAAACAAAATTTATCGTTGCTTTTCATAAGGCAGGAGGAAAAGTCGTTGCGGGATCTGACACGCCCAATTCATTTGTTGTTCCCGGTTTTAGTCTTCATCAGGAAATCCAAAAAATGGTAAAGATTGGATTAACGCCTGTTGACGCAATTAAAACTGCAACAAGCGTTGCAGCTGAATTATTGAGAAAGAAAAATATTGGAATAATCAAAGAGGGTAGTCTAGCTGATCTTATTTTGGTCGAAGGGAATCCAACAGAAGATATTTCTCAATTAGATAATATAAATACTGTTATTAAAAATGGCGAGATTGTTTATGAAAAGAACTAACCTTTATTTGGAGAATTTTTGTAAAGCGGAGATTTTATCGGTTTTTTCCCAGGGAAGGTTTAGGTCGTTGCGGCCGAAATGTCCATAAGCTGCAACCTGTCTATAAAGCGGTGCTCTTAATCCCAAATGTTTTATAATCATTCCAGGACGAAGATCAAAAGTTTTCAAAACTATCCCGCTTAATTTTTCATCATCAATTTTTCCTGTTCCGAAAGTATCTACCAGAACAGACATCGGCTCCGGCCGTCCGATTGCATAGGCAATTTGTACCTCGCATTTTTTGGCAAGCTTTGCAGCCACAATATTTTTCGCAATATAGCGAGCCATATATTGAGCGGATCTGTCAACTTTGGTCGGATCCTTTCCGGAGAACGCTCCTCCTCCATGCCTTGAATATCCGCCGTAAGTATCAACAATTATTTTGCGTCCTGTTAATCCCGTATCTCCTTGGGGCCCTCCAATAACGAATCTGCCTGTTGTGTTAACATGATATTTTGTTTTGTTATCAATCATTTTTTTAGGCAGTACTTTAAGAATGACTTTATTTATAATTTCTTTTTTGAGTTTTTCCGGATTTATATCTTCATCGTGTTGCGCGGCGATCAAAACCTGATCAATTCTGTAAGGCTTTCCGTCTTTGTACTCAACTGTAATCTGTGATTTTCCATCAGGCCTTAAACCTTTTATAATTTTTTTCTTTCTAACTTGTGATAATCTCTGGCATAATTTATGAGCCAGCACGATTGGTAAAGGCATTAATTCCTGAGTTTCGTCAATAGCAAAACCAAACATCAATCCTTGATCTCCTGCCCCTAATTTTTCCAAATCTTCCGCGACAATCTTTCCGCCTTTTTCTTCCTTGAAACTATCAACCCCTTTTGCGATATCGGATGATTGTCCATGAATTGCAATTGTGACCCCGCTTGTCTCGTGATGAAAACCGTATCTTGCGTCCGTATAGCCAATGTCTTTAATAACATTTCTGACAATTTCCGGAATTTCAACATAAGTATTTGTGGTAATTTCTCCTGCAACAAAAATAACACCGTTGGTTATCAATGCTTCTACTGCGACTCTGGCTTTGGGGTCCTGCCTTAGAATTTCGTCCAAAATTGCGTCCGCAATCTGATCGCACATTTTATCCGGGTGTCCCTCTGTTACCGATTCGGATGTAAAATATTTTTTCATGATTTTAGTAATTATAGAAGATTAAGCGGGACTAATCAAGCTCTTTTATTCTTTTGAGTAAGAATTCTTTATTATTTTTCGAGAGGTCTTCGTCGACTTCGAGAAAAAGTTTATTTAAAATTTCGCCGATTTTCGGTCCGGGTTTAATACTTAATTCTCTAATAATATCATTGCCATCTATTGCAAGGTCATTTATTGAGAAAGGTAAAGGTTTAAGCTGGTCTTCAATTCTTTTTTTGAAAAGTTTAAGTCTCCAGCTTTCCGCAGTTTGCGTTCCTCCTCCCAATCTGTCTCCAATTCTTAAATCCATCATGTCTTTTACATTCTCAACTCCAATTCTTCTGATAAATCTTCTTATCCCTGCATCTGACACTTTCTCATCAACTGTAAACATGTGCCAGCGAATCAGGTTTACGATCTTGTCCCTTTCTTTTTTTGAAAACTTAAGCCGGTCGCAGATATCTCTTGCGATCTGCGCTCCCGCAACTTCGTGGTTGTAGAAAATCACAAGTCCTTCTTCGTCTTTTCCCATGACCTTGGGTTTTCCTATGTCATGGATTAGCGCTGCAAATCGGATAATCGGATCTTTGGACGGGCAGAATTTTAGAGATAAAACATTATGAGTGTAGACGTCGTCTGTATGATGACGGCCCGGTCTCACCTGCGAGATCCCAATTCCTTCAATTAATTCGGGCACAATATAATTTAAAAGATTAGAGTCCTTCAGTAATAAAATTCCTTCGTATGCAAAATCGCTTGCTAAAATCCTTAAAAGTTCAATTCTGATTCTTTCCCCGGAAACTTCTTTTATAAGAGCAGCGTCAGATACTACTTCTTTCCATGTAGCATCTTCAATTGTAAAAGAAAGTTCGGTTGCAATTCTCACAGCCCGCAAAAGCCTTAAGGCATCTTCCTTAAATCTCTCCTTCGGATTTCCAACTGCCCGAATTATTTTATTCTTCAAATCAGTTTGTCCATGATACGGATCAATAATTGTGGTTTGAGATCCTGAAATGAATTCAGGATGACAGCGCATGGCGATGGAGTTGATGGTAAAGTCGCGACGAGCTAAATCTTCTTCAATAGATTTTCCCCATTCGATTTTTTGAGGATGACGGCGATCAGCATAACCATGTTCCGTACGAAATGTAGTTATCTCAACTACCTTTTTATTTCCATCAATTTCAACTGGTACCCCAACAGTTCCGAATTTGTTATCATAAAACCCCTCTTTAAAAATTTTTAATAATTCCTGGGGGGTTGCATTTGTAGTCATGTCCCAGTCTTTCACGTCTCTTTTAAGGAGAAGGTTTCTAACGCATCCTCCGACTAAATATACCTCAAATTTAACCTCTTGAACCCTTCTGTAAATAGCTAAAACTTGCGGCGGGATAAGGCTTATCATTTCTGCTATAGTATATCAAAGATTTATGATTTATGATTTAAGATTTAAGAAAAAGATAAAGACAACGAAAAACATAGTTAAGATTCTTTTAGCAAACCGCAGTATAAAAGCTAAAAAGGAGATAGGGGAGTTTTTGGAGCCGAAACTTGAGAATGTAACTAGTGATAGCGTTGGAATTGACAAGAAGCAGTTAAAAAAAGCGGTTTTAAGGATTAGAAATGCGATAAAAAATAAAGAAAGTATAATCGTATTCGGAGATTATGATGTGGATGGAATAAGCGGAACAGCGATTCTTTGGGAAGCCCTTAATTCGTTAGGAGCAAAAGTAATGCCGTATATTCCGCATCGGATTGATGAAGGATATGGCCTGTCGGTTAAGGGCATACAGAATGTCATCCTGAATTTATTTCAGGATCTCAAAGGGACAGAGATTCCGAAACCCTCCAAGAGGACTTTCCTCAGCGGAGGTGGCGCAGTTCGGAATGACACGAAGGGAAAATTGATAATCACCGTAGATAATGGGATTGTGGCAAATAAAGCTGTTGAGTTTGCGAATAAAAATAATATAGACGTGATAATTACGGATCACCATGTTCCCTCAAAAAAATTGCCCAATGCTTTGGCAATTGTCCATACGACCAAATTGTGCGGAACAGGAGTAGCTTGGCTTTTTTCCCGTGTCATCCTGAATTTATTTCAGGATCTCAATAAAAAGGAGATGCTGAAATCCTCCAAGAGGACTTTCCTCAGCGGAGGTGGCGCAGTTCAGCATGACAATGAAAGACACTTAGAACTCGTTGCGTTGGCGACGGTGGCGGATTTGGTTCCCTTGAAGGGCGCGAACAGAACATTATTAAAATTTGGTTTGGAAGCTTTGAGAAAAACGAAAAGAATCGGACTTTTGGAACTTTTCAAGGAGGCGGGTTTGGAAAAAGAAACAATCGGAGTCTATGAAATAGGACATATCATCGCGCCCCGGCTTAATGCCGCGGGACGGCTTGATTACGCGATGGATTCTTTAAGGCTTTTGTGCACAAGAAATAAGGATAGAGCGGAAATGCTTGCTCGGAAACTTGGGCAAACGAACAAGGAAAGGCAATTATTAACCATAGAAACAACCCGTCATGCGATAGAATCAATGAAAAATAAAAAGGTATTGAGGAAATTGCTGTTTGTTGTTCATGAGAGCTATCAGCAGGGGGTGGTGGGATTGGTTGCCGGGCGTTTGGTTGAGGAGTTTTATAGGCCGGCAATTGTAATTTCAAAAGGTGAAAAATACAGCAAGGCATCCGCCAGGTCGATAAAAGGTTTTAATATTATAGAGTTTATAAGAGGAGCAGAGGAATTTTTGGTTGACGCAGGAGGACATCCGATGGCAGCCGGATTCACTATCGAAACAAAAAAACTGGCAATGTTTGAGGAATTTCTGCATAAAAAGGCGGATGGAGTGTTGGACGGCGAAGCTTTAACCAGAAAGTTAAGAATTGATTGCGAGCTGCCTTTGTCTCTTATTGATATTGATTTGTACGAATCTTTGCAAAAACTTGCGCCTTTTGGTATGGGAAATCCGGAACCTGTGTTTGTTAGCAAAAATGTTGTTATTGAAGATATGAGATTGGTGGGGATGGAGGGGAAGCACCTAAAGATGAATTTCAAATTTCAAATTTCAAATTTCAAATTTGGACGGATTGAGGGGATTGGGTTTGGGATGGGAGAACGGGCAAGCGAGTTTAAAATCGGGGACAAAGTAAGTATTGTTTACGTAATTGATAATAATGAATGGAACGGAGAGCAAAGATTACAGTTAAAAATTAAGGATATTAGGAGCCTTTGACGTTTTGACGAGGACGACGATTAAGAAAAGACTTGCCATCGACAACTAAAACATGATTGTTAACAGCTTTTGCAGCACCATCTTTGCCAAACATCTGCTCAAGATGACCTCTCTTTACTGTTGTTAATGGCTCCCATCCTCTTGTTGCCGATAATGATGTTTCCTGCATGCTCATGTAAAATCCTATTCAGCCTTTTCCTAGATTTACTTAAAAATACTTATCAATGACGCTTATTGTTGGGATTACAACGGGTCTTGCTCTTTTAAAGACAGCTTTCTGGTCTGGGGTAAACTCGACTGGAAATCCATGATTTGGGAAATGAGTTACTCTTGCGCCTAAAGCATTACATGCTTGCATTAATTCCTCTGCTCTTTTGGTCTGTCTGTCAATGGGGGAGAGCTGATCATAATATTCCCCAGGAGGTCGAGTTTCTTTATTCATATGTAATATAAAAAAAATAAAGCCGCTTTCCTGCGACTGAAAACAAGTTTAGACTATATTTTCAAGCTTAGCTTGACACTTTCCTGACAGGAATCTGACAGTATTTTGTAATCTGGATTACAACTTTACACAGTAAGGATAATCTTGTCAAGGTTAACCGCTTAATGTACAATATCTGTGATGCGGACATTGATTTCGGAAACAACGAGTAAAATAAATGAAAAGGCTGCGGTTAAAGGGTGGGTGCATCTTCGGCGGGATCACGGCAAGCTTATATTTTTGAGTCTTCGGGACAGATCGGGGTTTCTGCAAATAGTTGTAAATGCTCAAGTTTCGCCAAGCGCATACGAAACTGCGAAAGAATTAAGATCGGAGTTTGTTGTTAAAATAGAAGGATTAGTTAAAAAGAGGCCTGAAAATGCTGTTGATAAAAATTCAGCTGCAGGTTCGGTTGAGCTTGAAGCCCAAGAAATTACAATTCTGTCCAAAGCGGAAGTTTTGCCTTTTGACATGGGAGGAAAAGATCTCAATCTCGAACTCCCAACACTTTTGGATCATCGGAGCCTAACTCTTCGCCATCCAAAAATTTCAAAAATTTTCAAAGTCCAGTCAAAAGTACTTGAGGGTTTTAAAAAAGCAGCTGAAGATTTAGGCTGTACGGAGATAGTTGTGCCGACAATTGTAGCAAGTTCAACAGAAGGAGGAGCTGAGCTTTTTGGAGTTGATTATTACGGACGCAAAGCTCTTCTTTCGCAAAGTCCTCAGTTGTACAAGCAGATGCTGGTGCCGGTTTTCGAACGGGTCTATACAATTGCGCATGCTTACAGAGCAGAACCGTCTGTTACCACCCGTCATTTATCGGAAACAACACAAATGGATTGCGAATTCGGCTTTGTTGAATTCGAAGAACTGCTTGATCTTCTGGAGTCAACTGCTGTCAAAATGCTGAAGCACGTTCAAGATTTTTACAAGGCGGAAGTTGCATTTGGAAAAATTCCCAGACTTACTCTGCGTGAGGCGCAAGAAATTATTTTCCAAGAATTTGGCAGAGACTCAAGAAGAGAAAAAGACTTGGCTCCTCAGGACGAAATTGACATCTGTAAATGGGCAAAAGAAAAGCATGGCAGTGATTTTGTTACCATTACTCATTTTCCAACACTCGCTAAGCCATTTTATACAATGCCGGATCCAAAGAATCCGGAATATTCCTTAAGCTACGATCTTTTGTTTAAGGGTTTGGAAATATTGAGCGGAAGCCAAAGAAGGCATGATTACGGCGATCTGGTGAAGTCAATTAAAGATCGAGGTATGAATCCCAAAAGTTTTATGATGTATCTTCAGGCATTTAAATATGGCATGCCTCCTGAGGGAGGATTTTCTTTTGGCTTGGAAAGAGTGACAATGAAGCTGCTTGATTTAAAAAATGTGAGAGAGGCGAGTCTTTTTCCCCGGGATATGGAGCGAGTAGATGAAAAGCTTCATTAAAAAAAAACGAAGATTGTTGCTGTATATACTTGTTTTACTCGGCCTTTTCTTTTTGGCCGGAGCAGCTCTCTTTGATATATTTTTAAGATATTACAATTTTGATAGAAAGATAAGAAGTTTTCCTCTTAATTTATCTTATTCGGCATATCCGGTTTTTAAATCTCCGATAAATCCCGGTATCTCTGCAAAAGCGGTTGTCATAATGGATAAGGATTCAAAGACTGTTTTATTCTCAAAAAATCCGAACCTTTTATTTTCTATGGCATCCACTACAAAGATTATGACTGCATTGATAGCGTTGGATTATTATAAAATGAACGATATTTTGACAATAAAAACAGAAAAAGTAGAGGGAGTTAATGTGGGATTTGAAATAGGAGAACAATTGTTGTTCGAGGACATTCTGTATGCAATGCTTCTTCCGTCAGGTAATGATGCAGCTTTGGTTTTGGCTCAAAACTATCCGGGCGGAGAAACGGCATTTGTTAAGAAAATGAATGAAAAAGCAAAATCATTGAATCTTAAAGGCACTAATTTTGCAGATTCAATAGGCCTTGAGGACAGCCGTGATTACACAACTCCTTTGGATCTGGCTCAATTAGCATCGATTGCCTTAAAAAACAAAACGTTTGCCAAAATAGTCTCAACGAAAACCTGGGAAATAACTGATGTGGCAGGCGAAAATAAATATTTATTAAAAAATCTCAACAAGCTATTGGGAGTGCAGGGCGTAAATGGCATAAAAACAGGGAATACGCAGGAAGCAGGACAGGTCCTGGTTACCTCAAAAATAGAAACAGATGATAAGGGCGAAAAACACACGCTTATTATTGTGATTATGAATAGTTTGGATCGTTTTTTGGACACAAGCAGCCTTTTGTATTCTCTGTCGGGAAATATTAATTACTTATCCATTCATCCTTAACTGCGGAAATATAAGCGATAAAATCGTTGTCTCCAACAAAAACAAAAATCGGCACCAAAAACTCTTGCTGTGTTTCTCCAATATAATATCCCATGAAAATATTTTTGACAGCAACTTCGGATGTATTTTGTGGGTTGGATGCTATGTATGCTTTTCCTTTTTTTAATTCCGAAAATGCGAAATCAGCACTTTTTATTGCATATTCCGATGCGATTTCCGAAATAGCTTTATGAAAATATCTGGCATCGACTACTTTTAATTGATCGTTTTCTTTTCCGATTGTAAAACTAATGGTTGATTGAGTACCTTTTTCGTAATAAATTGGGAGACCGTTTATGTTTTTTTGGAAAAAATCAACTCTTGCGATTTTTGCAAGTGCAATTTTCGATGTTGGGACAAGCGCGCTTTTCTCTATTGAGTAAAAAGTAATTTTTGTTTTTTCCTGATCTAGATCGTCAGACAGCAAAGACACGCTTGAAAGAAATGATTTGGCCAGGTCAGCCGCATTATTTTTCTCATCGTCTTTATTCGAATTACCTAAGGTTTGTAAAGACGGTGTTACCAGATAGGGAGAGAAGATGGTGAGATCGGATGTAAAAATATTTATTGTTATTCTTCTTTGAAGATCAGATCCTTTATCTACCCACTGATATATGTCTTCTACGATTCGAGTTCCTTTGGATGTAAAGCCAATTTGAGCAACTTTCGCCTCTGTTTTGTCAAGCGCGAGTAAATTTGGCGGGTTCGCAACTACTTTGTGTACTTTTATTCGGTCGGGGAAACTTGGAAGAAAACCCGTAAGAGTATCGAGAGAATAGCTAATGTTTTTCTCCTGCTGATTCGGGAAAACCGGGTGCAATTTGCCAAATGATGCCGCAGGCGCAGGCTTTGGCGTTAAGCCCTCTTTAATAATGGCAACAAATCGCATTGCTATTAAAAAAAGAAAGATTATGCCTAGTAAAATCCCTCCCCATTTAAGAATTATTTTAGTTTCTTTTGTAGTTTTACTTAAAGTAGGCATACCTTGGTGCGTGCATGAAACTGCACGCACCTTGAGTATAAAGAAAAATTCAAGTACAATCAATACATCGAAACTATGGTGAGAGTTAGAATTGCGCCAAGCCCAACCGGAATTCCGCATATTGGAAATACAAGAACTGCTTTTTTTAATTATTTATTTGCCAAGCATAACAATGGAAAATTTATCGTGCGGATTGAAGATACGGATCAGGCCAGAATTGTTCCCGGAGCGAAAGAGGCAATTTTCGAAATTCTTACATGGTTGGGAATTTCGTGGGATGAAGAGTATGTTCAATCGGAAAGAAAAAATATTTACAAAGAGCATGTCGATAAGCTTTTGAGCAAAGAATTTGCATATATTGACGAGGGGGCAGTACGGTTTAAAATTCCCGGGAGCAGAGAAATATCCTGGACAGATGCCATAGGTAATAAAAAAATTTCTTTTAAAACAGATGTTATCGAAGATTTTGTTATTCTGAAATCTGACGGATTTCCAACGTACCATTTGGCAAATGTAGTGGATGATCATCTTATGGAAATTTCCCACGTAATCCGCGGAGACGAATGGATTTCCTCAACACCAAAGCATATCTTACTCTATGAGTCTTTTGGTTGGGAACTGCCAGTTTTTGCTCACCTGCCTGTTATTCTAGGTCCGGATAAAACAAAGTTGTCCAAAAGACATGGGGCAAAGTCTGCATTGGATTACCAAAAAGAAGGATATCTCAAAGAAGCGCTTCTTAATTTTATGGCATTTTTAGGCTGGAATCCCGGAGGGGAAAAAGAGATTATGGATTTACAGGAAATGATAAAACTTTTCGATCTTAAAGACGTAAATACAAATTCCCCGATTTTCGATATTCAAAAACTGGATTGGGTAAATGGTGAATACATTAGGAAATCTCAAAACTTACCTGTCCCCAGCGGGGGAAATCTCAAATCTCAAATCGCTGATTTTTATAAAGATGACAAAGAGGTATTGAATGTAATAAGAGAGGAAAATGCAGATAAAGTTATAGAATTAGCGAAAACCAGAATGAAAACGCTTAATGACTTTAAAAATCTTGTTATCTCCAAAATTGCGGAATTAACGGATGAAGAAAAAAATGTTGCCAAAACTCTTTTAGAAAAATTTTCAAAAATTGGAAACTGGAATGGGAGAGCGATTCTCTCGGCGATGAAGGAAGCATTAAGCCTGCATAAAGCAAAAGGGAGTCTTTTGTATAAAATTATAACAGGTTTCGAGAAAGGGTTGCCGCTGCCTGAGTCTTTGGAGATTTTAGGGAAAGAAAAAGCATTGGAAAGAATTAAAAAAGTATTAGGATAACATCCATGATGACAATTGCCAAGGCAATATCTTTTTTTCTAGGGCCGATATTTATTTTATTTCCCGTGCCATTTATTTTGGTTTCGAAAATTAACCAAAACTACTACAGCGCTTTGAAATGGTCAGTTTTTTCCTACGCTTTTGTATTGGCGGTTGCTGTTTTTGTACTCATAGGAGTAATGCTTGGGAAATTTTCCAATTTTGATGTCTCCAAAAGAGAGCAAAGACCTCTACTTTTTTTATTTTCCGCATTTATTATGTCTTGCTATTTATTGTCTCTTATCGTTCTTAGTGCTCCAAAAATTCTATATGTTGGATTTTTTGCGCTTCTTCTGGGATTGGTAACGATAGTAATTGTTAATAGGTGGGTTAAGGCAAGCATACATCTTGCCACTGCCACATCGGTTGTGCTATTTATGGGCATTGTTTATGGGGGATATTATTTTCTTTTGTTGCTTTTAATTCCTGTTCTTGCGTGGGCTCGGATTAAAACAAAAGAGCACACGTTTATGGAAACCGCAATTGGAACTATTTTAGGGTTAGTGCTAACATTAATAGTGTATATTATTAGCAGGCAACTATTTTTGGGATGATTTATGATTAGTGTGGACACGGTTTACAATAAATCGTTTATAAAATCTTTCGGATATGCATTTGAAGGGCTTTGGCATGCGTTAAGATATAACCGTAATTTAAGAATTGATTTTTTAATAGCATTGATAGTTATTCTGGCAAGCTTATATTTTCATGTAAGTCCATTTGAAATGGGTATTTTGGGGGTAATGATTTTGCTTGTTATATCATCTGAAATGGTGAATACCTCAATAGAGGAAATGGTTAACCTTATTACATCAGAGCATAGAAAAGAGGCAAAAATCGCAAAAGATGTTGCCGCAGGAATGGTTTTAGTAGCGTCAATCGGATCGGTGATTGTCGGCATCCTGATATTTACACCCTACGCATTGAAATTATTTTATTAAGGAAAACGCAGAAACAAGAAGAAAAATTCCGACTGCGTCCAGAACAAAGGATAGCAAAGCAAATTGATAGTTTTTTATTTTAGATAAGCCCATTAAAGTTATTCCTACCTCATCGGGAAAAGGAGATGCGATAATGATAGCTCCAATGATAGGCAAGCTCCATCTGAAGTATTTATGGTACATTAAGCGCGTGAGATGTCTGCCTCCGAGGCGATTGTAAATCGGCTTAATTTCTCCAATTAAGTCTCCTCTTATAAAACGAAAAATAACAAAATCAGCTACTGCTCCTCCAAGTCCGGCAAATATAGCGATCTCTATTGCTGATAAATTTTTCGATAAACTCAGCAGAATAAATACGCCAAACGCGGTTGTAGATGCAGAAACATAAAGTATGCCTGCAATAAAAGAGCCAATTATAGGAATACTTGAGGTATTAACAATAGCTTGATTCAGGAAATGATTTCCGGATAGAAAAATCGTGAGCAGAATGCTTATAAAAATTAGAGTGAGACCTTTGTATTTATAGTTTATGAGCCGCTTCACGGATTTATTATACCAGAATCAAGAAGCTAATCTGAAGTTTTTTGCAAGGGTATTGAGAATTGAGATGTGCGGGATTCTTATGAAGGAAATCAGGGATCTTAATTTAAAAGATTTATTAAGGATATTGTGGGCTTTAGACACAAACTGTTTCTGTTTGCGATATTTTATGGTGTGTAGATAATATGCTGCAGCTAATGTGCCTGCAAACATTATCGCAATTGCGAATATAAAAAGAAGAAGTATAACTAAAATATTACTGTTAATTGCAAGAACAAATAGTCCTGTAATAGTTAGGAATAATACTGTCCATATAGCCAATAACTCAGTATTTCTATTGTAGAAAGAAAAGCCCTTTTTGATCGAACTTAGCCATTCGGATGTCAAGTTTTTTAGATTTTTTCGGGCATTTGAGAGATTTTTGCTTATGATTTGGTATATATTTTTCATGAAAGAATATTATACCACATTAAGCCTATAATGTCAAGCTAGTTGGAGATTTCTTTTTGATCAATAACTCTTTTGCTGAGTGGGAGAGTTTCTTAATGTGGGCTTCGCGTTTTAAAGCTTGCGAGAGCGTGGGGTGAATTTCCTTGTAAACTAATTCGAATGATTTAAACCTCCGCATATACTTTGCGGATTTGCTGGTTTTATTTCTATGCTCTTTTAATCTCTTTTCCAGATTATTTGTCTGCCCTGTATAGAAAGTGTTGGAAGATGTGTGAAGAATGTAGACCGTGTAGCTCACATGGTTATTATACTCCTTCGAGGAATGTTAGGGCAGTGCCTTTTTTGTCTATTCTTCCTGTCCGTCCGATTCTGTGGACATAGACCTCATATGATTCCGGCATGTCATAATTAATCACATGACTTACGTCCGGGATATCCAGTCCGCGGGAAGCAACATCTGTTGCTAGAAGTACTTGAATTTCGTTGGATTTAAATGCTTCCAGGACTTTTTGCCTTTGATTTTGTCTTTTATTTCCATGAATTGCTCCAGCCCTAAATCCGCGTCTCACTAATTCCTCGGTTAATTTTTGTACTCCCCATTTTGTTCTTCCAAAAATAAGCACTTTTTCAAAGCCTGGAGTTCTTAGTAAATCGTGCAGCTTGTCAACTTTATTTTGTCCGGGATTAAGCCTAACAATTTCCTGTTCTATATTTTCCGCAGTTTCTTGTTTTTTAACGGATACTGTGATTGGATTTCTAACAAAATTCTGTAAAATCTCTTTTACTTTTCCTGAAATTGTTGCCGAAAAGAAAAGCGATTGACGAATAGGAGAAAGAAGGGAAATAAAATATTTGATATCTTTGATAAAGCCTATGTCAACCATGCGGTCTGCTTCATCCAGAATAACATTGCGGAATTTTGATAAATTCAAGCTTCTTGTTTCAATCAAATCTTTTAATCTTCCGGGTGTGCCAATTACAAAATGAGGATTTTGTCTTAGATTTGAAATCTGCTTTCCCATACTTACGCCTCCGATGCACAAAACCGAATGCAATCCAAGTCCTCTGGCAAAACCATGAAGCTCATCCTGAATTTGAAGAACTAATTCGTGAGTCGGAGCAACGATCAAAACTTGTTCCGTTTTATTTCTAAAGACCTTATCCACCAAGGGAATCAAAAAAGCAGCAGTTTTGCCTGTACCCGTATTAGCAATACCAATAACGTCCCGTCCTTCAATTATGGAATACATTACCTGATCTTGAATTGGAGTAGGAACTGTGTAGCCTTTAAGTTTTATATTTCCCAGAACTTGTGGGGAGATTTTAAAATCCTCAAATTTATTTGTCGGAACATATTCTATTTCCGGCTGTGTTTGCTTTGTTTGATTAATAGCTTTGGTTGCGGCAATCACAGCAATTAATTCGCTATTTGGCATTATTTTCTGAGGAAATCTTCTGCCAAAATTTCTCCTTGGATTTCTTCTAAAATTTCCGCCTGGATTATTAAATCTTCGTTTATCTATGTTTAAATTATACCGAAAAATTACCCAAAAAACAAATGCGTGCTGTATAATACAAGTCTATGAAATATAAGAGGATTGCGGTGATTTCGTACCATACTTGTCCTTTGTCGGATATTGAGGGCGGGGAGATTGGCGGAATGAATGTCTATGTTCTTGAGCTTTGCAAGCAACTGGCAAAAAAGGGATTAATAATAGATATTTTTACCCGTTCACAAGACAAAAGCAATCAAAGAATTATTGAGGTTGAGAATAATCTTCGCGTCATACACGTTGTTGCGGGGAAAGAGAAAAAGATTGATAAAAAGAAATTAATTCCTCATATTCCTGAATTTCTGACAAATATGCTTAAGTTTATTGATGAAAATAAGATAGTTTACGACTTAGCTTATTCTCATTATTATTTATCCGGAATTGTAGGTCTGCAAATTAAAGAAAAATACAAAATCCCGCTTTTCGTTACTTTTCATACGCTGGCCCTGATGAAAAACTTGGTTGCCCGGGATGAATCGGAAAGAGAAAATATTGAGCGGATTGAGTCGGAGGTATTGCTTGTCAAAAAAGCGGATAAAATTATCGCAACCAGCGCTTTGGATGCAAAATATCTGGCAACTTTGTATAGTTGTCCGGAAAGCAAAATTTTTGTTATTACCCCGGGTATTAATCTGAAAGTTTTCAAACCGCAGGATAAAATTAAAGCAAAGCAAATCGTGGGCGCAGGTAAAGATCATAAAATTATCCTATATGTTGGGAGGATAGAGCCTCTTAAGGGTATAGATGTACTTTTGTATGCAATAAAAATCTTGTGTGAGAATTATCCGCAAATGAGGCTCTGCCTTTGGATTCTGGGAGGAGATACTAAGGGGAAGTCCATTGAGCTAAAAAGACTTGAGCAATTGAGAAAATTATTGAATATCTCAACAGAAGTAGTATTTGTAGGACGAAAACACCAAAGCGAACTGCCTGATTATTATGGTGCTTGCGAAATTGTTGTTTTGCCCTCCCATTACGAATCTTTTGGCATAGTTGCACTGGAGGCAATGTCTTGCGGGGTTCCTGTTATTGCAACAGATACTGCGGGAATTGCCGGGCTTTTTGATAAAGATTCTTCCTTAATCACTTCTGCGAATAATCCGCTGATGCTGGCTCAGAAAATAAAAAATTTACTTATTAACGGAAATGAATATCGGAAGGTAAGCCGTGAAGTTTTAGAGAAAGCGAGAGAATTAAGCTGGGAAAATATCGCAGAAAAGCTTGTTGGAATCCTCAAGAATTAAATTCCGCAATATATGTCTCGCCTGGTTTTACGTATCCCTTAATTGGTCTTATCGAATCAATTTTAAGCGGCAATCCTTCTTTTTTTGCTTTCGTGATCATTATCGGATCCCCATGCGTTACTGCGACAATATTTTTACCCTTATGTTTGTTTATTGTTCCGTTAATAAACTTTTGCATTCTTTGCTCAACCTGATCGATAGTTTCGCCTAAAATTTTATTTTTTGAAGAAGCAAATACATCCAATTTAATTGAACGGGAAAGCAGGTAAGCAAAAGTTTTGCCTTGCAGTGAAGACTTAATCTCTAGAAGGTCATCGGAATAATTTATTGGCAAGTGAAGAATATTAGCGATAATTTCAGCGCTTTCTTTTGCGCGAAGAAGGGGACTTGCATAAATAGCATCTATTTTATTTTTCGCAAGAATTCGAGCAGTTTTAGTAATTTGTTTTTTTCCCTCCAGAGACAATCCAAATCCGGTAAGTCTGCCGTACCAAACTTTACTTGGATTATTTACCTCGCCATGTCTGACAAAAAAAATTCTAGTAGTCATTTACTGCAGTATTTTTTCTAAAGTTTGTTCGAGAGCGGTAATGGTTTCGGGCTTGTAAATAGAACAGGTTAGAACTTGTTTGCCCGCTTCGCCGCGAGGCGAGTCTTTTTTCTGCAAGATTCTCATATTTTTTTTAATTGTTTTTTCATCTGCAAGGTCTGTTTTGGTAAGCAAGATTATTTCCTGCTTGTCCAATAATGAGGAATTATATTGTTCAAATTCATTTCGGACTGTTGAGTACGCTTTTTGTACATCTTCTGAGGATGAGTCTATACAATGAACTAAAATTTTTGTTTTTTCAATGTGTTTTAAGAATTCAATTCCCAAACCTTTTCCAATGGATGCTCCTTCAATGAGTCCTGGAATATCTGCAATCGCATGTTTCCCCATCATTCCGATATTGGGTTCAAGTGTGGTAAATGGATAATCTCCAATTTTAGGATTTGCATTTGTTAAAACGGAAAGAAGACTGCTTTTGCCTGCGTTTGGCAAACCGATTAGTCCAATATCGGCAATTAATCTTAGTTCAAGAAGTAATTTTTTTTCTTCGCCAAACGCGCCTTTTTCTGCATATCTTGGAGCTTGATTCGTTGCTGATTTGAATTCAGTATTTCCCCGTCCGCCTTTTCCGCCTTTGGCGATCAGAATTGGAGTTTGAATATTTGTTATCTCAATTATGCGTCCTGAAACATGATCGGTTATCCTTGTGCCCAAGGGTAAAGAGATAGTTAAATGCTCTGCGTTTTTCCCAAACAATTTTTTATGTTTGCCCGGAACTCCGCTTTGGGCTTCAATTCTTTTCTTAAAACGGAATTCCCGGAGGTCATTAATGTTGTTTGACCCATGAAGATAAATGTTTCCTCCGTTTCCGCCGTTTCCTCCATCCGGTCCGCCTTTGGCAGTACTTTCATTCCGCAGAAAAGTTGCCGCCCCGTCCCCGCCGTTTCCAGCTTTGACAATTAAATTAATATTATCAACCAACATGTCGACATTGTACCATTTTCACATAAGTTGGGTATATTATTAGGGCGATCATTTATAGTCAGCAGGTACCTGGGATGATATCTTAAGGATTAAGGTTAATAACGCTCCCTTAAATTCTTGTAGTTTTTTTAGAGCTTCAGAAGTTGTTACATCATATTCCTCTTTTATCAATTTTTCAAGCTCATGCGCCTCATTCTTGACGCTTTTGATTGTTTCCGTTAAATCATGGTCGCCTTTGGTTTGTCTGGCAACGTATATGAAATTTATAATTAGTACCCCAAAAAGCAGATATCCCATTATTCCAGAGATAATTCTAATGAACGTAATTATGTCCCCACTTGCAATTAGCTGTGAGGTTTCGTTCAAAAAGAGAGAATTCAAAGTATAGTTAGTAAAAGTTACGAAAGAGGTAGATTTTGCAATAAATAAATTAGGGTCTACCTTATATAGTCCATAGTTAATGAAGCTCAAAATTAATATAAGTTTAACGAATAGCCATATATAGGAAACTCCGCTAAACAAAAAACTGACATTGCTCGTTCTATATTTCTCAAGTTGATAAGCCCAAAAATGTATAGCCTTATGTAGTAAAAGACCCATTTGAAGATTCATCAGAAAGACATTTGACTGTTCCTTTGTCAGTTTAATATCTTTATTATTCTTAATTTTTTCATCTATTAAAATTACTTTTCTTGTAAAAGACGAATGTCTAAATTTACTAATAAGCTCCGCTTGAAATTTAAAAAAAATAGAAGTTTTAAAGGACATATAAATTGTTCTCATAAATGAAATTAATAAAATTGTCGTTAATATAAGTGTAAAAAGCCCCACTATTGGTTTTGAATGGAAAATTATTATGAACAAAAAGCTGAAGAGAGCTAAAGTTATAGTTAAAATTCGAAATCTTGGTTTGTAGAAAAAAGAGCAGGCGATTTCAGTTAGACATAAGAAAAGTATCCAACTCTTGAGTTTATAAACAATCTTTGGGATTTCCCAGAAAAGAATTATTAGCGGAAAAAAAAGAATATAAACATAAACCCAAAAATAATTCTTAATAAACAGTGCAAATAAAGCAGTTATAAGTAAAAATACAAAAAATTTATAATATACAACGGATGCAATGCTTGGGGGTGTCATTCGTATCAGATAGCTATCAATATCAAAAAATACTACCTGAATTAGAGTGTACATCCAAAAAATTAACCCAAAAAGTGTTCCTAAGAAGCAAATAGCCTTAGAGTTAAATTTTTTTTTGCTTGAAGATAGTATGTCTGTGGATTGTTTTGATATCTTTTCAGCAATTTCCACCTGAAGCTTGTCCCAAATTGTTAATGGGTTTTTATTCATATGTGCTTGTATGGGCTGCGGGACTTGGAGTCGGACCAAGATTACCAGATTCAGAGTCTGGCTGCCTACCATTAACAGATCCCGCAATAAATAGTGTTTAAATTATATCAAAGGATATTTACGAAAGCTAATAAGAGCTTCAAATGCCAAAGCTTCTTGTCGTTTTCTTAGTCTTACCGCATCATGACGTCTTTCTGGGTGAAATCCTAGTGAAATAAGGGCTTTTTCAACCCCATCAAGAAGACTGATATTTCTATTTGAAAAGCTTAGATTGTAAGTGCTTGTTGGCAAGTGAATAGAAAATGATCCTTCAGCTTCAAAAAGTCCCTTAATAAATCTTATGAGAAACGTTCTGTCTTCATATATCCAGTCTTGCATTTTCAAGTTTATTTTATTTCTATTTCCAGTAGGTATTCCTAATCTTTCAGATAATTTTTTTTGATAGAGAGTTATCCGAACTGCATTTATATTTTTTACTTTGTATACCCCAGGTTTTTTATTAAATAACTTTTCAGTAAGGATCGCATAATAACGAATAAAACCAGGATTGTTGGCGTTTGAGACTAAAATTATTCTTTCGGTTCGAGGAAAACGACTAATATTGCCGTCACCAAGCATAACTCCAATATATTCAGCAAGATCACCCGAATGTGGAAGCATTGGATAACCATTTGGTATTATCCCTAAGCTTTTCATCCGGTTTCTCCACTGCAGAAAATTATCAATTTTCTTTAGTCTCATTGTCTGAGAGGTTTTCATTACGCTTGGATGAGTAAGCTTTGTATATCCTTTATTCCATGGCATATGCCAAGACTAACATATTCTCAGAATTTATGCCACCATTAGACGATCCCGTAATTCAATCTTAATTCTGTCAAATAAATGCATTCCCTACAAACATTACGAGTTCTTATTGTTCTTAACGGGATTGATATCTAAGCCTAAAATGAATAGATTTTGACCTTTTTGGGAAGGGCATAAGAAATTAATCATCTTTGCAAATAATCAGCTTTGGACATGACTAGATATCCTTATGTTCGAAGCTAGTCAACACCTGGTGTTGTTTTGTATCTGAACATTGGGACTTATTTGTTTGCTGATCGTCTATTGCGTATTTCGGTACGCTTCCATAGAATAACATTATGAAGAAAATTATTTATGCGGTCTTTTTTTCTTTTCTTATTTCCATACCTCTTTTGTATTTTACCTACAGCCCGTTTACAAGTTTCCTGAATACCTATATTTATTTTTCTCCCTGCGATACTCCTTTGACTTACAGGATAGGATTTATCGACTCCCGCTTCAATATCACCAGGGACGAATTCGCGCAAAACATTAAAGAGGGAGAATTAATTTGGGAAAGTATTAATTCAAAAAACATGTTTGATTACGATAGTCAGGGAGAATTAAGCTTTAACCTTGAATATGACAACCGGCAATCTCTAAATACTCAGATTGGGCAGCTTGAAGAAAAGTTGGACAATGGGAAGTCAATTCTTGAGTCTAATGTAAGGAAATACGAATATCTGGTTGATCAGTTTAATCAAAGACGCAAAAACTCAAACGAAAAAATATCCTACTGGAATAGTCAGGGAGGAGCTCCTGCTGAAGAATATGATAAGCTGGTGAAAGAACAGCAGGAAATTAGAGCGGAAGAGCAGAAATTGGAGGATATGGCAAGAAGCTTAAATCTTTCTACCACGCAATATAATACTCAAGTTGGAGAACTCAATAAAACAGTAGATTCGTTTAAAAAAGAGCTTAGTCTTCGTCCGGAAGAAGGCTTGTATGACGGGGAAAAACAAAAAATTACAATCTATATAACTTCAAGCAGAAATGAGCTTGTCCACACTCTTTCCCATGAAATGGGACATGCATTGGGAATAAAACATATGTCAAATGCAAAATCAATCATGTTTCCTTTTTCAACCCAGGAGATAAAGCCGTCAATAGAAGATGAAGATGCATTGAATGTTGTTTGCCGCAAACAAAATAAATTTGAAGTTTTGGCTAAGAATTTATACTTTCTATTTCAAGAGTTGATCAATAATTCCGGTTTGAAACAAAACAATAGTAAATTATCTATTGAGAAGGAAACAGCAAGGGTTGTTAAGGTTATCGATGGAGACACGATTAGGGTTTTGCTAAATAATAAAGAAGATATGGTAAGATTGATCGGAATTGACAGTCCGGAGATTTTGGATGAAAGAAAACCAGTTCAATGTTTTGGAAAAGAAGCATCAGTCAAAGCAAAGCAATTGTTAAGCGGAAAAACAGTCAAACTTGAAACTGACGCAACGCAGGGGGAGAAAGATGAATACGGAAGGCTTTTGAGATATGTTTTTCTGGAAGATGGAACTAATTTCAATAAATTTATGATAAGCGCGGGATATGCGCGCGAATACACGTTTAAGAGCAATCCCTACAAATATCAATCGGAGTTTGTTCGGGCAGAAGAAAAAGCAAGGGAAGATAGGGTTGGTCTCTGGTCAAAATGTTAAAACCACTTCTTATATACAAAAACAACAAGCATAGTCATAGTGGTAAAGATCATAACAAGCATTAATTTCCAAAAGAAGAAAGGGTCATCTGCGAAAGGCAGATTCAAATTCATGCCATACATACTCGCCAATAGGTTCAGTGGCAGAATAATTGCCGAAAAAATAGTTAGAACTTTAATAATTTGATTTGAGTGAGAGGAGAGAAGCGATTCGTTACTTTCGGAAATTCCTTCAATAAGTTCCTGATTATCTTCAACCCGATCCATAATTTTTCGTAAATGGTCTAGAATATTTCCCCAAAAAGGCTGCATAGTTCCGTTAAGGTCGTTGTGTTTTCCTTCTTCAAGGCTCACGAAAAGAGGCAGGATGGGCTTTATCATTGTATGAAAAACCACCAAATTCCTCCTCGTTGCCGAAATATCCTCTAAAGTTTTTTGAGACTGTTTGTTTTCCAAGTCTTTGTCTATTTTATCTATCGCAGAAGTGATCTGGTTTATTGCCGGAAAAGAATCGTCAACTAATGCATCTATAATTTTATAGGTAAGAAACACTGATCCCTGCGACATATATTCAGTGCGGTTGTGAAGAGTTTTCTGGCAAAGGCTGAAGATGCGGCTAATTTGGGGCAGGTCATCCGCATGCAGAACAACAACGTATTCTTTTGAGATAAAGAAATTTACGTAGCTGCTTACCAGTCTCTTTTTTTTCGCACGAGTATAAAAAGTAGGAATATGTATGCCGTACTGATGAGAATTTTGAGGAACAGTTTCGCTGAAAAGAGGGAACCTTAGGACAAGGAGATTGTATCTTTTGTGATTTTCTATTTTTGGTATTTGCGTTTTGTGAATGTAATCGTCTAGATTAAGAGAGTTAAAGTAATAAGTATTTTTTAGATATTTAATTTCAAAATCTGTTGGATTAGCTACGTTTATAAATGATAAGCCCTGGAAGCTGACGGTTTGAATATTCATTATTATTACATATTTAATTTTAGACCTAACTTTGCAATTGTCAATCCCCCTCCGTCCTGACGCAGGTGCACTTTACTGAAGCTAAGATAGTCTGATACGATAAAGGACAG
>CAZRWL010000005.1:0-56903 GCA_964603935.1 uncultured Gammaproteobacteria bacterium | reverse complement strand
TATCTCTTCCTACGCCGAATATCGGGGATACAATCCCAAAAGAATGTTTGATACGGTAGAAAAGAAGATAAAAAATGCAACAATGGCTGTTTTGAAAAAAAGCCTAAAATTTGGCGAGAATCCAAGAAAGGTAGCCTTGGAAATTGCAAAAGAAAGGGTGGTAAAGGAAAAATGAAAAAATTTGATGTTTTAGTCGTAGGATCCGGAGCCGGTCTTGAGGTAGCATCTTTTGCTGCCGAAAAAGGTTTATCGGTGGCATTAGTAGAAGAAGGACCTTTAGGCGGGACATGTCTTAATCGCGGTTGTATCCCCTCTAAAATGCTCATTCATAGTGCCGACGTGGCAGAAACTATTAAAGGAAGCGCTAAGTTTGGCATTAAGAGTAAAATTGAGAGTATTGATTTTGCATCTATTGTCAAAAGAGTTTCAGAGGCAGTGGATACAGACTCAAGTGGAATTGAAAAAGCTATCAGAGAAAATAGCAACCCTACCCTTTATAAAACGCGCGGTAAGTTCATTGGCCCAAAACAAATGCAAGTTGGTTCGGAGCAAATCGAGGCTGATAAAGTTTTTATCGTTGGCGGTACGAGACCTTCAATTCCACCGCTTCCCGGTTTGGAAAATACACCGTATCTTGATAGCACAAGCGCTTTAAGATTGGAAAAACAACCGGAACATATGATTATCATCGGAGGTGGTTATATTGCCGCAGAACTGGCCCATTTTTTTGGATCACTAGGGACAAAAGTAACTATCTTAGTTCGGGGTAAACTTATGTTAAGCAATGAAGATGAGGAGATAGCCGGATGGTTTACGGATAAATTTTCCAACAAACATGAGATTCTATTTAATACGCAAACGGAGTCAGTTTCCTACCAAAACGACAAGTTCGCAATTACCCTAAAAGACAGTGAAAAAAAACTGGAGAGCGATCAATTACTCGTTGTTACCGGTAGAGTCCCGAATACTGACATCTTGGATGTTAAGGCAACAGGAGTTGCGGTAGATGACAAAGGATATATTAAGGTTAATGAATATCTTGAAACAAATATTAAGAGTGTCTGGGCGTTTGGAGATATTGTTGGCATTCTTCCCTTTAGGCATACTGCCAATGACCAAGTCGGTTTTGCAATTAGAAATGCCTTTACGGATGGAAAAGCGCCTTTTGATTATTTTGCAATCGGTCATGCGGTTTTTTCTTCACCTCAAGTCGGCGGTGTTGGCAAAACCGAACAGGAACTTAAAAAAGACGGGATTAAATATAAAGTTGGCAAAGCAGAATTAAAAGATACGGGGATGGGAGGAGCCTTGCAGGAAAATGGTTTGGCTAAAGTATTAGTTGATGAGCAAGGCAATATTTTAGGCGTTCATATTATTGGACCGCATGCTTCCATTTTAATACATGAGGCTATAGTTGCTATGAAAACAAACGGTAAAATAGAAGCAATCACGAATTCCGTTTATATCCACCCTGCTTTACCGGAATGGTTACAAAGAGCATTTTTTGATATTGGATAACAAAAAATTATGTACGACGAAAATAAACTGTTAACTTTTAGAAAACAAAAAGATGAAGCTTGGAAAGGCGATAAAGAGTCACCTTTAACTAAAGAGCAAAAGAAGAGTTTTAGGGGTTTAAATTATTTTCCGCCTAATCCGGATTTAAGCTTTGAACTTGAGCTTGATAAAAATATTCCCGATGTGGGCAAGGAGGTAATTATTAAAACCACAGGTCGGGATGAACAAGTATATTTAAGGGCTGGTAAGGTTAAATTCGATGTTGAAGGTGCTGATGTGGAAGCTATTATTTTTGAAGATCCGGAACAGGAACAATTTCAATATTATCTTCTGTTTAGGGATCAGACTACAGGAAGCGAAACATACAAAAACGGCAGGATGCTGCAAATTCCCAAAAGAAAAAACAAGCTTATTGTTGATTTTAATTATGCCTATAATCCTTACAGTTCCTACAATGATAATTGGGATTGCCCAATAACTCCCGCGGAAAATGTTTTGCCTGTCGCTATTAAGGCTGGCGAGAAAAGACTTTAAGCGTAATGTTATGATCGGTCAAGACTTGTGCGAGAAATTACTTAAACATCCAATTGCTTACTTTTGCGCTGAATTTGCACTTTCTGATAAGCTGCCTATTTATTCCGGGGGCTTAGGTATTTTAGCCGGAGACGTAGTGAGAGAGGCCAATGACCAAAGATTGCCCTTTGTGGCAGTCGGATTATTTTACAAAGAAGGTTACTTTCGTCAGGTCATTGAAAATGGTAAACAAAAAGAACGCTACGACAAAATAGATACTACTCAAGCAGGCCTAACGCTTGTGAAAAAAGCTGACGGCACACCGCTTCTTATCGATATTCCGATGCCCGATTCGACACTCTTTATCCAAACCTGGGTGTACTCGTTAGGCGGCGTGAGGGTTTTTCTGCTTGATACCGATATTGAGCAGAATATACCTCACTACAGAAAAATCACGCAAGGATTGTATCGGGGTAACCGCATCTTGCAGGAAATTGCACTGGGAATTGGTGGCGAGCGAATACTCTCTGCTTTATCTATACATCCCGGTATTTATCATCTGAACGAAGGGCATTCGGCGTTTGCTATTTTTGAAATTGTTCATCACTACATGAAAGAACGAAATATATCATTTATTAGAGCTTTCCGTGTCGCAAAGCGTAAAATTTTCTTTACCAATCATACACTTGTCCCTGCGGGCAATGACGAATTTACAAAAAAAGAGTTAGGAAATTACCTCGCTTGCTATGCGAAACATTTAGATTTACCGCTTGACGAAATGCTTCGCGCGGGTGAAGAACCCAACGATTCAACCCGTTTTAGCATGACAATACTAGCTTTGAACACGACATCTCAAACAAATGCCGTCAGTAAAAAACATAGTCTTGCGGCCAAATCCTTATGGCCAAATAAGTCATTGATGCCGATTACTAATGGCATACATCTGCCAACTTGGATTTCAGAACCAATCAATAAAGCAACTGATATGTGTAGGCTTGAAAAATTAGCCATTCTCAGCGATGAAACACTCTGGCAACTCCATAAAATAAATAAAGCTAAAATGGTTTCTTTTATAACCGAAACTACGGGGAAAGCATTTGATGTCGAAAGGGCAACGTTGGTTTGGGCGCGGCGGTTTGCTTCATATAAACAGCCGGGGCTGTTGTTTTCAGAAATAGAAACATTAAAAAAGATTGCAACTTCCGCCCATGGCGCCTTGCAAATCGTAATTTCAGGTAAGTCCGATCCAAATGACGAGGTAGGTAAAAGTATTATTGCTGAGCTTATCAAAAAGATTAACGCAACTGGTCTTAGAGATCGGATTGTATTTGTCCCAAATTATTCAATGTCAATTGCGCAAATATTGGTTGCCGGTGCGGATATTTGGCTTAATACTCCAATCCCGGGCGAAGAGGCTTCCGGCACTTCAGGCATGAAAGCCGGCGCCAATGGCGCTTTAGTGTGCTCAACATCAGATGGCTGGGTTGATGAGGTGGACTGGACAGATATCGGGTGGATTTTGGAGAGCAATAATACAGCCAAATCTCTTTATACTCTGCTTGAAACAAGTATTTTACCAAGCTATTATACAATTGCTGATAAAGGGTATTCTGTTGATTGGGTTAAGCGGATGAAGAAAACTATGCAGATTGTTTGGAAGCAATATTCAGCAACCAGAATGCTTGATGATTATGTAAATAAATTATACAAACCGTCACTTGCAATTATTGAAAAAGACAAACATTAATACTTGATTTCACCGATGACTTGTATTGTTTGACCGATAAATTCCATACGTCAATGCTATAATAGCATATAATACACAAAAGAATAACCCAATAAACAAGTAAACGAATAGGCAAATTAAATTGAGTCATTGGATTATTGGCTTATTTGAGTATTTGCTTATTCTTACTACGCAAGAACGGGATGTAGTATAACGGCAGTACACCGCGCTGGGGGTGCGGTAACCTGGGTCCAATTCCCAGCATCCCGACCAGTAAATTAATATTGTTACTATGTGCTTATGTCTGAAGTTGGACCAACAGCTGTTAAAGAGGTTATTGATCAAGAGCCATTTGTAATCCGCGCCCATCACCTTCGCAGTTATGTTTTATTGCTCAAACAAACTTTTTTGTCTCCAGCAGAACGCGCAAAGGAAGACAGGGAAGTGCTGGAAGAGTTACGGCTACCAAACACAAAGCAAGGGATTAGCGATGAATGGATGAGCTACGCTCAAGATGTTATTGGGTCATCTTCAAGTGACGCTAAGACCTACGAAAATAATACCAAAGCTGTATTTGAAAAATTTTTATCTTTACCTGAAGATTATCCTGTAGACATTGCTGAAGGAATACCCGATGCTATTTGTAATACATGTATTATTGGGGAACACTGTCGCCGATTGCGTTATTCTGAAAAAAATCAGAAAAATACGATAGAAATAGACGCAAAGTATTTAGATGCGTTTTTAAAAACCTTGCAAGACCTTCATCTACCTAATCCCAGTATCATATCTGATCGCGTCCATTTTTTTGACGCAAAATCCCAAGAAGTAAGGAAAATTAAAACTTCTATGGGGATAGTTAGAAAAGCTCTTAAAGAAAGCAGTCTTATTTTTTGGATTGGATTATCAGCCCCAATTAAACGCGAAGAATGATGTCAAGTTAAATAATATTATGTTGTCGTCTAAAAGTTTGAAGATCAACGAGTGGCGTTACTTTCCCTTTTTCCTCTCCCAATGACTCAAAGAGTCCATCGGTATTCGGCTTCTTAGAGACTTTAATGTCAACCGTATCTAATTTAGGCAATTCAGCAGGTTGCTGCGTAATTGCAGGACTATTAACAACATTCGGCAATTCAAATAATTGAGACACAATTCTTGCCCTTGTTGCTTCCAATTTTGCAGGGTCAACAAGGAATTGAACTACGCTTTCCGCCCTATCCTCATCCTCATGGAATGAGCCATATGGGGTTGCGCATTGAGAGGGAAATTGATTCTATCTTTTCGTTCTTTCTCCGCCAGGCAATTCAATTATTGCATCTTCTGCGTCTTTCCAGCCCAATGCATCTTCCTGTTGTTTCCATAGATCACGAAGATAGGTTTCTACGGTAACGTGGCTTGGCTCGTGAAGTACAGCCCCTTCCAGCCAACTACAATCGACCTGTCCTCTGTAGCGTCCCTTTGCAAAAGAACAGGAAACAACTTGAATCGCTTTTGAACACGGACTGCTTCCCCTCTATATGGCTCTCCGCTCACAGGATTTTTCACATCATGAGATTCTATCTGGATACTTTTGAGCGTCCATGGCTTTTTGTCTTTAAGACTATGGTAATACCTCATCAAAGATTTACCTATTGAAGCAACTTCTTCCGGCAGTAAATCTTTTTTCCAAAAATTATAGACTCCAACATTTACTCCTTCTGCAAGCTCCACATCAAATCTCTGTCTTAATGGCTGATTGGCATATTCGGAAGACAAAAACCAATACGCACCTTGCAATCCATCAACTATTGCCTTTTTTACCTCACCTTCGTCTGTAGGATTTTCTATCTCAATTGATAATGGGTTATTCTCAACATTGGGTGAATTTATTAAACGGCAATTTACCTGCTGATCACTTATCCCTATGGGGATTATCGTATTTATTCCTACATTGTCTGGAGTCTTAGTTAATTCGCTCACCCCTAAATTATATCAAAAAAACCAAGGGTAATTTTATTTCATTCTTACTCTATAATATCTCCCTCTTGTCTCCCCGGATTTTTCAATAAGCTTTTTATCAAACAATTTTTTCAGATCATAACGAAGAGTTCTCTCAGGCACTTGGAGAAAGCGCCTTCGGATCATATCAAAAGACACTATAACTTGGTCTTTAATTATATTGAGCATCTCTTCCTGACGGGGCGGAAGAAAAGGATTATTTTCTTTTAAGAGTTCCTCTGCAATTTGATTTCTTATTTTTTCTATTTGTTTATAAAACGCGCTGAGCATAAACTCAAGATAGCTATTGGTATTTTTCAGTCCATTGCTTAACTGAAAATAATATTCATCTTTGTGCTCGTCAAGATATTCTTCGAAAGGCACTGTGAAAGAAAAATCCCAGCCTTTTGATTTCAAAATAGCTGAAATTAACAGTCTGCCAACCCTTCCGTTTCCATCCAAAAAAGGATGAATTTTCTCAAATACAAGATGCGCTGCAAAAGCAATGATAAGCGGAAATTTTTCCTTTGAATTTACATAAGCTAAAAGCTTATTCAATAATGTTAATACTTGGGTTGGCGGGGGAGGCATATAGACAGCCACTCCGCTTTCATTAAAAATCGCGCTTATTTCCGTCCGTAAGCGCCCCGCATCAGGTGAAATGTTTCTTAAAACTAGTGAATGCAAATGCAAAATATGATCTTTTGTAATAAAACTTTTTTCAATATTTTTATCAATAAATTTGACTGCGTTAACGATATTGAAGATTTCTTTTTTCTTTTCCTCTTCGGTCTCACCAACTTCAAAATCAGATATCTTAAGGGGATTTCCTTCAATGCGCGCTGAAAAAAGCGAGCTTTTCAAAAGACTAACTCTTTGAATATTTTCTTTTACTGCGTCCTCAAGATTTAATGAGGAAAAATACAGACGCTCTGCTTCAATTTTGGCAATAAGCGATAACAAATCCTGTGAAATGGAATATTTTGGCGGTATTTCCATTAGATTATCTTACCAAATGTTACCGAATATTGCCATATCTTGCCGAATATTACCAGAAAGATAGATTAGTAGCTGATGAAGTAGTTGATTTTGGCGTTTTTCTCAAGACCTGCCAGCCATTCCTGAGATACTGTTGCTAATTTTTGCTGTTGCAATTGCTGCTGCACTCCTTTTTTAATTTCATCCTCTTTCATCTCTGCGGGAAAACTTTCCTTATTCTTTTCCGTATAGTCCGCAATTTCTTTGTCTGAAACTTTTATTTTATCTGCGAGTAATTTTTCAACCAGATTTCTAAGCTTTAACTGCATCAAAAAATCCTGCCTTGTCATTCCCTGCGCTGCCAAAGCCGTATCCAAATTTTGCCCTTGTTTTTTTAAGCTATCCTCTATTTGTTTTACGGATTTATCTACTTCTTCCTGACTAACCTCAATATTTTTCTTTTTTGCTTCCTGAAAAATGAGAACTTGATTTACCGAAGACGCAAGAGCCTGCTTTCCCCCTTGCTTTTCCAATCCTCTAATGACAGATAATCTTGTGATCGGCTCGCCATTGACTAATGCTGCGATAAATAAGCCTTTGAGAAAAAATACTCCAACTGCCAAAATAACAACTATTAATCCGATGAAAACTTTCGGCTGTTTTAGTTTTTCCACAATTGGATAAACGTCAACTGATTTTGACATTGCGGTTTCCTGTATTGTCGATAATTTTGTTTTGCTTTTGGCTGATTTCTTTACCGGCATTTGGGTATTATAACACCTAATGTTATAATATACAAATGGCTTATCCGCACATCCCAAGCCACATCGCCGTCATTCCTGATGGGAATAGGAGATGGGCAAAAGAACATCATCTCCCAAGCCTTGAAGGACACAGAAGGGGATTTGATGTAGCAATAAAAATCGGCAGAAAAATCCGCTCGATGGACGTCCATACCATGACAATGTGGGCATTTTCTACGGAAAATTGGAACCGTTCCAAAGAAGAAATTTCATATCTGATGAAAATGTACGAAACATTTATCGAAAAAAATCTTAAGGAAGCGATGAGGGAAAAAATCAGAATAATTCACTTGGGAAGACGCGATAGAATCTCCAAAAAACTTTTAGAAAGAATTCAAGATTCTGAAGAGAAAACAAAAAATTTCAAAAATTATATTTTAAATATCGCAATTGATTATGGCGGACGCGATGAAATTATAAGAGCGATAGCGAAAAGCGAAAAGCGATCCATTCGGCAAGCTCAGGACAGGCAAGCGAAAAACATAACCGAAGAAAATTTCAATGAATTTTTGGATACTCACGACCAACCTTATCCCAATCCGGATTTGATAATCAGAACTTCAGGAGAACAAAGAACATCGGGGCTGATGATCTGGCAGGCTGCTTACGCGGAATATGTTTTCCTAGAAAAACATTTTCCGGACTTAAACGATAAAGATATTGAAAACGCTGTTTCAGAATATTCGAGAAGACAAAGAAGATTTGGAAAGTAATTTAGAATAAATGATCTCCTGTTAAATAAGCGCCTTTGCTGCAATAATTAATAATTGTTTTTTGCACATCTTCAATCTCCTTAAGTTTTTTAACCAATACTTTAACATCTTTTTTTTCACAAATTAAATGAATGTCCTGACCTGTATTTACAGTAAAATAAACTTGCAATCCTTCTGCCCGCCATTTTTTTGTTAAATGCATAATCTTCAAACTTCCAGGCAAAAGATAGATTAAAGATGGGGTTGAAGTCAGCATAATTGCGTGCAGCTCTAGGGCTTCTGCTTCGATTAATTCTCCGAAGTTTTTAAAATCTTTTTCTTGTAAATATTTTTTGATTAAATTTATTTTCTCTTTTATTTTTGAGAGACGGGTAGGAAAAAACGGGCTGGAACCAGCCAGCTTTTGCCCTTCTGTTGTGGAAACTTCTTTTTTGTTTTTACTAACCACTGCAACTACATCGGCAATATCCCAATAATTTTCAGGATATAAAGATACGCCATAAGACGTTTCGTTTGTGTCCCCATCCAACCATTCCACAAACCCATCAGGAATAGAGCGACATGCGGAACCCGACCCTTGTCTGGCTAAAATCGATAATTCTTTTTTAGATAGATTTAAACCTGCTGCTGCGGACGCGGCAACAGTTAGCGCAGCAAAACCTGACGCGGAAGAAGAAAGTCCTGTTCCTGTTGGAAAATTATTTCTTGTAACGACTTTTGCTTTTAAATTTATTTTCGCTAAGCTTCTAATTCTGTCCAAATGTTTTATTGCCCTGCTTCCCGCATTTTCTTCTTTTTGACCATTAATGATAATTTCGTCTTCCTTAAAAGATGAATTAAATTCAACAGTAGTTGTCGTAAGGAGATTTGATAAATTCATGGAAATACTTCCATTTTCAGGAAGTCTTAAAACCTCATCTTTTCTTCCCCAATATTTTATAAAGGCAATGTTGGACGGAGCTATTGCGGTTGCCTTCATTAAATTATTTTTCAATTCTTACTCCTTCTGCGTTTGCTGCAACGCTAATAATTTCTCCGCCTGCTTTAATAATTCCTTTTTTAACTGCTTCTTTTTTTTCTTCCGAAGAAACAGAGATCATACAGTCTCCTCCGCCTGCTCCTGATAATTTTGCTCCATAAGCGCCAGCTGTCAATGCGCTATCAATCATATTATCAAGTTTTTCAATGCTCACTCCAAGCTCCGATAAAAGCTCTTGGTTTTGGTTCATGAGTTTTCCAAAAGTTTTCCAATCTATTTTTAAAAGCGCGTCTTTTGCATTATTTACCAAAACCTCAATAGCGTTATAAATTTCACTCAATCTATCTTGCCTATTAACAAAGGATTCTTTGACCTTATTGATTAAAGTTACCGTATCCGCTTTTACTCCACTGTACCCGACAATTAACGGCAAAGATTCAATGTCCAAAGGTTCGATTACCTTTCCTCCTGTTACAAAATACAGAATTCCTCCATAAACCGCAGCTGCCACATCAAATCCGGATCCTTTTCTCTGAATATCCAAAACTGTTTTGTATGACAAATCAAAAATTTCCTTATTGCTAAGATTTAAACCCAGAATTTCCGAAACTGCTTTTATCGTACAAACAGTTGACGCGGACGAAGAACCAAATCCGAATTGAGAAGAAAATTCGGATGTGGTTGTTATTTTTAATCCTTTTTTTCCTGTCATCCCGAACTTGTTTCGGGATCTACCTAATAAATTTGCTACTGCTACCTCTACAAACTTTGCCCCCTTCGGTACATCACCTTTTCCTAATTCGCTTAATGGTTTTTTATAACCCGTAACTTTTACATCTGTTGCTTCCAACTGAAATTCCGGAACATCCAAAATCTCAACAGTTGCCCGCATTCTTTGATCAACTGCCGTTACCAAGCACGGATGATTATAAACAACAGCATGTTCTCCCAAAAGCATTAATTTCCCCGGCGCCGAAACAGTAATTCTATTCATCTTCCTCCCTTAACCCCTCAACTCCCAAAGATACTTGCAAAAAAGGTAATTTATAGGAGTCGGCGATTGCTTTAACTTGAGATTTATTTTTGTGGTAAATTAAAAGTACTCCTGTGCCTTTTTTAACTCCACCACCTCCGCAGATTTTTGCTGCTCCGCCAAGTTTTTCAATTTCCCCAATAATTGATTTTGTAAAATCTGAAACGACTCCGAGCATCTCCAAATTCCTTTCTCCCTCTTTAATAATTCTGATTAATTCTTTTTCATTTTCATTTTTTATCGCAGGCAAAAGTTCTCGCGTTAATGTTTCCTGACTGACAAAAATACGATCTATATTAACCGTATCTTTTTGATATAAAGCTCTTACCATCCCGACCATCTCCCCTGTTGTTTCGTTTGGCGTGCCTGTCTGAATTACACTAAAATTGCCGGCAAGTTTTTTCGACAATGAAAATGAAATCGGCTGAATTATTTTAAGCTCTGCTGCTTCTTTCCTGTACCAAACTAATCCTCCGAAACAAGATGCGGAATTATCTCCGCCTGACGGAAGCCCATGCCTTTTTTGTTCGGCAGAATACGCAATCTCATTAATTATTGCTTTATTTAAATTTTTATTAAATAAAAAATAAACAGCTCCCGCAACTGACACAGCAACTGCTGCGGATGATCCCATTCCCGAACCAATCGGAATATCCGATGTTATTGCTAATTTAAATCCTGCTGAGAATGATTTTTTCAGATATTTTAAAGTCTCACCGATAACAATAATTGGAAAATCTAAAGGATCGGAAGTTATGGATTTCAAAAGAGCTACGTCATTGGTTTTGATATAAGTTTCCCATTTTATTTGAGCGTCTTGAGTTTTTGCGATAATTTCTTTTTCAGAAACTATTTTACTTGTTTTAAGATTATTTGAAACAATCTCTATTTTCTTGTCTTTTCGTGGAGTAATTTCTACAAAACAACGTTTGCCGACAGCAGTAATCACAGCAGGCTTGCCATAAACCACAACGTGTTCTCCTAATAAATGTAATTTCCCGGGAGCAGAAACTTTGATCTTCTTCATAGAGGTTTGCACTTAATTACATAGTGGATTATACCATCCCCTCCGTCTTCTGCATAGAGACGGCGTAAGACCGTAACCACTTCTTGTCCGATTTTCAAGTCTTCCATTGCCCAATCAACCAGCTGTAAAATCATTTTTTCCCTTGACTCCAAAGAAACAATTGCCACAGGATACGGCGCCTGGCTGACAAATTCTTTTGCAGGAATTCTAATCATTGTCCAGGCAATGATTTTGCCTTTTTTCCCGATTTGGGAAGAAACTTTTTTCTGCCTCCTCCATAATTTGACCGGTGTTATCTTCATAAATTATCTCTCCGCATCATTGTCATTCTGAACTTGTTTCAGAATCTAGTCCCAATGAGATGCTGAAATGAATTCAGCATGACAATTGGACACTCTCATAAATTATCTTTCTAAGATATGCACGACTGCAACAGTTCCCGTACCGCCAACATTGTGCGTCAATCCAATTTTTGCACCCTTAACTTGTTTTTTTCCCGCTTCTCCCCGCAACTGTTCTGCAATTTCGACAATCTGTTTAATTCCTGTTGCTCCGACAGGATGCCCGTAAGCCTTCAGCCCTCCCGAAGGATTGGCAATAATCTTTCCTTTTCCAAGGGTGTATTTATTCTCTGAAATATCTTTTGCTCCCTGTCCTTTTTTGGAGAAACCCAAATCTTCTACTGCAATTGCTTCCGCTATGGAAAAACAGTCATGAATTTCCGCAAGATCAATGTCCTGAGAATTTATGCCTGCATTTTTGTAAGCTTTTTTGGATGCGGTAACAACAGAGCTAAGGGTTGTAAAAGATTTCCTATCGTACAGGCTCAGCGTGTCAGTTGCGATCTCGCTTGCCGTAATAAAAACCGGTTTTGCGATTCTCTTTGCAAGACTTTGGTCGGAAGTTATAACAACAGCTGCAGCTCCATCGGAAATTGGCGAACAATCCAGAAGCTTTAGGGGATCTGCGATTTTGCCGCTTCTCATCACGTCCCCAATTGTAATTATAGACTTAAATTGCGCTTTCGGATTAAAACTTCCATGAAAATGATTCTTGACAGAAACCGATGCCAGCGTTTCTTCCGTAACTTTATATTCCTGCATATACGCTCGCGCGATAAGAGCGTAAAGCCCGGGAAAAGTAACCCCAGCCATTCTCTCCTCATCCGAACCTGCAGACATAAGCGCTGTTGTAACATCATCCGAATTGTGGTCTGTCATTTTTTCAACACCCAAGACCATCACTGTTTTATAAACTCCGGCTTTAAGACTGTTAATCGCATTATGCATTGCCAAACCGCCTGACGCGCACGCCCCTTCAAGTCTGAACGCAGGAATTTGCTGTCCTAATTCTTCCGCAAAAAGAGACGCTGTATTTGTCTGATTGCCCAATATTCCAGACAGCATATTGCCCACAAACAGAGCATCTATCTGCGCTGATCTTATGCCTGATTGTTTTAACGCCCCGTCCATTGCCTCTTTCGCAAGAGTTCTTGGGGAAATATCCCATAACTCTCCAAATTTTGTAGTTTCTCCGCCTAAAACGTGAATTTTCATACATTCGATAAACTCAGTATGACCTTGAGCATTGTCGAAAGGTCATAATTTAAATACTGTGTGTTTGTTTTAAATATTGCTGATAAGAAATTTGTACTGTATTTTCTGTTTCCTTAACAAACGATGAGCCATTTTTTCTTTTTACCAAGAGATTTTTTGTTGTTTCAAAAACAAAACCATCAGAACCCGCTCCCGATCCATAGGAAACAAAAAATATTTTTTGATTTGGTTTGGCAATATCCAAAACTGCGGCTAAACCCACTAAAGAAGATGCTGAATATGGGTTGCCAATGCTGTCAACTGTTAAAGACGGAACGAGCTGTTCCGGCGTAAATCCAAGCTTCTTTGCAGCCACTCTGGGAAATTTGCCATTGGGCATATGAAAAACGCAATAATCAAAATCTTTTGGAGTAAGTTTGCTTTGGGAAAGAAGTTTTTTCCCCTCCGCGACTACATGAGTAAAATATGCAGGTTCCCCTGTAAATCTGCCAAAATGCGAGGGGTACTTTTGCCCTTCGCGTCTCCAGAAATCAGGAGTATCCGAAGAAAAAGAAGACATGCAAAGAATGTTTGCAAGAATATCTGTTTTCTTCCTGCCCAAAATATATGCTGCTCCTGCGCTTGCCGCAGTATATTCAAGAGCGTCATGAGGTTTTCCCTGCGCAGCATCTGCCCCGATAACTAATCCATAATTAATTTCTCCTGCAGATAAAAGCCCTGCAAGAACCTGCATTCCCGCAGTTCCTGCTTTGCAGGCAAATTCCAAATCGGAGGCAAAATAGTCATTCCCAACTCCCAAATACTCCGCAACAGTTGTAGATGTTGGATTAACTGCATAAGGATGACTTTCCGAACCTACGTAAACAGCCTTTAAATCCTCAGGACTAATGCCTGCCATAGAGATTGCTCTTTTTCCCGCTTCAATAGAAATAGTAACTGTGTCTTCATCAATTCCCGGCACTGATTTTTGTTTCACTTTTAATCCGGCCAGAATCTCCATTGTATCTTTTTGCCACATTTTCGCAATTTCCGCAGTCCCAATTCTGTATCTTGGAACATACAATCCGTATCCGACAATTCCAGTTGTCATATTCATTTTTCTCCCCTTCCGAGTTTTTGATGCGAACAAGCAAGTGAATTTATACTGAGCGACGCTATAAGAGATATTTCTCCGGCCAGAACTGCTCCTCCGATAATTTCCGCTAATTTTTGAGAATTCTTCCCATTATCTCCACCGATTACTCCTATTATACTTAATGCTTCTTTCTGTGTTTCCAAACCAGTTCCTCCGCCAACCGTACCCACAACCAAATCAGGCAAGAAAACCGAAACATAAAGACCATCCCTGACAATTTCTGCCGTTGTTACTACGCTTGAAACTTCTGCGATGTGCGCGATATCCTGTCCGGTTGCTGTGAAAATTGCGGTCAAAACATTTGCAGCGTGTGAATTAGCGCCAATACTGCCGCTTAGTATAGATCCTAAATAAACTTTTCTCGTAACTACATCCAGGAATTTCTCAAAAGTTGTTTTTAATGTTTTTTCTACTATTTCTTTTGTCAAAACGCAATCTGCCCAGACTTGTATTCCGCGTCCTTCAATAAAATTCAGCATATTTGGCTTCTTATCAACGCACATATTTCCCGAAATTGATACTAATTTTGCTTTGGTTTTTTTCTCAATAAGATCGGCCGCAAGAGCGCAGGCAATTGTTGTCATATTCATGCCCATCGCGTCTTGCGAATCAAATCTAAAACGCAAAAAAATATTGCGTCCTGCCATCCAGGACTTAATATCCAAAAGTTCTAAATGGGAAGATGTTGACTCCGTAGACTTTTTTATTGCACCAAAATTATTTCTAACCCAATTTATTGTTTCTTCTCCTGCAAAAGCATTTTCAACCGTAAAAACCGGCGCCCTTGTAATGCCTATTTTATTGCTGACAATGTTTGCACCCCCGCTTTGTGTTATTGCCTTGCATCCCCGATTAACCGAAGCAACCAAAGCTCCCTCCGTTGTTGCCAGAGGAATGTAGTAATTTTTGATTTTTGCTTGCCCCGCGAAGTCCCGCTGAGCGGGACGAAGTGGGGAACTTTGAACTTTTAACGGACCCGCAATGCCTAGAGGAATCTGAACTGCGCCGATCATATTCTCGCAATTCCTGGAAGAAGCAATATCCTCATCCATACTAAAAGAACCAATATTGGGAAGTTTAATTTTAAGGTGATTTTCGAGAAGCTTTCGTCTCTCCTGAACACCACCAACACCACGCAAATTCATAAGCGCTTATATGTCCCTTACATATTTTAGTCGTAATTCACCTCAAAATCATTCGAATCGAAAATCTGCTATAATTAGCGCATGTCCCTGTCTTTCATAAAACGGATTCTGGCTGGAGACAGTAAAGCCGCAGTCCAGTTCTACAAGTCTTACTCGCCAAAAATATTGTCATATTTGACTCGAAAACTTCCGCGCCTTGAAGACGCGGAGGACTTAACCAATGATGTTTTTTTGGAAGCAATTGATTCTCTATCTTTACTCAGAAAAAAAGAAAATACATCCGCCTGGCTTTATCGCATCGCGCACAACAAAATGGTTGATTTTTACAGAAAGCAAAAAATAAAATCCATACTTTTGTCTCAAGCTCCGTTTTTACAGATATTTGCAGATGAAATTTATCAGCCGGAATTCCAATTTGAAAAAAACAAAATCAGAGACAAAATAGAAGCGGTTCTTCACAACCTATCCCATGACTATAAAATAATTCTCAAGCTTCGTTACGAAAAGGAAATCCCGGTTAAGGAAATTGCCAAAACTCTGAATTTATCATTTAAGGCAGCTGAATCTTTACTTTTCAGAGCCCGCCAAAGCTTCAAAATTGCATATGAACGAGCAACAGTTTCTTAGTAGATTACAAGAAAGAGCGCAGGAACAAGAAAAATTAATAAAAGGAATGTTTTTGCCAAGATTATTTACTTCTGTCAGTTTTTGGTTTGGAAACCATCCGTGGAGAATCTTAATTCCTTTTGCTTTTATACTCACCTTAATTTTTCATGCTATTCTTGGAAAAAGATATGATGAGTTTATTTTGAAAATTTTCGGAAAATTATAAAGATGAAAAAAAGAACTTTTTTAATTTTTATTGCCTATATCTGGACAAAAACACTTTTGGGACTTACCTTTCATCCTTTTTCAACAATTAGGGAAGTTACCAGACGTCCTGTGCTTTTACCTGTAATTTTTTCTCCCTTTATCGGGCTTTTCGTGTTTTTTATATTAGGAAGAGTTGGAGCATTTTTAATCAATGTGTACGGGCTCCGACGGGAATTTATCTCAATAATCTTAAGCACCGCTCTTATCTCAATTATTTTTTGGCAAGCATTATTGCTTTATTTACTTATAAGTTTTTTACTGGCGTTATGGAAAAAATAGAGGAATACGTAGTTTTGGTTGATAAAAATAATAAGGTTTTGGGCACTTCTCCAAAACTTACAACGCACAATGCCAATACGCCTTTGCATAGAGCTTTTTCTTTATTTCTTTTTAATTCAAAAGGAGAGTTACTGCTTGCGCAAAGAAGCAGTAAGAAAAAAACTTTTCCCCTTGTCTGGTCTAATTCATGTTGCGGCCATCCAATGCTAAATGAATCAAATGAAAATGCTGTAAAAAGAAGAACTAAACTTGAATTGGGAATTGAATTAAAAAACGTTCATGAAATATTACCTGATTTTGCTTACAAAGCGGAGATGAACGGAATTGTTGAGAATGAAATCTGCCCTGTTTTCATTGCTTTTTCGGATCAAAAACCCATAATAAACAAGAATGAAGTAGAAAATGTGAGGTGCGTTAAATGGGAAGATTTCTTAAAGGAAATTAATGACAAACCCGGCACTTACTCCGTCTGGTGCGAAATGGAAACAAAACTCCTGTCAAAAAACAAAAAATTCCTAAATCTCTACTCTTGGCACGTATCATAAATTAACATGGACAGGATTTCTGTTTTCATAAGTTATTCTTCAAAGCAAAAACTCATAGGCGGAGAGTTTAAATCCTATCTGGAAAATTTCTGTGGATATGAAACTTTTATAGCCCATGACGATATACTCGGATCTGCAATATGGGAAGAGGAGATTATTAAATCCATAATAAATGCCGACTTTTTTATACCTCTCATTTCGAGAGAATTCAAAGAATCTCCTTTTACAGATCAAGAAACTGGAATAGCTGTTTGTCTTAAGAAAAAAATAATACCTATTAAACTTGATGAGGTAAATCCTTATGGTTTTATTGGAAAATATCAGGCACTTCAATATAAAAATGGTGTAAATAATCTCGCTTTAACAATTGCTCAGATTGGACTTTTCCATGAGTCTCAATCCATTTATTATCAAAAAGCCCTTAATTCGATTGTTCACGCTTTTTGCAAAAGTATTTCTTTTGAAGTTGCAAATGCAACAATTCAAATTTTATGCAAATGCAATGATTTATCTCATAGTCAGTTAACGCAAATCGCAAAAGCGATAAAAACTAATTCCCAGATCAAAAATGCCTATGGTTTAAATATGTTAAAAGAATGTTTGCGGAAAAAGTATAAAGTGTCTATTGACTAATTATGTCGGTAAAGTGTAATATAAAATTAATATGAAATCTGCGAGGCATAAAGATACAAAAGAACAATATGAGAAAATCGTAAAACTTGTCGAAAAAGCTGAGAAAGTAGCGGAGAAATTCGTTCAGAAAAGTATGCGCATCAACACCCAACCTCAAATAAAATACTTCTAGCTCACTTCTATCTCATAAGGACAAATTACTCTTGCATGTTTACCTTATTCATAAAATTAATTACTGTAGTATCTACTATTATGTCTTCGCGACTTATCTCTCTTTTTAAATATAGTCCTTCAAGACTCTTGCATCTACTTAAAGCAACATATGTCTGACCATGCGCAAATGCTCCAGACCCCATGTCAACCGCTACTGCTTTGTAAGTCTGACCTTGCGATTTATGAATTGTAATAGCCCACGCAAGCCTTAAGGGAATTTGAGTAAATGAACTAATTATTTCCTCCTCAACTGAATGCTTCTGTCTATCATAATAGTATTTTATTTTTTTCCAAGTCTCCTGAAGTACGGGATATACGATTCCATCAATGCTTACTTTAACTTCCTTTTCCGATAAACTATGTATTTTGCCTAACGTACCGTTTACCCACCGTTTTGACCTGTCATTTCTTAAAAACATTACTTGAGCGCCTTTTTTGAGATGCAGAATCTCTTCGGTAGGAAAAGAAGACCTCTCTAAATTACCAGAAATTATAGCTCGATATTCATATTCTTTTCCTTCAAGTTGAGCAAGACGATTCTGATTTATTTCATTAACTGAGCTATTTGTCGTAGCAAGAATAACCACACCATCTACGGGTATTGAAACTTTTGATCTACCATTAAGATCTAATAAGACTTGCTCGGAAAGATCTTTTGTGCGAATAGCGTTAAGAATTTTTCTAAAAACTTCGTCTTCCTGCCTAAATATATATTTTAATTCATAAATCTCAGGCAAGGAATTATTCCAAACATGAGCGTTAAAAAAATAATATCCATCATGATTATCTGCAAAATATTTATGCAACTCAGGGTCGCTTACAACGGGAGGTAATTGATATAAGTCTCCAAACATAATTATCTGAATTCCTCCGAAAGGAAAATTATTGGAATGAGCCTGTCTCAAACGATGATCAATTGCATCCATTAAATCCGCTCTAACCATAGAGATTTCGTCTATAACTATTGCATCTATATTCCTAAGTAACATCGTAGTTTTACTATCTGGAGCCATTAAGCTATTTTTAGCGATAAAAGATGGAGGAATTCTAAAAAGCGAATGAATTGTTTGTCCTCCAACATTAAGCGCCGCAACTCCTGTCGGAGCAACAACAACTAACTTCTTTTTAGAATTTTGCTTAAAATACTGCAAAAGTATTGATTTACCAGTACCAGCTTTACCAGTAATAAAGATGTTTGCTGTTGAATTCTCAAGCTTATTGAATAATTTCCGTTGCTCTTCACTCAATTTAATATTTGAAATGTCAGTTTTTTTTACATTTAGATTAGGCTCAAGAACATTATTGAAGACTTGAGGACTCTGTCGAATTCCTTGAAAACTTTTAGTAACATTTTTAAAAATGGTGCCAAGAATCCAAACAGCAATTGCTACCCATACTATTTCCATTAATAATATTCTAGCAGAAAGGAGAAGGAAGGGGTAAGATTATCTCTTTGGTGATTGTTTTCTTCTTCTGGATTTTCCGCCCATGCCGACTTTTCTTCTTTCCCTGACTCTCGGATCCCGAGTAAGCATTTCCTTCTTCTTAAGAACAGAATGAAACTTTTCGCTGTCAACTCTGTTCAGAGCTCTTGCTATGGCTAAAACTGCAGCATCAAGCTGACCCATTTTCCCTCCGCCAATAACCTTAATGGATACCGCAAATTTGTTTTCCGTATTTGTAATTTGAAAAGGCTGTCCATAAACTCTTTCAAAATTTTTGCCAAAATAATCTGCGGCATGCTTATTATTAACAAAAATTTCTCCTTTTTTAACCACTGTTGTTCCCCAAACTGTTGCATCTTTTTTGTAAAGGCGTACCTCCGCAACTGACGACTTCCGTCTTCCAATGGCAAAAACAAAGTCTTTTTTTTCCTCAATTTTCGTATCCATAATTATTTCTTAAACCTATCCTTGTAATCGTGCTCCGCACCTTCAAAAATAAACAAGCGGGTTAACATTCTATCTCTTAATTTATTCTGAGGCAGCATGCCCAAAACTGCAAATCTTATTATATCCGTAGGATTTCTTTTTCTCAAATCCATAAGCGTTTCCTCTCTGTATCCTCCCGGGAAACCTGAATGGCGGGAATATTTTTTCAATACTTCCTTTTTCCCTGTTATTCTAACTTCTTTTGCATTTGTCACTACGGCATAATCTCCGCAATCCAAATTATTAACAAAATACGGCTTTGATTTTCCTATTAAAACTTGCGCGATTTCGCTGGAAACTCTTCCAAGAATTTTTCCCTTGACATCAAAAAGATGCCATGATCTTTTTACGTTCGATATTCTCGTTGCTTTCGTTACATCTTTCATTACTTTTTTACAGCCTTTCTCTTTGTATTTTCTTTCCTAACTGTTTTTGTTGCTTTTGTTAATTTTGGCTTTTCCTCAACTTTTCCCGCAGCTAGCTCCTTAATATCATTTTTTATCTCCGTCTTTACCGACCATTCCATCAAAACCATATCTGCGTTATCCGAAAATCTTCTGCCTAACTTTACCATTTTGACGTATCCGCTATTTCGATCTTTGAATCTGGGCGCTATGTCTTTTATTACTTTTTTTAATGCTTCTATGCCGAGATGACGCTGTAAAAGCTGGGTTTTAAGAATATCATTTCCCTTTTTTGCTTTATTAACTATTTTATCAACATCCCCTTTTATTGCTTTTGCTTTTTCCAAAGTTGTCTTTATGCTTTCGTCCAAAATCAAAGAAGAAATTAGGCTTTTGAAAAGCGATTTTCTTTGATTTGTATCCCTGCTAAATTGTCTTCCAAAAACATTCTTCCTCATATGTAAACTTGACCGTAGAAAATAGAAAATGGAAAGTAGTGCTTGAAGGTAGAAGTTGGAAGATAGAAAACGGCTCTCTCTACCCTCTATCTTCAATCTTCAAATTTCTATCTTCTATTATCTAGTTTCTATCGTCTAGCTTGCCAACGAAACGCCTTTTCCTTTAAGTTTTTCTTCAATGGTCGCAATGGATTTGCTCCCCATATTTCGCATCGACATTAAATCTTTTCTCGTTGCTGACAAAAGTTGTCCCAACGTTTCGATTCCACTATTTCTTAAGCTATTGTAAATTCGGGTCGGCAAATCTAATTCATCTATTGTTAATTTTGAAACATTTTCCGAAAGAGATGATGTTCCGTTTGCGTTTTCAGGAGAAGTTACAGCTTTTGGTTCATGAATTTGCAAAAAATATGACGTTAAAATCCTTGATGCTTCTTCCAATGCGTTTTTTGGACTTACGACTCCATTTGTCCAGACATTTAATATCAATTTGTCCAAATCTGTCTGCCGTCCAACCCTGGTAGCTGTTATTTCGTAGCTAACTCTTTTGACAGGAGTAAAAACCGCATCTGTTGGGATTATGCCAAGCTGATTAGCTCTTCTTTCCTCTGCGGATGAGTACCCCATTCCCTGCTCGACAGTTAATTCTATTTCAAGTTTCGCTTTCTTATCATTGATAGAGGCCACATAATGATCTTTATTGGCAATTTCAACGCTTTCAGGAAGATCGAAATCTACTCCTGTTATTTTCTTCGGTCCTTTTACGGACAGGGATACTTTACCCTTATCTACACCATCAAGCAAACGGAAATTTAAACCTTTTATATTAAGCAAAAGATCAACGACATTTTCCTTAACTCCGGGAATCGTAGAAAATTTATGTTTGACACCTGTTATTTTGACAGACGTTACAGCCGCTCCGGGAATAGAAGTAAGAAGTGTTCGCCTCATTGCATTTCCCAATGTATGCCCATATCCCGGCTCTAAAGGCTCCACTACAAATTCGCTGTGATTTTCTTCAATTTTTTCCTCTTTTACTTTAAACGTCGGATTTGCCATAAATGATATTGTACCATTATCTTGAATAATATTCAATAATCAATTGTAAATCGAACGGAACCTGAACATCATCCTTTTTTGGCATTCTTAAAAGCGTCCCGCTGGTTCCCTGCCTTTTCAGGAAAGGCATAATAATTTTATCTTTTTCCTCCAGCAAAGCCAATACTTGAGTGTTCTTCTGCGCTTGCAAAGTTAATGAAATAACATCATTTACCCTAACTTGATAAGAGGGTATATTTAGTTTTTTCCCGTTAATAAGAACATGCCTATGTCCAACTATTTGGCGGGCATGCGCTCTTGTTTTAGCAAAACCCAAACGGTAAATCACATTATCAAGCCTTGTTTCCAAAAGAGACATCAGCAATTCTCCCGTATCGCCTTTCTTTTTGCCAACCGTTTTGACTAAGTTGCTAAATTGTTTTTCCAAAAGCCCGTATATTGCCTTTGCTTTTTGTTTTTCACGCAATTGTTGTCCGAATTCCGAAAGTCTTCTCCTCATCTTTCTTCCGTGAATTCCACCCGGAGGAGTATTCAAACGTCTCTGTAAACTCACAGATTCTTTTTCAAGAATATTTACTCCTTCTCTCCTTGCTATTTTGTGTTTTGGTCCGGTATACCTTGCCATATTTTAGATTCTTCTTTTTTTCTTTGCTCTTGGGCCATTGTGCGGAACAGGCGTTATGTCTGCGATCAAAGAAATAGATAACCCACCGCTTTTAATAGCGCGTAATGCGGAATCCCTGCCTGCTCCCGGCCCTTTAACGTACGCCTCAACTGTTTTCAAACCTTTTGAAATAGCCTTCTTGACAACAGCCTCCATTGCCTGCGTTGCGGCAAAAGGCGTTGATTTTCTGGTGCCTTTAAAACCTGCGGATCCGGCAGAACTCCATCCAATAACATCTCCCTTGTCATTCGTAATCGTTATTAGAGTGTTATTGAATGTGGAGGTTATGTATGCTCGTCCGCTTGCCGAAACCTTCACTTGAGATTTTTTAATTTTAACTTTTTTTTCTTCTTTAACGTCTGCCATACAAGATTACTTTGCTGCCTCCTTTTTTCCGCCAGCTGCCGGAGCTGTTTTTGCTACTTCTTCTTTTTTAATTGCTCCAATCGTAACTCTTTTCCCTCTTTTTGTCCTGGCATTGGAGCGGGTCCTCTGACCACGAACAGGAAGATTTCTGCTATGACGATTCCCCCTGTAAGAACCAATTTCTTTTAGTCTTTTGACATTGGCGTAAACTTCCGCCCTTAAATCTCCTTCCAGCTTATACTCTTCCAAAACTTTCTGGATTTTTTTTTGCTCTTCTTCGGATAAAGACTTTACTCTCTTACCAGCTTCTACTTCCGCTTTCTTAAGAATGCCTACAACATTTTTGCGCCCAATTCCATAGATATAGGTCAGGGCAATATCAACTCTTTTTGTATCCTGTAAATTATATCCCGCAATCCTCATAAATTATTCTTGTCTATTTTATTGTCATGCTGAATTCATTTCAGCATCTCCTCCTCATTTAATTGGGATCCCGAAACAAGCAAAGTACCCGAAGGGTATTCGGGATGACATTGAATCATCCTTGTCTTTGTTTGTGTTTTGGATTTTCGCAAACAACTCTTACAACATTTCTTCGTCTTATTATTTTACATTTAGCGCATCTTTTATTAACGCTGCTCTGAACCTTCATAATTTATTTATACCGATATACTATTCTTCCTTTTGTCTTGTCGTATGGGGTCATTTCAATCCTTACTTTGTCTCCGGGCAGTATTTTGATAAAGTTTACCCTCATTCTGCCTGATAAATGACAAAGAATTAATGATCCATTTTCCAGCTCTACCCTAAAAAGGGTGTTGGGCAAAGACTCCTTGACAACTCCTTCTATTTCAAACGATCCCTGATGAGCCATAAAAAAACCAAAAGCCTTTGACTTTTGAATTATTATTATATCAAAACAGCCTGGAAAGAGCAAACACTATTTAGTTAATACGAAAGACCCGCTACTTGTAATGACTATTGTTCTCTCGAAAAGTCCGGACAGACTGCCATCCTTACTTTTAATTGTCCAGCCATCGTGATTTAAATATTCAACATCACTCTTACCCATGTTATAGATTACCTCAATCGCAATCGTCATGCCTTCTTGCAAAATAGGAGTTTTAGCAATAGGCCCATCCAAAAAACCCGGAACTTCAGGGTCTTCATGCAGTTCCCTTCCCACACCATGACCTATTAAACTTCTTACGACAGAGTATCCCTGCCCCTCAACAACATCTTGGATGGATTTTGAGATATCGCCAATCTTATTTCCTAATTTAGCAGCTTTTATCCCTTCCCACATCGCCCTCTCCCCAGTTTGCAAAAACTTATCAATCTCATACGATTTTTGAATTTTGCTTGCCCCTCGAAGTCCCGCTGAGCGGGACGAAGTGGGGATTTTTGATTTTTGACTTTTGACTTTTATGGTTTCCGCCATATCCGTATGAAATCCTTTATAATAAACTCCGCAATCTATTCCAACCACATCCCCTTCTTTTAATTTATAGTCTGTTGGAATTCCATGAACAACAACATCGTTGGTGGAAATACAAATTGTGTGTCTATAGCCCTTAACTTTTTTAAATCCCGGCTCTGCCCCTTTTTCTAGAATTAATTTCTCCGCTAATTGGTCAAGCTCCAATTCCGAGACTCCTACTTTTGCATGCTCCAAAAGCTTAAACAATACTTCAGCGAGAATTTTCCCGCATACCCGCATTATCTCAATCTCCTTTTCCGTTTTTAAATCGGCCATATTAAGTTTTTCTCTTTTAATTTTCCTATAACCCTGTCTACTGTTTGGACTATCGTGTCATCTGTGGTATCTATAACTACTGCGTCTTGCGCAATTCTCAGAGGAGACGCTGCCCTTTTCATATCTTGCTCATCCCTCTCTTTCAAGTCCCTTAAAACATCATCGAAATTAATCTCTATCCCCTTATCCAGAAACTGATTAAGTCTTCTTTCCGCTCTCCTTTTTATATCCGCTGTCAAATAAATTTTAATGTCCGCATCAGGAATAACATCAGTTGTGATATCGCGCCCCTCCATCACAACGCTTTTCCCGCTATTGATTGCCTCCTTTGCCATTTTTCTTTGCCTCAAAACCATTTCATGTCTTACTTTTGAAAGCGCAGACACTACCGGAACTGCTTTGCTGACATATGGCTTAAATATTTCGCTACTTACATCTTCGTTGTTTAAAAAAGCTTTTATCCCATCTTCTGATTGTTTAAGCTCGATGGATATCTTATCTAGAATTTTCAACACCATTGCTTCATTTTTCAAATCTGTTTTCTCCCTGAGACACGCCAAGGCAAGCTCCCTATACATAGCGCCTGTATAAACATAGATAGCGTCCAATTTTTTTGCTAAGGCAATTGCCAAAGTTCCTTTGCCTGAACCAACCGGACCGTCTATTGCAATTTTTATTGGATTATTCATAAGTATCAATAAAATTAAGAGGATGAGTTATTTTATCTTCTCCAAAATCTCCTTGCGAATATCTTCTATGGATTTTTCTCCGTCAATTTCTGCTAGTGCCCCCTTTTGTCTGTAATAGCCCAGAACAGGTTCTGTTAATTTATGGAATAGTTCAATTCTTTTTCGGATTGCTGTTAATGTTTCGTCCTCTCTTCCTTCTCCGTTTCTATAAGAAAGTCTCCACAAGGCTTCTTTATCCGAAACTTGCAGATAGATAACCTTATCGACTCCATTCTCAAACATTTTTACTTGCTCTATAGTTCTTGGAAAACCATCAAGAATATATCCTTTTTTGTATTCGGGTTTTCTTAAGTATTCGCTTACTATCCCAACTGTTTTATCATCCGGAATAAGGTAGCCCGCATTCATTACTTCCTTGATGTAGCGTCCCAAAGGAGTTTTTTCTTTTGCCATTTCCCTAAAAATATGCCCTGTTGAAAGATAAGGAATATTAAGTTTTTCGGACAAAAGATTGCCTTGAGTTGATTTTCCCGCTCCTTGAATTCCTATCAGTATAATTTTCATTACTTATTATATCCTTCGTAATTTCTCATGACTAATTGCGCTTCAATTGCCTTAATGGTTTCCAAAACTACCGAAACAACGATTAAAATTCCTGTCCCTCCCAACAGGAGTGTCTGGACATTGGTAAAAGCCTTAGCGATGGTGGGAAAGATTGCGATAATGCCCAAGAAGATTGCCCCTGCCAATGTTATACGGGTCAACACATAATTTAGATAGCCCGCAGTCGGAGTTCCAGGTCTAATGCCCGGGATAAACCCTCCGTATTTTTGTATTTCCTCAGATATCTTTTTTGGATTAAAAATTACAGCCGTATAGAAATACGTAAAACCAACAACCAGCAGGAAATAAAAACTATTATAAAATATGCCCTCCGGCGCAAACAAACCGGTAATGCCGGCTGCAATATTACTTAATATTTTATTGGGTGAAGCGGTTAAATAATTTGCAACTATTGAAGGGAGAAGAACTAAGGAAACGGCAAAAATTATCGGGATGACTCCGGCTTGGTTCACCCTAAGAGGAAGATGCGTTGACTGTCCTCCATACATCTTGTTTCCTCTGACTCTTTTTGCATAATAAACAGTTATCTTACGAGTACCTTCATTTATAAAAATTATCGATGCTATGACCAAAAGTCCCATTGCTAGAAAAATTATTAAATTGAAAAAATTATTTGCGCTTGCCGTTGAAGCGGTTTGTCCGAAAATAACAGGAATTCTCCCTACAATTCCCGCAAATATAAGAAGGGAGATTCCGTTTCCGACTCCTTTTTCCGAAATTAATTCCCCCAGCCAAACCAAAAGCATCGTTCCCGCAGTCATTGTTGCGACAAAAGAAAAAACATTAATTGAGCTTAAGGTCGGAATAATTCCCTGACTGCGCAGAAGCGCATACATTCCAATTGACTGTAAAATTGCCAGAGGAACGGTAAGCATTCTTGTATACTGATTTATCTTCTGTCTGCCTTGCTCTCCTTCTTTGGAAAGAGCTTCAAGCTTGGGAAAAACCATCGTTAAAAGCTGTAAAATAATAGAAGCATTAATGTAAGGATTAAGTCCCAATGCCATTACGGAAAAATTAGCAAGTGTTCCTCCTGAAAAAATATCCAAAAGTCCCAAAAATTGATTTTGTGAAAAAAGAGATTTCAGAGCTTCCAAATTTACGCCTGCAACGGGTATGTGGGCAAAAATTCTAAATACAATAAAGATAGCTCCCGTAAACAAAAGCTTTCTTCTTACGTCAGGAGTTTTTATGCTTTTGCTAAAAATCCCAAAAATATTGTTCATCTAGAAAATTTTAAATTTCTACTTTTCCGCCGGCTTGTTCAATTTTCTTCAGAGCGTTTTTCGATACAGGCAATTTTACAACCAGAGAAACGGAAATCTCTCCGTCTCCCAAAATCTTAACACCATGCTTTTTGGCAAGATCGCGATCTGCAATTCTATTTTCAATAAGAGATTTAACATCTACTACGCTTCCTTTTTTTAATAAATTAAGAGCTTTAACGTTTATGCCAATATGCCCTTTGTTAAAGGATTTGTTTTTCCCTTTTCCTTTCATAAACGGAAGTCTTTTAATAAGGGGAAGCGCTCCTCCTTCAAAAGAGAGGGATCTCGCTCCTTTGGCGTTTTGTCCTTTGGTTCCGCGTCCCGCTGTTTTGCCACGACCTGACCCGTGACCCTGACCAAGCCTTTTGTGTTTTGTTTTCGTAATTTTCTTCAAAGACGAAAGCTTCATAAATTATTTTTTAGACCTTGCAGCTCTTATCCTGCTATTTTTATGATACCTATCAGTTAAACGCCTCAATGCTTCGATTGTTGCATAAACATTGCTTGCCTGATTCTTAGTGCCCATTACTTTTGATGAAATATTTTCTATTCCTGCCAAAGCAACAACACTCCTGACTGCTCCCCCTGCTATTACGCCTGATCCTCGCGGTGCCGGTTTTAGCATTACTTTTGCCGCACCCAGCTTTATAGTAAACTCGAAAGGGATTGTACCGTTAATAATAGGCACATCTATAATGTGTTTTTTTCCAAGCAAAACTCCTTTTTTTATAGCAGATGCTATTTCGGGGCCTTTTCCAAGCCCTACTCCTACTTTTCCTTTTTTATTCCCGACAACTGTCAAAACTGAAAATCCAATTTTGTTTCCGCCTTTTGTTTTTTTAGAAACTCTATTGACTTGAACTATTTTTTCTTCAAATCCGTCTGTAGGCCTATCTCTATAATTTCTTGTATCGTTCATTAGAATTCCAGTCCTCCTTCCCTGGCACCATCAGCTACTCCCTTTGCTCTTCCATGATATGGATAACTGCCTCTATCGAATACTGCTTTTTTAATTTTCTTTGTCTTTGCTTTTTCTGCCAGTAAAATTCCTACAGCTTTTGCTTTTGCGATTTTTCCCGCTGTTATTTTTTCTTTAAGATGCTTTTCTGAAACTCCAACAATTGTTTTTCTCGCCTCATCATCTATTAATTGCGCGTATACAAAACGGTTGGATATAAACACCGACAATCTCGGCCTATCCTGCGTTCCCTTAATCTTTGACCTTGTCCTAATTTGTCGTCTTAATTTTATGTTTTTCATTTTAATTTTTAAGTTATTTTGCTCCCAGCGCTTTTGCTGCTTTTCCAACTTTTCTTCTTATTTTTTCGTTCTTATATTTAATACCTTTTCCTTTATATGGTTCGGGCGGCCGGATTCCTCTTATGAAAGCTGCCATATTTCCAACCATATCCTTATTTGCTCCAGCAATTGTTATGATATTGTCGGAAACCGCAAACTCCAATCCCTCAGGCGACGTAATTTTTACAGGATGAGAAAAGCCAACTGAAATAGTAATATCCCGGCCGCTAACCTGAGCTCTGTAACCTACTCCTGAAAGTTCAAGTTTTTTTTCAAATCCGCCGCTTACTCCTGTAACCATATTTGAAATCATTGCTCTTGTTAATCCTAATGCCGGCTTCAATCCTTCATTTTCTTTATCTTTTGGAGCGACCAGTAAACGTCCTTCCAGTATTTTTACATCCACTCCCCCGGGAATACCGAAAGAAAGATTTCCCTTGGCTCCGCTTACCTTAATTGTATCGTTTTCAAAGGTTACATTTACACCCTCAGGGATGCGAACCGGTATTTTTGCAAGTTTCGACATATTTTTTTACCAAATTCTAAACAGAACTTCTCCTCCAATTTTTTTCTTTAAAGCTTCTCTGCCTGTCATAATTCCCTTACTGGTTGAAAGTATTATTGTGTGTCTACCCTTTCTTTGAACATCAAGGATATCGGAAGCGCCAATATACTTACGCAAAGAAGGCTTGGAAACAACCAAAAGATCTGTCAGGACAGGATTTCTCTTTTCGTACTTTATTTTTGCAATCAAAGCCTTCCTGTTGGCTATTATTTCTGCCTTAAAATTTTCTAAAAATCCCTCACTTACCAGAACTTTTAAAATTGCCTTATTGATTTTCAAATCATCCAGAGCAACTTCTTTCCTTCCGGCCATAACCGCATTTTTAATTCTTATTATTAAATCCGAAATTCTGTAATTCATAGATTCGACAATCCTATTACCAGCTTGATTTAACTACTCCCGGTAATTGCCCCTTTAAGGCAAGTTCTCTAAAACATAATCTGCACAGACCAAAGCGCCTCATGTAGGCCCTGTTTCTACCGCATATGTTGCATGTATTTTTGTGTCTTACTTTATATTTTGGCTTACTTCTTGCCTTGATTATGTTAGATTTTTTAGCCATAAAATTATTTTACAAAGGGCATTCCCATTGCTTTTAGTAATGCAAAACCGCCTTTGTCATCCTTGGCAGTTGTAACAATGCTGATTTCAAACCCCTGTATCTTATCAATTTTTCCCGGGTCAATTTCCGGAAAAACCGTACTTTCCGTAAAGCCCAGAGTATAATTACCGTTCCCGTCAAAGCTGTCTTTTTTTACACCGTGAAAATCTCTAAACCTGGGCATTACAACGCTGATTAATCTTTCAAAAAAATCATACATTTTACGCCCTCTCAATGTTACAACCAATCCTATTTTATCACCCTCTCTTAGCTTAAAGGAAGATATGGACTTTTTAGCAGAAGTCCACTTAGGCTTTTGCCCCGTAATGGCAGCCATAATCAGACTTGCTTTTTCTAAGTTTTTCTTATCCAGTAATGCGTCTTTTACTCCCATATTAATTACTATTTTCGAAAGGCGCGCAACAGCCATGGAATTTTTAAGTTCCATTTCTTTTTGCAATGCATCTTTGATTTGTTTCCTAAATCTATTTTGCAAGTTATCCATATGAGCTTAAAACTATATTTTCTTATCGCACTTTCTGCAAACTCTGATTTTACCACTTTTCTCTATTTTAAATCCAACGCGAGTTTGCAATTTGCAATGCGGACAGACAAGCGCGACATTAGACAGAGACAAGGGTTTTGTAACCGTAACTATTTCCGAAGGCTGATTTTGAGACCGCGCCTTAAGATGTCTTTTGTATTGATTGATTCCTGTTACCAAAACTTTTTCGAGCTTTAAGAAAACTTTCTCTATTTTTGCAATTTTACCTTTATCTTTTCCCGAAACTATTTTAACACTGTCTCCTTTTTTTAATTTCATAATTAAGATTAAATTACTTCAATCGCCATGCTTGCAATTTTTAAAAAACCTTTTTCTTTTACCTCGCGGGCTATGGGCCCAAAAACTCTTGTTCCTATCGGATTTTTATCTTGAACATTATCTATTACAACTCCGGCATTATCGGAAAATCTAATAAAAGATCCATCCGGCCTTCTTTTTTCCTTTCTGGTTCTCACAAGAACAACTTTTACGATTTGACTATCCTTAACTGTTCCGATAGAGCTTGCCCCTTTAACTACGCAGTTCAATACGTCGCCGACATATCCATATCTTCTTTTGGATCCTCCAAAGACATGAACAACCTGAAGCGCTTTTGCCCCAGAATTATCCGCAACTTTTAATATTGTCCTATGCTGAACCATTTTTCATAACCTCCACTATCTTAAAATGTTTGGTTTTTGACATTGGTTTTGTCTCGGCAATTTTTACCCTGTCGCCGACAGAGGGCGTAAAACTTGAAACATCTGCGCTTATCTTATTGCTTTTCTTAATAAGTTTTTTATACAGCGGATGAGGATATCGCATCAACACGCTGATTATTGCAGTTTTTTGCATTTTAACCGAAACAACGACTCCATCCAATACTTTTGTCATATTTTTTTACTCTCTAAAGCCAATTCTTTTCCTCTTGCGACAGTTAGCATTTGCGCAATTTCCCTTCTCTTTATAAAAAGCAGGCGCGGGTTCTTAAGTTTATTTTGTGTTTTATCCAGCTTCAAGCCGGCAAGCGCATCTTTTGCCTGAACAATCAAATTCTTGAGCTCTTCCAAACTCTTTAAATGCAATTCTTTTTTATCTTTTGTTCTCATATTTAAATATGATATTCTGATTTTACCGCAATTCTTGTTTTGACATTTAGCTTGTAGGACGCAAGCCTCAAGGCGGCAAACGCAATTTCCCTTGTAACTCCACCCATCTCAAAAAGCATTCTTCCTTCCTTTACGGGCGCTGCAAATCCCACTACGTCTCCTTTGCCTCCGCCCATTCTGGTTTCTGCCGGTTTTTGAGTAATGGGTTTGTCAGGAAAAATTCTTATCCAAAGTCTTCCCCCTCTTTGAGTATAGTGAGTTATAGCACGCCTGGCCGCCTCTATTTGTCTACTGGTAATTAAACCTTTCCCTTCGGACAAAAGGCCATATTCACCAAAAGAAATTTTAACTCCTTTATGAGCTTTTCCTCTTATTGTTCCTTTTTGCTGTTTTCTGTATTTTGCTCTTTTTGGCACCAACATAATTATTTCTCCCCCTTATTTATCCAAACTTTTACTCCGATATAGCCTTTTTGAGTGAGAGCGGGAACGCTGGCAAAACCAATTCTTTCCCTAATGGTTGATAATGGAACTGTACCTTTTTGCATTTTCTCTCTTCTTCCTATTTCCGCTCCTCCGACTCTGCCCGAAATAACAATTCTTACTCCTTTTGCTCCCGATCCCATAACTCTTTCGACTGTTTGGACAAGAACCCTTCTGTGAGGCATGCGTTTTGTCAATTGATCAGAAATATTTTTCGCGACAAGAAAAGCATCCAGATTGGGCTCTTTAATAGGCTCTATCCTTATGTCTATTTTCGGCGCGGACTTAGCATTTTTCTTAATATTCAAAAATTTATATAAATAATCTTTTAATTCTTCCAGACCCGATCCTGCCCTTCCGATCACCATACCGGGCCTTGATACATTAACTGTTAATTTTAAACTATTTATAGACCTTTCTATCTCTATGTCCGAAACTCCGGCGTTTTCAAGTTTTGACATAAGAGCGCGCCTTAACTTGTAGTCTTCCAAAAGAACGTCTTTGTATTTTTTATCATCAAACCAGCGGCTGCTCCAATTATAGATTGACCCAAGTCTTAAAATTTGCGGATTAACTTTTTGTCCCATAAGCTGCTCCTTTCGTCGCAGAATTTCCAATTTCCAATTTCCAATTTCCAATAAAATTTTTCATATTACTTGATTTGAGATTTGACATTTGACATTTGAGATTTATCATCCGTTAGGATGATCTTGATGTGACTGCTTCTTTTTTTGTAAGGATGGGCTCTTCCTCTTGTTGACGGATGAAATCTTTTAATTGCAGGACCGTCCCACACCTCGATGCCCTTGATGATAAGAGAGTCTTTATTTTTCTTGACATTATTAAGAGCATTTGCAATTGCGCTTTTAAAAACAGCATTTAAAACACTTGCCCCTCTTTTTTGAGTCATACTAAGCACATTGAGCGCCTTCTCCAGGGGAAGACTACGTATAACCTCAGCAACTAGCCTTACCTTTCTGGGACTTATTCTGATTGATTGTGCTCTTGCTATAATTTCCATAATTATTCTCCCGTGTCATGCTGAATTCCTGCCCGCCAATGCTCTGCATAGGCAAGTGCAGGCGGGCATTTCAGCATCTCCCATCAATTTGGGATCCTGAAACAAGCTCAGGATGACATTTATTCTTTAAGTTTTGCTAATTTCCCTTGCCACTACTCTTCCATGACTTCTGAATGTTCTGGTAGGCGCAAACTCTCCAAGCCTATGCCCAACCATTCCTTCGGTTACAAATACCGTAACGAAATTTTTACCATTATGAATGGCCATTATGTGTCCCACAAATTCAGGCGAAATCTCGCTAGCCCTAGCCCATGTTTTTATTGCCGATTTGTCACCCATTTGCTTCTGCTTTGTTATTTTCTTCAAAAGCTTTGGGTCTATGTATGGACCTTTTTTTGCACTTCTACCCATATTATTTCTTTCTCCTTTGCAATATGTACTTATCGGAATATTTTTTCTTTTTTCTGGTTTTTCCAACAGCAGGACGGCCTGCGTATGTCATTGGTCTTTTCCTTCCAATTCCGCTTCTTCCTTCTCCTCCTCCATGAGGATGAGATCTTGGGTTCTGCGCGGTTCCGCGAACTTTTGGCCTTATGCCCATATGCCTGCTTCTGCCTGCTTTACCTATAACTTCATTTTTCCAATCAATATTTCCCAATGTTCCGACCGTTGCCAAACATTGGCCGTCAACTCTTCTTATTTCTCCCGACGGAAGTTTCAAGTCAATATCATTTCCCTCTTTGGCCTGGATGATAACTGATGTTCCCGCGCCTCTTGCAAGCTGCCCTCCCCGGCCGGGCATAAGCTCAACATTGTGAACAACCGTGCCTAGAGGAAGTGCTTGTAAAGGCAAGGCATTCCCTGTTTTAACTTCAGCATCAGACCCTGATTTTACCACATCCCCTATTTTTAATCCAAGGGGACTTAAAATATACATTTTATCTCCATCCGCATAATGAATAAGGGCAATCTGTGTAGTCCTGTTTGGATCATACTCTATGGATGCTACTCTGCCTTCGATCCCAAACTTGTTCCGTGCAAAATCAATAATGCGCATAAAGCGCTTTTGCTCTGCTCCCTGATGTCTAACCGACACTTGCCCCGATGCATCGCGGCCGGAATGCTTCTTTCTGATAAATTTCAATCTGTTCATAATTTATTTCTGCCCTCCAACATCAAATAATGCAATTTTTTGATCTTTTGGAAGCATAACTGTTGCTTTTTTCCAAGCGCTTTTAACAAATTCCTCTCTTTTTGTTCCTTTTCTGTCAGTTCTTCCTTTAACTATGCTTACGAAAATTCTCAAAACTTTTACTTTGAATTGCTTTTCAACAGCCTCTTTAATAAGCGGTTTATTCGCTCCGGTTGCAACTTTGAAAGTAAATTTACCCTGTGCCGCATCCTTCATGGATTTTTCTGTTATAACAGGCGCGACAACAACGTCTCTCGTATTCATATGTTCTTTACGCTTTCACAAAAATATCTTTTATGATACCTATCGAATCTTTCATTAGAAGAATTAGCTTGTTATCTAAAACTTCGTATGTATTCAGCGTATTTGCAGCTAGAATACTTACCCCTTCGATATTCCTTGATGCTCTATAAACATTTTGCGATTCCTTGCCCGCCTTGGGCATTACCAACAAAATTTCCCCGCCATTATCCATTCCCAAACTTTTTAAAACTTCTGCCATTACCTTGGTCTTGGGTTCGATTAATTCTAATCCTTTTATTATTTTTATTTCTTTATCCTTAAGCTTTGAGGAAAGAGCGGAGAAAAGAGCCAGAGTTTTCATTTTTTTTGAAAGGTTAAGGGATAAATCTCGTGGTTTTGGCCCAAAAACACGTCCTCCGCCGACATAAATAGGAGCCCTTCTTGATCCATGTCTGGCGCGTCCAGTGCCTTTTTGCTGATATATTTTTTTGGTTGTCCTATCAACCTCACCTCTGCTTTTGGTTTTAACGGTTCCCTGTCTTTGATTTGCCAAATAAACACGGACTGCTTGAGACATGAGGGAATCGTTTATTTTAGCGCCAAATATTTCTGCCGGCAAACCAACAGTTCCCGCCACTTTTCCTTTCGTGTCATAAACAGAAGCGCTTAAGTTTTTTTCTTTCGTTGGTTTAGCAACAGCAATTTCAGCCTCAACTACGTCCTTTTTTGCTGTTTTTTTCACAGCAATTTTTTTAACCATTTTCTTAGTTTTAAGTTGTGGTTTTTCCCCTCTGGGAACAGGTGAGATTTGAGTTTTGAGTTTTGAGTTTTTTTTAACTGGCATTTGCTTTTACCTCCTCTTTCCCATCTCCTGCTTTTACTTCTACTGGCTTGACTTCTTCCGTTTTGGGTTCATCTTTAATTTCAATATTCATGTCTACATTTGATACATTTGATACTTTTGATACTTTTTCTTCTTTTGATACTTCCTGATAAAGGGGAACAAACTTTTTATTTTTTTCTCCGACCTTTTTAAGCATTAACAATGTATTTCTTCCGCCCGGAACCAAACCTTTAACCAGAATATTCTCGTCATTAACAGAAACAACCTGCAAATTCTTAACCGTAACCTGTTCGTGACCCATTCGGCCTGCCATTCTCTTGCCCCTATAAACTCTTCCCGGTGTAGTCGTTGTTCCGATAGCTCCAGGCGCTCTTTCTCTGTCTGATTGTCCGTGCGTTCGCGGTCCTCCTTTGAAATGATATCTTTTAACTCCGCCGGCGTATCCTTTTCCCTTGGATATTCCGGTAACGTTTACAATATCTCCGGGCTTAAAAATCGCGCTTGCCAAAAGCTTGTCTCCAACAGAGGGAATCGTATCCGCATCGCTCAACCTTACTTCTCTTATGAAATTGTAAACGGATTTTAAACTTTTCGCAGGCCTTGCTTTTGCTCTTTTATCAAATCCCAATTGCACTGCGGAATATTTATTCTTCGCCGGTGTTTTAAGACCTACAACAATATTTCCATTTACAGCTAATGCTGTGATCGGAATGCGCTTGCCATTCTCTAAAAATTTTTGTCCCTGTTCAATTTTCTTTGCCAGTATTGAATTCATACGTTAAAAACCAAAAAAGCGACTGCACACAGTCGCTTTAGGGAAAAAATCCCAAAACCTTCTATTTATGCAGCCTTATTTACCTCCAATCGGTTAAACATGACTTTTATAAAACAATTATATACAAAGCTAGAGTTAAATGCAATATATCTAAATTTTACGCAAGGCGCCGGTTCGGACAATTAGGGAATCAAAAGTTACTGCTACCGGTGTTGGTTGCTTCCTGGTGCGAAGACTTCTGCCTTCGTAATCATATAAAATAACTGATGTTTCCTTATGCTCATAATCATCTCCTAATTTGTAGCCCGCTTCTTTTAGCATGCGCTCTATGCTTAATAACCGAATTTTTTCTGAGTTAAATATGTCTCCTATCAGTCCTCGGATATATAGTCCTGTGCAGTGTTTACCAAAACAGGCTGACTTACAAATGCCATCGGGCTGTAAATCAAGATGGATAAAGGACTGATTAGGCAGATTCCATAATGCAGTCAAATAATCTTCTTCTCCTGCATGAAGTTTTTCTCTATCTCTATTCGTACTGCCGATAATATCTCTTAAATAATTGTCCCAGTCAGTATAACGAAAAAAGCGTGATCTTCCTGATCTTCCTAAATTATCTACTAATCTAACTCTCCATTCACCATTTTTATTGCTCCATTATTGTGTCTTCGCAGAGCATTCCGAACAGAAAGATTAAAAAAGTGGTGCGGACGCATAGTAATGGCGGGAACAAATTTGTCTGCTTCTGATTACTGCGCTGCCGATTCTTGTTCTATCATAAAGGTAACAAATTATAGATTAAAAAATTTACGAAAGCAATTGTAAGGAAAGAGGAAAAGAAAAGTTTAGACAATATTTGCCGATCGGGAGTTTTTGTCAACAATACCATTATTATAAAAACTGTTCGCCTGTTCAAACCTGGTTTGAAATAGATAGACAAACGGGGGTTTTAAAAAAACTACATTCGAATCTCAATATTCACTCCAGCAGGCAACTCTAGATGCGTAAGACTGTCAATGGTTTTGTCGGTTGGGGAAATAATGTCAATTAATCTTTTGTGGACTTTGATTTCAAAATGGTCTTTGGCGTCTTTGTCTATAAAAGGAGATTTGTTAATGGCGTAGACTGATCTTTGTGTCGGAAGAGGAATCGGACCTACGACTTTAGCACCGGTTCGTATTGCAGTATCCAGAATCTGCTGACAGCACGAATCGATTACTCTGGCATCATAACTTTTTAAACGTACTCTTATTCTTCCTTTTGCCATAATATTTTAAAGATCAAAAAACCCCGCCTTGGCGGGGTCAACAGTCAAAATTAGTCTTTAAGCAATAATTTTTGAAATTACGCCTGCTCCAACTGTTTTTCCACCTTCTCTAATTGCAAATCTAAGTCCTTCTTCCATAGCAACCGGAACGATAAGTTTGACAGTCATTTTTGTGTTGTCTCCCGGCATAACCATTTCAACGCCTTTTGGAAGTGTAACCTCCGCTGTTACGTCTGTTGTCCGGATATAAAATTGCGGTCTGTAGCCCGTGAAGAATGGAGTATGGCGTCCGCCTTCTTCTTTTGTCAAAATATATCCTTCAGCTTCAAATTCCGTATGGGGAGTTATTGATCCCGGCTTGGCAAGAACCTGTCCTCTTTCAACATCATCTTTCTCAATTCCTCTAACCAAAAGTCCGACATTGTCCCCAGCCTGTCCGTCTTCCAACTGTTTATGGAACATTTCCACTCCTGTTACGACAGTTGACTTTGTAGGTTTAATTCCGACAATTTCCGCAGCTTCGTTAATCTTGATCGTTCCTCTTTCAATTCTTCCTGTCACAACAGTTCCTCGTCCTTTGATTGAGAAAACATCCTCAACCGGCATCAGGAATGGTTTTTCAATATCGCGCTTTGGAGTTGGAATTTCCGTATCTACCGCATCCATAAGAGCCAAAATTTGTTTTTCTGCTTCAGGATCACCATTAAGAGCTTTGAGGGCTGATCCTCTGATAATCTTTATATCTTTGCCGGGATATTGATATTTTGTTAAAAGTTCCCTAACTTCCATTTCAACCAGATCTAAAAGCTCTGCATCGGAAACCATGTCTACTTTGTTAAGCCAGACAACAATTGAAGGTACTCCAACTTGACGGGCTAATAAGATATGCTCTCTTGTTTGAGGCATTGGTCCGTCCGGAGCTGAAACAACCAAAATTGCGCCGTCCATTTGGGCTGCGCCCGTAATCATGTTTTTTATGTAATCCGCATGGCCCGGAGCATCAATGTGTGCATAGTGTCTCGCTTTTGTTTCGTATTCAATGTGGGAAATGTTAATGGTAACTCCTCGCGCTTTTTCCTCCGGAGCGTTATCAATATCTTCGTATTTTTTAGCTGTTGCTAATCCTTGCTTTGAGAGAACTGTTGCAATTGCTGCAGTTGTGGTGGTTTTACCATGATCAACATGACCAATGGTTCCAATATTTATATGAGGTTTTGTTCTTTCGTATTTTTTTGCGTCTGCCATAATAAAGCCAAAAAGCTATAAATGTAATAATACAATACTTTTATTTCCCCGTCAAGAGTCAATATAAGCCTGAAGCTTATCTAGTTACAGATATTACAGTGCCGGCAATCTCCGCATTCGGAGCGTTTACGGTTATCCTGTTATTCGTTGCGCTCTGAACTATCATATATCCCGTATCGTATCCGCCTGCCACAGCGCAATCTTTTATTGCCGACCCGCTATTCTCTTTTGGATCCGACGGCAAAGAAGCTATATATAAAGAGACTAAAGCCGAGCATATGTCAGCTCCTCCTGTTTTGATATTTTGGGATGTTGTTGTAATGCCTAAAGGCACGTCTCCATTATTATCTACCATGTATTTATTTACCGCGTTTAATATTTCGTTTACATCATTTCTTCTTTTTGCATCATTTGCTTGAGCGGATTGCCTTGCGGGATTAATTGCGATATAAGTAACCGCCAGCAACACCGCAAGAATACCGATGACGACTAAGAGTTCTATCAACGTGAAACCACGTTCATGTGAACTGAACGTGGTGAAACCCTTTCTGTTTTTAAGAAATTTCATAGACAGTAATTTTTATTACATAATCAGTATATCCATGCAAAAAAGTCTTTGTCAAGAGGATTGGAATTTCTACGAAAATGCTGTAGAATTAAGCCGATGCGTATTGGCATATTGGGAGGTTCATTTGATCCTCCCCACCTTGGACATATTTTGGCAGCCCGTCAGGTAAAAAAAATTATGAGCTTGGACGAAATTTGGCTAATGCCTTATTATAAGCATAGCTGGGATTCAACCGCATCTTGCGCAAGCCACAGATACGCCATGACGAAATTAGTTGAGGAAAAGGGAATAATTGCATCCGACGAAGAGATAAAATCTAAAAAGAAAAATTACACTATCCAAACAGTCCAAAGATTGAAAAGAAAATATCCGCATGTCTTTTTCTGGATAATCGGAAGCGATATTTTGCCGGATTTTACAAAATGGAAAGAACATAAAAAGCTGGCTGAAGAAATTAAATTTTTCGTTGTTCCGCGTGTTGGATTTTCTTTTCCTTCAAAACCGCAAAAGGGCTTTCACTTTATTTCTTCACCCGAATTTGTAACTTCGGATATCTCATCCTCAATTATCCGCCATAATATCAAAGAAGATTTATCGGTTGCAGAACTTATCTCAAAACCCGTCTTATCATATATCCAAAAACACAAACTATATAAATAAATATGGAAAATGCTAATCCCGAAAAAATAGCACAATCTCTTGTCAAATTTCTAAGAGAAACTTTTAAGAAAACGGGGCTTTCATACGCGGTAATTGGGCTTTCCGGAGGTGTTGATTCAAGCCTTTCCCTTACTCTTACCGTAAGAGCTTTGGGGCAGAATAAAGTTTTTCCTATTCTTCTTCCTTACGGAAAACTAAATGATCAGGGAGTAACGGATGCATTGGAAGTTATCGAAGCGCTGAATATTCCCAAGGAACACATAATAAAATTTAATATAAAAACTCCTGTAGATGAAATTGCGAAAATCGATCCGAGAATAGACATGATACGCAAAGGCAATATTATGGCGCGGACAAGAATGACTCTTCTTTTCGATCAAGCGAAGAAACGCAAAGCGTTAGTTGTCGGAACAGAAAATAAAAGCGAATGTCTCTTGGGATATTTTACCAGATTTGGAGATGAGGCAAGCGACATTGAACCCCTTCACAATCTTTATAAAACTCAGGTTTATCAGTTAGCAAAATTTATGAACTTGCCAAAATCAGTATTGACCAAGCAGCCTACCGCGGGCCTTTGGGAAAATCAAACCGACGAAAACGAATTCGGATTCACATATAAAGACGCTGACAAAATTCTTTATTGTTATTTTGACCAAAAATTATCCGAAGAACAAATTATCGCGAAAGGCCTAACAAGAACTATAGTTGAAAAAGTTTTGCAATTCGCCCGGAAGAATAATTTCAAACACAACCTTCCTTTTGTTACTGGGCGTTAATTCTTCCTGTGAAAGTGGACTTAGCCAGCATTTCTTCCTGAATATTCTTGGGCACTTCTTCGTAGTGAGAAGGCTCCATATAATAAGACGCTCTTCCCTTGGACATCGAACGAAGTGTAGTTGCGTATCCTGATAATTCGGACAAAGGCACCATTGCCAAAACTATTGTTGCTCTTGACCTCTCTTCTGTTCCTGAAATCTGCGCTCTTTTGGAAGACAAATCTCCGATTACATCTCCCATAAATTCATTCGGAGTTGTTACTTCTACTTTCATGATGGGTTCCAGAAGTGTGAGGCCTGCTTTTTTCGTAGCAGCTTGCAATGCCTGGGATGCGGCAATCTTAAATGCGATATCGGATGAATCAACCTCATGAAAGCTTCCGTCATAAACAGCCACATTCATATCAACCATCGGATAGCCTAATAAAATTCCATTTTCCATGGTTTCTTTGACTCCTTTTTCAATCGAGCTTATAAAAACAGCAGGAATTGTTCCTCCCTTAATCTCATTAAGAAATTCAAAGCCTTCGCCCCGCGGTTTTGGCTCCACCCGAAGCAAGCAATGTCCGTATTGCCCTTTTCCTCCGGATTGCTTGATATATTTTCCTTCTCCCTCCGCAATTCTAACAATAGTTTCTTTGTAGGCCACTTGCGGAGCTCCGACATTCGCCTCAACTCCAAAATCCGCTTTCATGGTATTTACTTTTACTTCAAGCTGCAATTCTCCAACCCCTGAAATAATTGTTTGCCCTGTTTCATGATTTGTCTTGACTTGAAATGTAGGATCTTCATCCATCAAGCGCTTTAAGGCATAGCCCAATTTTTCCTGATCTGACTTTGTCTTTGGCTCAATTGCCACAGAACTAACCGGTTCGGGAAAAGAGATTTTTTCCAAAATAATCGGCTTTTCCGGATCGCATAAAGTGTCTCCTGTTGTGGTATCTTTAAGCCCAACAACAGCAACGATTTCTCCGGCAAATGCTTCTTTTATTTCCGTTCTTTCATTTGAGTGCATTAAAAGAAGCCGTCCTACTCTTTCCTGACTATTTTTCGTACTATTATAGATATAAGTTCCCGCAGCAACTTTGCCGGAATAAATTCTAAAATAGGTAAGCTTTCCAACATGAGGATCATTTTGGATTTTGAAAGCCAGACCGGATAACGCTTCTTCAGGAATTAATTTCCTAAACTCTTCCGCCTGGGTTTTCGGATTTAATCCTTTAACTTGTCCCAAATCAACCGGAGACGGTAAATAATCTACGACTCCATCCAAAAGAAGCTGAACTCCTTTGTTGCGCAAAGAACTTCCTGCAAAAATAGGCACTAATTTATAAGCAATAACCGCTCTTCTTAATGCCGCTTTTAATTCCTCAACCGAAATTTCTGCATTATTAAGGTACTTTTCTATCAAAACGTCATCTGTTTCGGAGATTTTCTCAACGAGTTTGGCCCGATATTTTTCTACTTCATCCTTCATTCCTTCGGGAACTTCGTCTGTTATTTCAAATTTCGCACCCAATTCTTCTCCTGTCCAAACCACAGATTTTCTGTGTAATAAATCATAGACTCCTTTAAAAGTAGCTTCCGCTCCGATTGGCAAAACCATAATTGCAGGATTTGCCCCAAGCCTGTCTTCAATACTTTTGACAGTTGCCAGAAAATCAGCTCCTAATTTGTCCATCTTGTTCACAAAGCAAAGTCTCGGAACTTTATATTTATCCGCCTGCCTCCAGACTGTTTCGGATTGAGACTGCACTCCTTCTTCCGCGTCCAAAACTGTAATTCCGCCATCCAAAACTCTCAAAGAACGTTCTACTTCAGCGGTAAAATCTACGTGCCCGGGAGTGTCAATAATGTTAAATCGGAAAGGATCTTCCTTACCAACTGAATTTATTGAAGAACGGGACCAGTACGCGGTGGTTGCGGCGGAAACAATCGTAATTCCTCTTTTTCTCTCCTCTTCCATCCAATCCATGACAGTTGTTCCCTCGTCAATATCTCCGATTTTGTAAGTTTTTCCCGTGTAATACAAAATACGCTCGGTAGTGGTGGTTTTACCCGCGTCAATATGCGCGATAATACCAATATTTCGGATGTGATCCAGTGCGACTAATCTCTTATCAACAGCCATAATAAAACAAAAATCCGAATACCAAAATCCGAAATCCCTGCCTCGCCGGCAGGCGGGCGAAACAAATTCAAATGACTAAAACAGTTTCGAATTTCGAGATTCGAGTTTCGAATTTATGAAGTTTAGTATAACATATTTTGCTTTCCTATTCTACTTCTTCCAATCTTTCACTACTAATTTCTTACCTTTGGGGGTAACTGTAAGCTTTTGTTTTGCCCGCCAGCCCAGTTTGCGGATTAACTCGATGGGAAAAGTAATCCCAAAACTTTTCCCTGCAATTTTCGTAAGGCTTCTGATATTTCTTTTTTCCATCTTTCTTGTCGGCATATTATAATTATATCATGTTTAGGGTATTACGTAAAATATTACGTAACTAAACCACTTACTAATTACTAATTACGTAACATTACAAATACGACATTTAATTGGAGTATGCGGCCGCTTAATGCAATTAAATAGTTCTGCGTTAGCTTTTTTTGAAGAAAGTAAGTATAATTCCACCATGTCTGAATTTGAACCGCCTGCTGATAGAGAAAAGCCCGGCAATTCAAAACCATTTGTAATCCGCGGCCACCATCTTAGGTCCTATTTTGGTTTGATTGAGAGAGGTTTTTCGCCATCTCATTTGGCAGAAATTAACGCTATTACTGCTGAGATGTCTGAATGGAGAATATCCCCCCATTTAAATTTAACCTACAAAGATGACGTGTTGGGGTTGCTCCCGAAAAAAGAGGCTATAGAAAAATTTAAAGAAAAACAAAAAAAGCTATATGATCTGTTTTTGAGATTATCAAATGCTTATCCTGCAGAAATCGTAGAAGGAAAAACCGATAAGATTTGTGAAGGATGCGCAATCGGCAAACATTGTCAACAATTGCATAGTAATATTTCTCAAAATAATTTTGACGGCATAAGAATTGATGGTTTATATTTGGATAAATTTATTGAGAACATAAATCGTCTTCATTTGCCAAAACCAATAATTAATTACGAAATGGCTCATTTCCTCGATGACCAACCGCAAAAGATAAGACTAATTAAAACCACTATTGGAATCGTCAGGAAAGTTCTCGGAAATGGTTTTGTGGTACAATAACAAACACGCAAATCTTCCGCATCATCTTCCATACCTAAAGTGAAATCCTATTGACGCCTCCGGTATTTTTGCGTTTTAATGCTCAAAGTTGTTGTTATGAAAATTTTGTGGTAAGGTAAGGTATGACCAAAAAGTCATTTGTGGTTATTTTAATATTAAGCGTAATCGTAACTTATGGACTTAGTATTGCAGATGCCTTAGTTAATCCCTCTGCGAATCAAGCAGGTTTACCATTTAAATTTGGTTCCTATGCTTTATTTGGTACCGCAAATACAACTTATTCAATTTTAATTTTGGACATAATTTTCTGGTTTGTAGTTGTTTTTGGAATTTGGAAATTACTTCAGAAAATCTCAAAGAAAAAGAAATAATCAGTAGCTTGTTTTAAGTTGTCCTTTATCGGTTAACAGATTAAGCAAAACCAATCCCGAACGGACTTCTTTGACTTTTTCCTTCTTACCCTCCTTAACTATAATCGTACTTTTGTTTTTCCTGCTGTCATATTGAATTCTCGTTTTCACTTCTTTTTTTAATTCAAAATTTTGCTCCTTGATGCTTAATGCGCCTTTTCTGCCCTGGTAAATAGTTCTGAGATAGCTGGTAGGCAAATTTACGGATAAATTATTACTATATTGCAGAGAATAAATTCTAAATTCACTTTGTTTTTCACTGTTTTCTTCCCTTACGTACAAAAGCATTGTATTTCCTGCTTCATCGGAAATAGTATGAAATCCGGATTTTGTCCCTGTTGATGTCCTGCTTTCCATTTTCACCGTAGTGATATTTGTGTCAACTCCCTGAAGAACAAAATTCAGCTTGGTCTGATCAATGAAGACTTTTGCCTCGGGCGGAGTTTTGTCGATCTTAATTTCTATTTCCACAAGAGCTTCTTCATTGCCGGCTTTGTCAGCAGAATGAAATTGCAGCTTCATTCTTCCTTCCCGCGCAACAACAAATGGCTCTGTATATGTTTGGATTGTCTGTCCGTTATCCAGACTGTATTCAATCTTACTTACTCCGGATCCGCTTGCCTCATCCTGCGCAGTTAAAGTTACCAGAACATCGCTCCTGTACCAGCTTTTATTGCCTTTAGTTCCCGAAATACCAACAGCTGTTCGCGGAGGGATATGATCAAAATCAGAACCGCCAATTATAATGGCTGTTGGCTTTTCTTCCTTATCTATTGTTCCATTTCCGTCCTGATCAATTTGCAGAACGGGCGGTTCAAGAGACAATGTGTCCAAAACAGTTTCCGCTTTTGTATCAGCAGTCAATGGCATATCGCTATACAGAACCGTAGACGTGTTAGTGTTGTTTTCAAATTCTTTTATTTTAAAGTCAAAACTCCCCTGATCTGTTGCTTCAAATTTTATGTCGTATTGTCCGTCATCCGGCAGAAAAACGAATTTAGCGTCATCCAAAGTATCGTAAGAACTTCCGGGAATATTTGCTTCGAAATCTCCGTCCGGAGTTGGACCCGTATGTCTGCCTTCGAAATCATAGACATGAATATTTACAGGCGAATGAACAGAAACCTGGGTTCCGCTGAAAGAGTAGGGAGTGGAGGAAACTCTATCCGGCAATTGATTGCTGTTGTTAAGAATATTTTTTACCAAATTCAAAGCAGATCCGTTTGCAACCAATTGTCCGTGCTCCTGATTAGTATAAAAAACTTTAGCGCTGTCAAAAAAAGATAAGTTTCTACCGGGATCATTCAAGGAAGCACTAAAGAGAGGAACTGTTCCATCACCATTTATATTAATCATGTCTTTATGAACGTATGGAATTCCCAACAGGGAGACTCTTTTTTCTTCAACAATTTGTCCCAGCGTAGGCCTGCCTGAACCGGCAATCACAGTTACATTAACCCCATTGGTGTTTGATAAAGAATTGTCCAGATTATGAAAAGTTTCCGAAGGAGCAAAAAGAGATGTATTATGGCCTAAACCTGTTAAAAGATTTTTAATCTGAATATAGCTTAATCCTCCTGATTCTGTTTTATACGGATAGGGATGACTGCTGTCTTCTCCTGAATAAAAATCAAAGTAGGCTTGGCTCGGAGTTAATTGAAATACGCTAATCATATTTCGAACAACATCTTTTGCCTCTGCATTTATTATCCCTAGGCATAATGGGCCTAGTGATACAGGCAAGGGAGTTAAGCAATTGCCATGTCTCAAATTCTTTAATGAATCCACAGACCCCAAATGAGGGGTTCCCAAAGTAAATAATTTTCTGACATTTTTGGCTTTTGCGGAATCCGCAATATAATTTCTCGCTACCAGTCCTCCCATTGAATGAGCAACAATGTCCACTTTAGAGAGTCCTGTTTGCGCTTTTATTTCATTGATTTTCTGATCAAGAAGCGATACTGTTGATGAGATATCTCTTCTCCAATCATAAGGAAAAACAAAGAAATCTTTGTTTAATATATAACCATTGGAAATAAAAAAATCCATTGTCCCCTGATAGGCTCGAGCTACCAAGTTGCCTGTTATTCCTATGTTTACTTCAGAAGTTATTCCATCTGTTTTCATTCTCAAAACATCAAAATAATCATCTTCACCGAACTCTTTTGCTTTATCTTCATTTAGCCAAATTGTTTCATTGCTGGGATAAAGATAGTTAAACGTTCCCCCATGCCCATTATCTTCCGCCCAAACTTTCATTTCTGTTGTCTTGAGTTCCGACCCTCCAATGCCGGGAATCAAAACTAATGGGTTTCTTTGCGCTGACAGTATCTCGACCGTTAAATAACCCGAATTATCGGGATAGCAATAGGAACAATCATTGATCCTGAAAGTTACAGACTTGCCGCTGCCTTTAATATCCAAAAAGTACACGTGCCCAGGGGCATACACAGCAGGCGAAAAATGACTGCCGTTAATATCTAAATAAACAATACTTGACCATAATGGATCAGTAAGACTTTTCCAATGGTCATCCGTCAAATAACCCGCGTCGCCATATCTTTTGTAATCAGGCCCCCCATTAGGACATGTTACCTTATCGCAATTCCCCCAAATAAAAGTTCCCGAAATTGCAATGATGTATTGCTGCCCATTTTTCAGAATTGGACTCTGTACTTTTGTACCGTCTGAAGGAACAATCAGCGTCTCTGAGTCTGACAGAGACGAAACTGACAGTGCCGAAACCGCGTTCCCTTTGATAATGGGAACATTTAAAGCCGGCTGCGGTAAAAGGGTTGGGGTAGGCGTCATCCCTAACGCAGATGCCCCGGAAGCAAAGAAAAGTTCAAAAAATAAAAATATAAATACTAAGAAACTACGGACAAAAGCCACGCTTAACGCAGCGAATAATCTCATTAATATTACTTTATTCCTATTTCTTGCAATATGCAATAACCCAGACAGAAAAGTTTTGTGGTACAATAACAAACGTGGGAAAAATAACTATGATTGCAGTTCTGATTGTTCTGGGACTATTTGCTGTTTTGGTTATTAATAATAATGCGGCGAAAGTAAAACCCGTAACGCAAGGATCCGCGCTTAGTCTTCCCTCAGTCAGTCCGGTCATATCTCAAACTCAAACTCTAAACACTGCTCCATCTAAAACTTCCGCGCCTTCTTCTCAAGCAGAAACTGCTACAGCAATTATTAAAACCAAAAAGGGAGATATTGAACTTACCCTCTACCCAAAAGAAGCGCCGAATACTGTACAGAATTTTGTACAGAAGGCCAAAAGCGGATTTTATATTGGAAAACTTTTTCATCGGGTTGAGGATTGGGTAATTCAGGGCGGAGACCCGCTGGGAAACGGCACAGGCGGAAGAAATATGCCAACTGAATTGAATAATCAGCCTTTTGTTGTCGGCTCTTTGGGAGTGGCGCGCGGAGGCGATATAAAGGTTTCAAATGATGCTCAATTTTTTATTACCAAAAAAGATTCTCAATTCTTAAACGGCCAATATACAAATTTTGGAATAGTAACCAAAGGAATGGATGTGGTGCAAAAAATAGCAATAGAAGATAAGATTTTGGAAATAGAGATTAATTAAAAAATTATTGACAGGAAAGTGTATAATAATACTATGGATAAATATATTAGATCAGACCCCAATATTCTCGGAGGCAAACCTGTTATTAAAGGTACCAGAATACCTGTTGATCAAATTTTGTTTTTACTAAAAGACGGCTTTACCGTTCAGGCAATTCACGAGCTCTATCCTCATGTTAACAAACAAACCATAGGCGGAACTATTAATGAAGCAGTTAAGCTAATAAACAATGTCGCGCAAACCCTATAGGCACAAACTTCTTCTTGATGAAGGCTTGTATCTCAAAAAAATACTTCCTTGGAATATCTCAAGGGATACTGCCGGATCAACTTGATAAAAAATTAAATGCCCTGCTTAGTAGAAAAACTCCAAAATCCTTGTTTGGCAAATATACTCTGCTAAGCAAGGCTTAGTATGTAGCTTAGTATGCAAATCGGCTCCAAAATCCTCGGAATAACGATTCTTCCTTGACAATGTGTGAGATAATATAAATATGAATACAAAACTATATCTTGATAACGAAAACAAATGGATTGCAACAGACAAAAACTATAGAAAAGTTTTACTTTCCTACAGAAATCTCGATAAACTACAAGAAGCTATCAAAAAAAAGAATATTGCGGATGCAATAATTATGTTTGTACCGCCATTTAATACTGCTCTTGCCCCAACATGCCTATAATAAAATACAACTTTCTCCCAGATATATTTTTTGACCCAAAATTAAAAAAGCTAAAAACCATATACAGACCGTATGTTTTAGTTAAGCTGGGAAATAAAAACAAATGGAGTAAGAATTTTATCAAAGCTCTGATTGATTCAGGCTCGGACTACAATGTTTTTCCATCCTCTTTTGCTCATGAAATCGGAATGGATTATAAAAAAGGCGAGTATCAGAAAATAGTCGGAGTAGGCGGATTATCTGTAGACTCATATATGCATTTCGTAAAAATAAAGATTGAGAATAAAGAATTTGAAACAGTTATTCAATTTGGAGATCACATCCAAACTCCGCTTTTGGGACGCGAAGGATTCTTCAATTACTTTGATTATACTAAACTTAATGTAAAAAGAAGATTTTTAGAATTAAAATACTAGAGCGGTAAATAGGATAGAGATCAACTCCAAAATCCTCGAAATTAATCTTCAGTAAAAAATTACCAGATGAAAAAACTTTACCACTTGAAGTGGCCGAAGGCGCGGTTCGTCCCACCAACCTTACCATTCGCCTTTTTAATTCTATTCGAATGCGGCTCATGGAGCGGTTTCGGAGGGACTTCATCGAGCATTAAACTACCACTTAAAATGTCCAAATGCTCGATTTGCTTGGGCCATGCGCAGCACCGAATCTCTTTTCTTAATTGCTTCGCCCTGCTCGTTGGACGCGTCCATCAATTCCGCCGCTAATTTTTCTTCGAAAACCCTGTAATCTTTATTCGATCTTTTCCTTGCTGCTTCCACAATCCATTTCATAGCCAGAGAAGCTCTTCTTTCCGGTCTGACTTCCATTGGAATTTGATAATTAGCTCCACCGACCCTTTTGGCTTTTACTTCCTGCTTTGGACCTACATTATTAAGCGCTCTTTCAAAAGTTGCAACAGGGTCCGCGTTTTTTTTGGACAAAAGATCAAAAGTAGCATAAAAAACACTTTGCGCAACAGTTTTTTTACCATCTTTCATTAAATAATTAATGAACTTGGCGATTTGCTTATTATTGTAAACTGTATCTCCCCCCATGTCTCTTCTTGGCGCTTGTTTGTGTCTCATAATATTATGCTGACGCTGCTGCCGGCGCTGCCGGTGCGGCTCCCGTAATCACCTTTGGCGCTGCTCCTCCCATCATATTTTTCTTGGCTCCATATTTACTTCGCGATCTTTTTCTACCCTCAACTCCCAAAAGATCGAACTTGCCTCGAACAATATGGTATTTTACTCCAGGTAAATCCTTTACTCTTCCGCCACGGACAAGAACTATTCCGTGTTCCGAAAGAGAATGTCCGATTCCCATAATATAAGCTGTAACTTCCATTTTATTGGAAAGCTTAACGCGGGCAACTTTGCGAAGAGCGGAGTTTGGTTTTTTAGGGGTCATTGTTTTAACCAAGGTAACCACTCCTCTTTTTTGAGGAGAAACAGTTGTCTTGTAAACTCTCTCACGGGCATTAAAAATTCTTCTTAACGCGCCGCTCCTGCTTTTTTTACTTTTTCTTGATCTTCCTTTTCTTGTAAGCTGTGATAATGTTGGCATAAATTAAAAATTTTAAATTTTTAATTTTCAATTTTCAATGAATTTTCAAATTTAAATTTGATTGAAAATTTTAAATTTCGAATTGAAAATTTCAGCGTGTATATTATACTGTATCGGAAGGTTTACCTTCAACAGGTATAAGTCTTCCAATGATAACATTTTCCTTAAGGCCTATTAAGTTATCAACGCGTCCTTCCAAAGCTGCTTCTGTCAGAACTTTTGTTGTCTCCTGGAAAGAAGATGCGGAAAGCCATGAATCCGAATACAAAGCGGATTTCGTAATTCCAAGTATTGTTTGTCTTGCTGTTGCAGGCTCTCCGCCTTGAGACAATACTTCGGAATTAATATCCTGAAATCTTGTTTTTGTAATAAATGCTCCGGGGATCAAAGATGTGTCTCCAACTGTCTCAACAACAACTTTGTCCGACATCTTTCTCAGAACCACTTCGAAATGCTTATCATTAATAGAAATGCCTTGAGATTCATAAACCTTTTGGGCTTCAAGAATAACATAACGCTGCGCATCGGTTAAGCCTTTAACCTTAAGAACTTCTTTGGGATCAATATATCCTTGAGCAAGCTGGGTTCCAGGCAAAATTTCATCCCCATCGGCAACATTAAGAGTTGCAGTTAAAGGAATGAAAAATTCCTGTTCCCGGGAAGGCTTAATTTTGGAGCTTTTGATTGTTACCAAGTATCCTTCATCCGTTGCTGCAACCTTTACTTTTCCCAAAAATTCCGAAATTGGAGACAAAGCCTTTGGAGTTCTCATTTCAAAAAGTTCTTCCACTCTTGGCAAACCTTGGGTAACGTCCGACATAACAACTCCTCCAAAATGTCTGACCCTCATTGTCAATTGAGTTCCCGGTTCTCCGATAGATTGAGCCGCAATAACTCCAACCGGCACGCCGCTTTCAACCTTTCTTCTCGTACTGAAATCCCACCCATAACACATACTGCAAATACCATATTCCAATTCACATGTAATAGCTGACCTGACAATCACATCCGTTATGTTTTCGTCTTCAATCTTTTTTGCAACAGAAAGCGTTATTTCTTCGCTTTCTTTTGCTATAACTTTTTTTGTTTTCCTGGAAATAATGTTTTTCGCAAGAAAACGGCCTAAAACACGCTGCGTAAATGGAGCCATTCTATCTTTTTCGTCTCTATTTATCACAATTCCCTCATGAGTTCCGCAATCCTCTTTTCTTATTATTACATCATGAGAACAATCAACCAAACGGCGGGTAAGATAACCTGCGTTTGCGGTTTTAAGAGCCGAATCGGTTAAACCTTTTCTTGATCCGCGGGCTGATGCCACATACTCAAATATGGATAAGCCTTCTCTGAAATTAGATTTAATCGGCAGCTCAACTATTTTTCCGAGAGGATCCAGAATTAAACCCTTCATAGCCGAAAGCTGCTTTAACTGTTCCTTGCCGGCTCTTGCCCCTTCGGAATCAATAATAAGCTTAATTACGTTCGCAGACTTTAAATTATTCCAAGTCAAATCCGCAACAGTGTCTGTTGTTTTAAGCCAAATGTCATTGGACAAGCGCTTTTTTTCCTCATCCGTTATTAATCCTTTTTGGTAATCGTCTTCTATTTGAGACACCTTTTTATCCGCTTCTTCTATAAAGCTTTTTCTTTCTTTAATCATTTCATTGTCGAAAACCGAAACAGAAATACCCGAAATAGTTGCTCCGTAAAATCCGAGTTTTTTGATTGCGTCTATCAGCTTCTCTACCTCATCGGGAGTCCTCTTAGTAATTGCTTCCGTAACAATTGTTTTTATTCCGGATGCATTGATAGGCCGATTTACAAACCCAAAAGATGAAGGAAGCGCCTCATTGAACAAAATTCTTCCGACTGTTGTTTCCTCGCTTTTATCCTCAATTCTTACCATAATCGGCTCCCGCAGTCCTACTGCTTTAACACTGTGGGCCAAAAGAGCATCCTTTGTATCCTTAAACATCGGAAGATCTTTAACGTCTGCTTTCCTTAAAGATTCATCCATGCTTGTTAAGTAATATGTTCCAACTGCCATTTCTTTATTTGGAAGCGTAATAGCTCCACCATCCGCAGGCTTAAGCAAATTGTGTTTGGGCATCATCAAATTTATCGCTTCTTCTTGGGCTTTTTTGGAAAGAGGTATATGAACCGCCATCTGGTCTCCGTCAAAATCAGCGTTATACCCCGCGCATACACATGGATGCAGAGCAATAGCGGATCCTTCAATTAAAATCGGATAAAAAGCCTGAATACCCAGCTTGTGAAGAGTTGGCGCTCTATTCAGGAGAACTGGATGGTTCTTGGTAATCTCTTCCAGAATATCGAATACTTCAGGCGGGCGCTTTTCTATAAATCTTTTTGCTGATTTTATATTGGGAGCAAATCCCCTAACGATAACCTCGCGCAAAACAAAAGGCTTAAACATTTCCAGAGCCATTTCTTTCGGAAGACCGCATTGAGAAAGAGTTAATTGCGGACCGACAACAATTACGGAACGGCCGGAATAATCAACTCTTTTACCCAAAAGGTTTTGCCTGAACCTTCCCTGCTTACCCCTTAACATGTCCGACAACGATCTTAAAGGAGAAGATGTAATCTGGCTGCTTCTTTGAGCAATATCTATCAATGAATCTACGGCTTCCTGCAGCATTCTTCTTTCATTTTTAAGAATTATCATTGGCGCGCCCAAACTCATTAAGTGTTTTAACCTATTATTTCTATTTATAACCCTTCTGTATAAATCGTTTAGGTCGGATGTTGCAAAACGTCCTCCCGACAGCTGAACCATGGGGCGAAGGTCAGGCGGAATAACAGGAAGCACCGAAAGAAGCATAAATGTAGGCAGAATTTCCGCTTTGCGGATAGATTCGATAAGTCTTAGTCTTTTAATAAGCTTCAAATATCTTTGTCCTTTTGCTTTTTCTGTTTCTTTTCGAAGAGCAGCTATCAATCCTGCAATATCAATTTTTTCCAATAGCTCCAGCAACCCTTCAGCGCCTGTTCTGATAGAAAAGAATACGGGAATATCATACTCAAGAATCTTAAAGTACTCATCCTCAGAAAGTACCGCTCCTGTTCTTAGGCCTCTTAAAAGCTTCAGGAGCGCATCCTGAATTTCATCCAATTTTTTGCTTTCTAAATCCAACCTTTCAGCAAGCGCAGCTACTTTTTGTCTTTTTGTGAGTTCTATTTCTTGTTCTATGAGCTCTTTTTGCTCTCCTTTGGATTTGGAAGAAAGGGATTCTTTTTTCTTCTGCTCCATTTCCTCTTCAACTTTTTTCTCTTCAATATCTAGATCTTGTTTTAATTGTTGCTTTTTCTTTTCAATATAGTCCGCAAAGGAATCCAAAGCCTGTTTTTTCTTATCTTCATCAATATCTATAACCAAATAAGAAGCGTAATATATTACTGACTCAAGGCTTTTTTGGGACATGTCCAAAAGCAAAGATAATGGCGAAGATGAACCTTTGAAGAACCAAACATGAGCAACCGGAGTTGCAAGAACTATGTGTCCCATTCTTTCGCGTCTGACGCGGGACAATGTAACCTCAACTCCGCATTTATCGCATACTATTCCCCTATATCTGATTCTCTTATATTTTCCGCAATAACATTCCCAGTCCTTAGTCGGCCCGAAAATTCTTTCATCAAAAAGTCCGTCTTTTTCCGGCCGAAGAGTTCTGTAATTAATAGTTTCGGGCTTTGTTACTTCACCATAGCTCCATGCCAATATATCTTTAGGAGAAGCCAAAGAAATCTTTAAGGCTTTAAAGTCTAAAATTGTAATATCCTTCATTTTTTTATCTATATTATCATTCATAAATTTTAAGAAACAGTTTTTTCATCCGGCAAAACCGGTGTTTCCGCAGATGATGCTTGCTGCAGCAAAAGAGCGTCCTTTTCTACTTTTTCTTCAATTTTCTTCTCTATCATACTGCCCTCTGTTAGAGGAGCTAACGTTTCAGACACAACGGTAGCGCCAATAGGCGTGATATTCAAACCCAAAGATGCAAGTTCTTTTATCAAAACCTTGAATGATTCCGGAACTCGAGGTGTTGGAATATCTATTCCCTTAACAATCGCTTCAAAAGCTTTGGCGCGTCCCACCACATCGTCTGATTTTATTGTCAGCATTTCTTGCAGCGCATATCTTGCCCTGTGGGCATCCAACGCCCAGACTTCCATTTCTCCAAGACGCTGTCCTCCCATTTGCGCTTTTCCACCCAAAGGCTGTTGCGTAACCAAGGAATACGGCCCGGTAGAGCGCGCATGAGTTTTATCTTCAACCATATGAATAAGCTTCATGATATATTCGATTCCGACAACTACGGAATTTTCGTATGCCTCTCCTGTTCGGCCGTCGTATAGTGTCGCTTTGCCGTCTTCAGGAAGCTTTGCTTGCTTCAAGGAAGCAGTTATTCTATTTTCTCCGACTTCTTCAAAAGCAGGAATTCCAACTTTAACATTCAATTTTGAGCATGCCCATCCAAGATGAGCTTCAAGCAATTGCCCCAAATTCATACGAGCAAGCACGCTGATTGGAGAGATAACAATATCTATTGGTGTTCCGTCGGCCAAATAAGGCATATCTCCCTGGGGCAATATTTTGGAAATAACCCCTTTGTTTCCGTGCCTTCCCGCAAGTTTATCTCCAACAACAACGTGTCTGAATTGCGCAACCTCAATAATTATTTTTCGCAAAGTTCCAGGCTCCAATTCATCTCCTTTTTTTCTGTCCAAAATCTGAATGCTGATTACTGTACCTCTTTCTCCATGAGGCATTCTTAAAGATGTGTCTCTCACTTCTCTTGCCTGTTCTCCAAAAATTGCCCGCAGCAATCTTTCTTCCGCTGTTAATTCCGTTTCTCCCTTTGGAGCAATTTTACCAACCAATATGTCTCCCGGGACAACATCGCTTCCTATGACAACTATTCCATCTTCATCAAGATTCGCTAAGTCTTCCTCTGAAACATTCGGAATATCCCTTGTGGTTTCTTCCGGTCCCAGTTTCGTCTCAACAACAGCTGCCTCATGTTTTTCAATATGAATAGAAGATAAAACATCTTCCTTAACAAGTCTGTCTGAAATAACTACCGCGTCTTCGTATCCCAATCCGTCTAAAGACGCGTAAGCAATTAACAAATTGCGTCCGAGAGCCAATTCTCCATTGTCTGAAGATGGACCATCAATTAAAAGATCATCTTTTTTAACCTTATCTCCTTCCGCCGTAATTGTTCTTTGAGTGTAGGAAGTGGCCTGCGATGTTCTTTTGAAAGAATCTATCTGGTAAGTTTTTTCTTCGCCTTTCTTACTGCCCCTTATAGTGATCTTATTTGCGTCAGCATGTGTAATCACGCCATCAAAAGGAGCTCTGACTACCCTTTCCATTACCGAAGCAACGACTTTTTCCATATTCGTACCAACCATTGGACTTTCCGGAACAACTAACGGAACAGCTTGACATTGCATATGAGTACCCATCAAAGCTCTGTTTGTTTCATCATGGGAAACAAAAGGAATAAGAGATGCTGACGTTCCGACAACCTGGCGCGGAACAATATCAACAAAATCAACCTTTTCTTTCTCGATTTCCATAAATCCGCCCTGAAATCTAACGGGAACACGATCTCCCTCCAAAACATTTCCGGATAACGCCCCCGCATGAGTAATGTAATGCTTTCTTTCATCATCTGCGGCCAAATAAACAATTTCATCTGTCACAGTAACAACGGTATCCCTGTCTTTTTTTATTTTTGCAACTTTTCTATATGGAGTTTCCAGAAATCCATGTTCATTTACCTTAACATAAAGAGCTAAATAGGTAACCAAGCCTATGTTTGGCCCTTCAGGACTTCTGATCGGGCAAATTCTTCCATACTGAGAACTGTTGATATCACGGATTGAAAATGCTGCTCTTTCTCTTGAAATTCCCCCTGTTCCCATAACTGTCAAACGGTTCAAATTGTCAATCTCGGACAATGGATTCGTTTGATCCAGTATAGTTGATAGCTGAGATGTCCGGAAAAATTCATTTATTGAAGCCATGATTGGTCTTGCATTAATAAGAGCGCCGATTGAAGGCGGAACATCCGGCGTAATCAAGCTCATTCTTTCCTTAATGCTTCGCTCAAGTCTTAAAACTCCAACTCTAAACGCTGTTGTAGCAACCAATTCCCCTACTCTTCGGACACGCCTATTGGCAAGACTGTCTATGTCATCAACGCCTTCTGATCCTTGAGCTAACTTAATAAGAAAACTGATTGTTCCCAAAATATCTTCTTTTGTTAAGATATATGCATTCGAGTCTTTGAACCCGGACATTCCATTAAGTTTTTTGTTTATTTTGTATCTTCCAACTTTTCCCAAATCATACCGGCGGGCATTGAAGAACAATCCGTCAAAATTTTCTTTAACTTTTTCAAAAACCACCGGCTCTCCGGGATGCATTTTTTTAAATATCTCAATAATTGCGTCTTTAGAACTTCCTGTCTCATCTTTCTGAAGAGTATTTTCAACATACGAAGTTTTCCCATCTGCCTCCAATTCCCTAAAAGATTCTTTTATGTCCTCATTCGAAGAAAATCCAATTGCTCTTAAAAATGTGGAGGCCAAAAATTTCCTGCGTCTGTCTATTTTAACCGTTATAGTTTCGTGCCTGGTCGTAGAAAATTCAAGCCATGATCCATGAATTGGCCTTATTTCGGCCGTATATATCTTTTTACCTGTAACATTGTCGTGAACTGCTGTGAAAAAAACACCGGGCGAACGGACCAGTTGATTAACAACTGTTCTTTCGACCCCGTTTATAATAAATGTTCCCCTGTCTGTCATCTGCGGAATATCTCCCAAAAATACTTCCTGCTCTATAGTTGCGTTTGTTTTTTTATTTGTAAGCGTAGTTTCTACATATAGAGGAGCATCGTAAACAAGCCCTTTAGACAAAGCGGTTTCAGGGGAATTTGAGACTTTACCTATTCTATATTTTTTAAATTCCAATCTCCAATTCTTTTCCGTAAAATCATCAATGGGGGAAATTTCCCTAAGGATTTCTCCAATTCCGACTTCCAAAAACCATTTATAAGAACTCTTCTGAACAGCCAAAAGGTCTAATTTTGGCAAGGAAGAATATTCTTTTCCCCAGTTTTGTCGGACAGTGTTAATTTTTTTATCAAGTTTAGCCATCACCAACAAAAAAAACGCACAAGGCGTATCACCTTTATTTAACTTTCGCTATAGAGTGGTAAATTTATATCACACTTCTTCCCCGAAAGTCAAGCACCAAAGTAGCTGACGCAGGTGCACTTTACTGAAGCTAAGATAGTCTGATACGATAAAGGACAGA
>CAZRWL010000004.1:0-60691 GCA_964603935.1 uncultured Gammaproteobacteria bacterium | reverse complement strand
GCATATCTTGAGGTTTTGGATTCAACGTTTTCAATAGACGGAGTGATAGGAGCATTTGCCTTTACTTTTTCCATACCTCTAATTCTTTTGGGCAATGGTCTTGGCGCATTTGTTTTGCGAAAACTGACAATAAGTAATATCGAGCGAATAAAGAAGTATAAATATCTAAAAAATGGAGCAATGTATTCGATATTCTTCTTAGGAGCAATTATGATTTTGGATAGTTTTGGGTATCATATTCCCACATGGCTTTCTCCATTAATTACTTTTGGAACAGTTGGCTATTTTTTCCTCAAATCCAGAGAGGAAATAACTAAAGAAATATTTAACAGTTGATCTGTTTTTTCCCGCGTTTTCCTTAAAATATAAACCATCTTTTGGAAAATTTCCAAGCTTGGTCTCATTTTTATTGCTGATCTTAAGTATTTTCTATCTTCCTCGCTCATGTCAGTATTGTATTCGAGAGTTTCAAGGATAGCTTGACGAAATCTGGACATTTTTCAGACAATTTTCCACTCCTTTTCCGGTTTTCCTACTTTATTGACAATAAATAAGTTAATTATTAGACTGGGTGAAGTCTAAGAATATATGTATTTTAAAGATAGAACGCAGGCGGGACAATTGCTTGCGGAAAGATTAAAGCAGTATGCAGGTAAGGAAGTTGTTGTTTACGCCATTCCGAGAGGCGGTATAATAATAGGCGCTGAAATAGTAAAGAGCCTTTCTGTTCCCCTTGATTTGGTAATCGTAAAGAAAATTAGCCATCCGCGTAATCCTGAGTACGCAATTGCAGCAGCTGCAGCAAATGGACACACTATTAACGCATGTGAATTAGCGTTGATCGACGATAATTGGCTGGAGGAAGAAATAGAAAGACAGCGCCAAGAAGCTGCAAGGAGGAGAGAGAAGTATTTGCGTGGGAATAGTACGATGTCTCCGGAGGGGAAAATAGCTATCGTTGTCGATGATGGGGCGGCAACAGGACTAACGTTGCGAGTCGCAATTAAGGAAATTAAGCATTCCAATCCCTTAAGGCTTATTGTTGCTGTTCCGATAATTCCAAAATCAACAGCGGAAATTATCAGAAAAGATGCAGACAAGTTGGTTACGCTTGAAATGCCATCGGATGGTGAATTCTTTGGATCGGTCGGATCTTATTACGAAAATTTTGCGCAAGTTAACGATAAGGATGTGATCAAGATTTTCGATGCGTATAGGGATCAGAGTCATCAACCGGTTCGTAAAGTTGCAATTTAAAAAGTAAATAGCGTAAGATAAATAAAGAAGGAGGTGATCGACGTGAATAAAAACAGTATAGTGGATATTCCGCAGCCGGCAATATTTCGTTTTCTTTTTTCGGACAAAAGAGTTTCGTGGCTGTGGTTTGTCATTAGAATTTATGTTGGATGGCAATGGCTTGTTGCCGGATGGGAAAAAGTTATAAATCCCGTATGGGTAGGAGACAAAGCAGGAGCAGCTATAACGGGTTTTTTGAATGGAGCACTGGCTAAAACAGCGGGAGCTCATCCAAGTGTTGCAGGCTGGTATGCTGATTTTATAAAAGCAGTAGCTTTGCCCAACGCCGAAGTATTTTCATATTTAGTTTCTTTCGGAGAGCTTTTTGTGGGAATTGCTTTAATTTTGGGCGCATTTACGGGACTCGCAGCATTTTTTGGAGCATTCATGAACTTTAATTACCTTTTTGCGGGAACTGTAAGCACAAATCCAACATTATTGTTTTTCCAAATTTTCATAATTCTTGCTTGGAAAACTGCGGGCTGGTACGGGTTAGATAGATATATCCTGCCGTTAGCCGACAAACAATCAAGGCAGAAGAAGAAAACTTGATATGCAGCAATACGCGTGGCTTATTTGGAGTTCCTTTTCTTTGATTGTTTGGGTAATTATCTATTCTTATTCGAGCAAAGAAAAACGGAAAGAAATGCTCACTTTTAGTTTGTGGATATCGCTGTTCGGGTTTACTCAACCGCTTTGGGTTCCGGAATATTGGAAACCCCAATCAATCTTCAGTCTTCCGTTCAATTTTGATATAGAGAGCGTGATTTTTTCTTTTAGCACTGGGGGTATTGCCGTAGTGGTTTATAATTTGGTTTTTCCTTCAATGGTTAAGTCATCGGCAAGAGGCAAGCGTCTTGTGTTTAGTCTTCTTTTAGGACCAGTAACTTTTATTTTTTTATTATTTACAGCAAAGATTAACCATATCTATTCTGCGATTATTGCAATGACAATCGGCGGATTAATTTCTTACTTTGTTAGACCTGAGTTAAGAAGAAGAATGCTTACAAGCCTATGTGCCAGCACTATTATATATTTTGCATATTTCGTTTTACTTATTGCAATGTTTCCGGGCTACGTAGAGCGAGTCTGGAATCTTAAAGCTTTATGGGGAATTTTTATCTTTGGCGTGCCGCTTGAAGAATTGATTTTTGCGGCAAGTCTAGGATTTATTTGGCCAAGCATATATGAATATTTTAGAGAGCGTAGAATAATGTAATGCGAGCTAATATTATTTTAAGGACAGTTTTGAAAGTTGCTGTGTTTTCTGTAGCTTTTGCTTTTGTGGAAGCTTCAGTTGTAGTTTACTTACGCCACCTGCTGGGAGCTTCATATTCACAGATTGGCAAAGGAGAAACTTTATTATTGCTTCCGGGAATTGCCTTTTTGCAGCCGGACACGGCATTGAAAATTATTAAGGATACGGCAATCTTAAACATAGAAATGGTGAGGGAAGGAGCAACTTTGGTGATGCTGGCATCTGTTGCAATTTTGGCAGCCGAAGATTTTAAAAAGATATTGGCTTTTTTCTTTTTGGCTTTTGGCGTCTGGGATATTTTTTATTACATCTTTTTGAAACTGATTATCAACTGGCCTGCTAATTTACAGGATTTAGATATTTTTTTCCTTCTGCCGGTTCCTTGGGTAGGTCCTGTTTTTGTGCCGGTTGTTATTTCACTAGTCCTTATTTTAGGATCAATGTTGTATTTAAGGAAGAAACCTGAATAGTTAAGATGCATTTGCGGCATTGCCTGAAAGGGGGTGATAAATATGATGAACTGGGGATATCCGGGAATGATGGGAGGAGTAGGAATTTTCGGATCGCTTTTTGGATTCGTTGTTCTTGTAGATTTAATTTTGTTGGGCGTTTGGCTTTGGAAGCAAATTCAGAAATAATTTTCGATTTGCCGCTTGACAAACTGCTTTCTCATGTTATAAACTTAGCTAAGTTAGCTAAGATTATATAATTATGCAAATAATGAATATCCATCAGGCAAAAACAAATCTTTCCAAGCTCATAGCAATGACTTTAGCAGGAGAAGATGTGATAATAGCCAAAGCAGGCAAGCCGGTAGCAAAAATAGTAGCTTATAAAGAAAAACTAAAACCTCGAAAGTTGGGTTTGCTAAAAGGGAAAATTTTTGTTCCGGATAATTTTAATGATGAGGATGAAGAGATAAATAAGCTTTTTTACGGAGAGTGAAGTAATGCAATACCTTCTTGATACAAACATTTTCCTTTGGTCTTTGAATGGGGATAAAAAATTGAAAGAGGATATAAAAGAGATTATTAAGGATTTCGAGAATCAAATTTTTATTAGTATTGCAAGCGCATGGGAAATAAGCATAAAGAATAGGGTCGGCAAACTTCCTTTGAAGACTACGCTAAGCAAGTGCTTTGAAATTGCAGGCTTCAAAATTCTAGACATTAATTTGATTCATGTCTTGGAGTTTAATAGGCTATCTTTGCATAAGAATCATAGGGATCCATTTGACAGAATGCTTATTTCTCAAGCGAGAGCAGAAAACTTAACTTTTATTACAACTGATAAAAAGATTTGGAAATATAATCTTTCCCTGCTCAAAGCCTAAGTGATTTAGCTTTACACCTTAAAGGTGTCAGGCTAAATCTGACAATTCTTTTCCATGAAGTTGTAAATTCCGTTCGTTATCTTGCAGACAAAAACTTCCGATCGGCAAAATTTGTCAAGTTTTTTAAAAAGGGAGATTAAATTCCCTAAACCAAACCGCTTTAGATTTAAAATTCTGCTATAATCCGCTGGTATGAAACCGCGTTTTGATCTTAATAAAATTAAATTTGCTACAGATGAATCTACTTATCATAAAGCTATTGGCTTGTATGAAAGCGGAAAAGTAAAAGATTTTAAAGAGGAGCTGGATGGCTTTTCGGCAATAGTGCTTGGCACAAGTCCTTATAGTGTTTTTGTTGCAAATGGCCAATATGACGACGGCAGTTGCGAATGTTATCTTGGTCAAAACGACACACTGTGTAAGCATATGGTGGCTTTGGCAATTCATGCTGTTTTAGGCGGAAAACCTCTTAAGAAAGAAGATAAAGAAGTCTTGCGTCGTCCCAAATGCAGCGGGAAACATGGTAAACTTTCCAAAGAGCAATTAGTAACCATTGAGAAGTCATTAAGCATGGCAATTAAATATATTAAGCCGTATAACGGTCCCTCCAAAATCTGGTTCGCTTATCAGAATTCTCTTTCCGAAGGCTGTAATCGTTTATCTGCGATTATTTCTGAATTACCTGTAAATATTGAGACTTCAGGATTAATAGTTAAACTACTTTTACGGCTGGATAAAAAATTAACATCAGGAGGGGTAGATGATTCTAATGGGACTGTTGGCGGTTTTATTGAAGAAGCGATTGGCGTGCTTCAGGAATATGCAAAATTAGAACCCTTATGCATTGAGTCTTTTAAATTACTTTTGAATCAGGAAACTTGTTTTGGCTGGGAGGAGCCACTTTTAAAAATATACGATCAAATAAAACAAAATAATTAGCCATAATGATAAGCTAAAAGAGTGTTTTAGAGTGATTCTAGAAAATCTTTTGGGGAGATGATTTGTGTTTTATTATATTGCCTAATCTTTAGGACAAGTTTGTCTCCGCTTATTAGATAGTTTGCTTGAGCTTCTTGCGCGAGCTCAATAAGGAAATTATCCGCAGCATCTTTGCAGATAAAAAGCTTTTTTTTGGGAATATATTTTTCTGTTTTGGCATCCAGCGCTTCTTCAATATCTTGCAGTTTTTGATTAGATAATAAAAATTTTTTCTGTAATTTGTTAAGAATTTCTGCTTTTAATTGTGGAGATAAGCAAAATATGTATTTTTGATTAAGCCATGCTTCGATTATTCTCTGGGGATTTCCGCCAAATAGAATACTGGAAATAAATACATTTGTATCCACAACGGCCTTATGCATTTTTTATAATTGAGTAGGCTTTATCTTCTGAACGGGGATTCCGTATTGATTTTTTCTGAAGATATTTTTTGAAAGATTCTTTTCCTTCGTTGAATATCTTCTCGAATCTTAGTTTGAAAAGCTGATTTCTTTCTTGTTCCTGTTTTACCATTTCGTCATAAGGGTACAAAACAACAGAAGGAGTACTATCCTGAACTATGACAACGGGTTCTTTGGTAATTTTTATTTTCTCAATAAGCTTTGCTAAGTTATTCCTCGCATCGGTAATATTTACGATCTGTAACATACATAGTACATTGTATTGTACTTTACGTTGTTTGTCAAGGGGTATTTTATGGGGGCAAAATTCCCCAACCAACTTTTTGTAAGCGGTATGTTATACTTTATGTGTATGGCAGAGGGTGACGTTCAAAAAGAAAATAAAGGACATTTGGATCGTTTTTTGGGAAGAATATTTCCGAAAGGCGCAGGCATTGGAGAATCCGATCGCTCAAATGGCGAATTCCTAAAACCCTACATGGTAAGACCACTAACCTCTGAAGAGAATCATAAAATAGAACAAGCAGTTCATGATCCAAACCAACTTGAGCTAACAAGAACACTTTTATCCAAAGAAGAACTTAAGCCAGTTAATTTACTCACGATTGGAAAAAGAAATTTCTTTGTAGCATTGCCTGGTAATTTTGGCGGAACATTAATTATGTTTTACGAAGATTCATATACGGGAAAACTGCTGCCAAGGGTTGTTGTTGAGTCAGTAAGTGGTAAAACTTGGAGGACTACGTCTGGTGACGGACCTGGTGGTTATAGTAAGGGAACGGGGATACATTACACACAAGAAGCAAAATCACATGAAAATATAATTAGGTACATAATGCAATATAGTGCTGATCGTACCCGTAAAAGCCGTTATGGAACAGGACTTATAGAGAAATATTTTGGATTATCAACGAACAAAGGAAGACTAACTAACTCACAGGCGGAATGGTACACTTTTGATAAGGAAATTAAGAGGTACGATGATAAAGGCGTGCTAAAACAATTCCAGAAATATCAACCAGGTTATTTAAAGCAAGAGATATTTGGGAAAAATGCAAATTTGTCAGCAAGATTTAGAAGTTTTGACTTTTCCGATCCTACGCTAAAAGCATTTGTTCCCAGTTTTAAAAATCCTCCGGTTAGAACAGATGTTTCAAGACAGCCCCCAGAAGTATTCACGCTAGAAACTTACATAGCATCTCTTAATGGACGACCAGTAGAATGGGTAATGGCGTATGATAGGCTAGGTAGAGTTTGGATTGATAGAATAGCCTTTTTGGATATAGAGGTTAATAGTTATGGGGTGATGCCGGAAGTTATTGATAGCGGATGCTTAACGCATAAGCCAATTGAGTATCATAGTCAGGTTAACGCATTAAGACCTAACGAATATGCTAATCCACGTGGTGATATCTATGTGGACATAACTCCCTTACTTGATAATCTTGCTCCAATTAAAGCTTTCAGAAAAGCTAGAAATATTGTGCGCAGGAGAGTACATTTTTGGTCGAGGGAGGCAGAATGAATAATAGAAGAATATTTCTAAAATTTCCGCTTTAAGAGATGCGTTTGTTAGGACTATGGGTAAAAATATTACTAACTAAAACCCTCCCCAGAAAAAAGTCCGTTCATTTTTTTACGATTTTTATTTACTTATTGACATGGGTATTCTGTGGTAGTAATATATCCCCGTAGGGGGGATATCCTTCTTCACTTAATTTTATGGCATACAGACCGAAAGATACACAGGAAAGAATACTCCACCGTTTAAAAATTGCTAATGGGCATCTAAAAAAAGTTATTCAAATGGTTGAGGACGATACTTACTGCATTGATGTGCTTCATCAAATGCAAGCAGTGGAAAATGCAATTTCGCAAACTGAAGGAGTTGTTTTGGAAAATCACCTCAAAACCTGCGCAATTGACTCTATCAGAAAAGGCAAGCAAGAAAAAGCAATCGAAGAAATTATGACTATTTTTAAAAAAACAAATAATTAATATGAGCGAAAAAAAGATCATTATTCTAATGGTTATTTCAACAATAGTCTTGTTTTTTGGAGGAGTGTTTTTCTTAACGAAAACTACGAATACTCCTCAAATCACAGCTTCTCAGAACGCCAAAGCTTATGTGTCGGATTCCACAAGTTTTGATTGGGGGAATATACCGATGTACAAAGGAAATGTTACGAAAGCTTTTGCTATCAAAAATACAGGTACAGACATACTTAAATTATTCAATATAAAAACTTCCTGTCATTGTACAAAAGCTTATGTTACGATTAACGGAGTTGATGGTCCGCGTTTTGGCATGGACGGTTTGTCTGCATGGGTTGGAGAAATACCAAAAGGCGCAGAGGCAAAATTAACTGCTGTTTTTGATCCTGCGTATCACGGACCTCAAGGCGTAGGGCCGATAAACAGATTTGTATCGGTTGAAACAAATGATAAGGCCAACTCCAAGTTGACATTTACTCTTACGGGAACAGTTGTGAAATAAAAATGGCTTCCAAAAAATTTAAAAGAAAAATAAGAAAATTGCTTTTCAAAGTGATACCAATATGGATGGTTATTCTGTTGCTCTTAAATTCGGTTTTAATTACAGGATTTGTGCAATATTACATTATGAAAAAAAACTTCAATGTTCAACTCTTCGAATTGGCAAAAACAACAAAAAATCCGGAAGAACTTGCGCAAATTCTTAAACAAAAAGTATTGCCTCAGAAAGGATATAAATTAGCTGCTAAATGGAGCGATATCGGAAAACAGTTATTGGAATCAGGAGTTATAGATAAAACAAAATATGAGGAGTTATTTGTTCAGGATATGGCGGCGAAAAAAGAGATGGGGCATTTAATGAGTGTTTCAAATGATAAAATGACAATTAACGAATCCAATTCGCGGTTCATGGTAAATACTTTATGGGCATTGGGATTGGTTAATAAAAACAAAATTCTTGAAGAAGGGTCAATGAAAATCTATGGCAAAGGAGATGTGATGAATTTTGCGTCAACCGGCGGATGGAATTTGGGATCCAAACCCACATCCGAACTTTATTCTTCGGCAGAAATTATTAAACTAACTGTGGAGCAGCAAGAACTGGTCAAGAGAATTGCGCAGAATGTTTTTCGTCCCTGCTGTAATAATTCAACTGAATTCCCAGATTGCAATCATGGCATGGCAGCATTAGGATATATAGAGCTTGCAGTTTCTCAAGGTGTCCCGGAGAAGCAAATCTACAAAGATATTCTCGCTCTTAACGCCTTCTGGTTTCCGCAAACCTACGTAGAGCTCGCCGCATATTTTGGTAAACAAGGGATTGATTGGAGCAAAGTTGATGCCAGGACTGCCTTGAGCTCTCAATATTCTTCAGCGCAGGGATCACAGCAAACCCGTCAAAATGTTCAGAATGTACCGGGCTTAAATGTTCAGCAGGGAGGGTGCGGGGCATAATGGAGCAGATAGTTTTTCAAACTTCTTTAATCGCTGCGTTTGCTGCGGGAATAGTTGCCCTTTTTGCTCCCTGCTGTATTTCCTTTTTACTGCCGGCATATCTAGGCAGCGTATTTAAGGAAAAAGAGAAAGTGGTTTTGATGACATTGGTTTTTGGATTGGGTATTTTTGTAGTGATGATGCCTGCTGTTTTGGGAGTGGCAGCGTTATCAAAAGCTCTCTTTGTCTATCATGACAGTATTTATTTCATAGGCGGATTTATCATGCTTATATCAGCTGCAATTACTTTTTTAGGAGTAAAATTACCAATGCCAAGTTTTCCTGGACGTGACACGCGAAAAACCGATGTGCTTTCGGTTTTTACTCTGGGAATTTTTTCGGGCATTACATCTGCTTGTTGCGCGCCGGTTTTGATTGGCATATTGACATTGACATTTCTCTCTCCTAATTTTTTCGGAGCTTTGTCTATCGGAGGAATGTATGTATTGGGAATGATTATGCCGCTTCTTTTTATAGCGGTATTTCTTTCCGGAAAAATTAATAAACTTGCATTTTTAAGAAAGCCGTTGTTGAGTTTTGTATTTCTGAGAAAGGAAAGAATCGTAACTTTAAGCAGTCTTGCAGCCAGCATTATTTTTGCATTCACAGGAATAACGATTATTTACTTAAAAGCAATCGGCCGCTTGGGAATGGGCGATGTTGCGGGGTTTACAAAAATAATTACCAATGCAAGCAGTTTCGTGAATCAATATGTTGGAAATAATCTTATTCTCAATCTTGCTTTCGTCGCAGTTCTTGTTTTTGTTTTTTATAAAATTAGAAAAAAGATATAACGAGAAGACCCGCCGACGCTGCCTCCTTCGCCGAAGTAACTTCGGCTACGAAGGCCGAGAAAGCTTTGGCGGGCGAAGGGAGGTGATAAAGATGTTGAATGCAAAAGTTTTCGCCAACGCGGGAGCAGCGGTTATGGGGGTTTGGGTCATAGCTTGCGCGTTATTTTCGTATCTAATGCCGGATTTGCTCTTTTCCATTGCTCAATCTTGGATGCATACTGTAAATCTTGAGACGGTCAAAGCTGCATTTGCTCCGGATTTGGGATCATTAATTCTAGGATTAGCAACTGCATCAGGCTTGACTTGGATAACGGTGTACGGCACAATTACGCTGTACAATCGCTGGTCAAAGTAATATCCTTAGAAAGGATAATCATTATGACTATTGATAAATTATTGGTCGCTATTTTTAGTGTTTTTGGAATAGGATTTACTTATTGGTTTTTTTTGCTGAAAAGAGAAGGAGCGATGGTTTCGGTGAGCGATACGGTTGATATTATTGTTAAGGGGGGATATACGCCAAATGCAATTTCAATTAAAAAAGGAAAGAAAACGGCGCTTAATTTTATACGCCAAGATTCAAGTTCGTGTTTGGAAGAAGTTTTAATTCCTGATTTTAAAATCAGACAATACCTGCCTTTAAATAAAACAACGACAATTCAAATAACACCCAAGAAAAGCGGAATATTTGAAATTTCCTGCGGAATGGGCATGTTTCATGGGAAAATTATTGTTAAGGATTGAGATGCCGAAACGAGTTCGGCATGACAATAAAACTATGGTAGAAGTTAAAAAAACATTTCCAATCAAGGGCATGCATTGTGCTTCTTGTGTGAGGACAATTGAAAGAGCATTGATGAAAACTTCAGGCATAAGTAATGCTGCGGTAAATTTGGCAACAGAAAAAGCAACGGTAACATACGATCCAGATGTATGCAGAGAAGAACAAATAGCATCTGCAGTATCCAATGTTGGATATAAATTAATTGTTGGAGATAAATCCGCCGACGCTGAAGCTTTGGCGGACAAGGAAAAAATTGAAAAAGAAAAAGAACTGAAAGCTTTGAAGAATAAGGTAATTGTAAGTTTGTTTTTGGGAGCGCTGATTTTGTGGGGAAGTTTTCCCGGGTTGATAAACACCGCGCCCATTTTTTTGAAAAACTTCTTCGTGCAATTTCTGCTTGCTATTCCTGTTCAGTTTTGGGCAGGAAGCATGTTTTATCAAGCGACAATTCCTGCCTTAAGACATCGAACTGCCAATATGGACACTCTGGTTGCATTGGGAACAACTGTTGCTTTTGCTTATTCGGCATTCGTAACATTTTTACCTAATATAATCATGAATTTAGGCTTGGAGGCAATGCCATATTTTGATGTGGCTACGATTGTTATCGGCTTGATTTTGTTGGGACGTTATTTCGAAGCAAAAGCAAAGGCGGGCACATCGGAAGCGATTAAAAAATTAATAGGTTTACAAGCCAAGACTGCAAGGGTTTTAAGGGGGAAGGGGGAAGGGGGAAGGGTAGAAGTTGATATTCCAATAGATCAAGTTGCCGTTGGTGAAGTTATCCGTGTCAGACCGGGTGAAAAAATTCCTGTTGACGGAGTTATTATGGAGGGAGAATCTTCAATTGATGAGTCAATGGTAACAGGCGAAAGTTTACCTATCGATAAAATAAAAGGAGATGCGGTTATTGGCGCAACTTTTAATAAATCAGGAACATTTCTCTACAAAGCGACAAAGGTAGGCAGCGATACCATGCTTGCGCAAATCATTAAGTTAGTGCAGGAAGCGCAGGGAAGCAAAGCGCCTATTCAAAGAATCGCGGATTTAATTTCTTCTTATTTTGTGCCTATCGTAATTATGCTGGCATTTGTAACGTTTGGTCTGTGGTATATTTTTGGTCCGCAGCCGGCATTTGTTTTTGCCATGCTGAATACGGTTGCCGTACTAATTATCGCTTGTCCCTGCGCGATGGGATTGGCAACTCCAACAGCAATAATGGTTGGTACAGGGTTGGGAGCAGAAAAAGGAATACTTATCAAAGATGCCCAAAGCCTGGAAACTGCTCATAAAGTTAATGTTGTTATTTTTGACAAAACAGGAACGCTTACGAATGGGAAGCCAATCATCACTGACATCATTGGTCGGGGTCCTGCCGCGAATACTCATGCCACGCCTGTCAAGCAGGCGAGCTCCGTCGCTCCGCTCGTCCGCTCCTCTTTTGCCACCCCTTTCAATGAGGAGGATATTTTACGTTTGGCCGCGTCGTTGGAAAAGGGAAGTGAGCATTCGCTGGCAGAGGCGATTGTTAAGAAAGCGGAAGAACAAAAGCTTGCTTTAAGCAAAATTGAAGGGTTTAGGGCGATTGCAGGACACGGGGTAGAGGGCGAGTTAAAAGTTCAAAGTTCAAAGTTAAAAGTTTCGTTTGGAAATAGAAAATTAATGGATAAAGAAAAGGTAGAGGTTGATTCTGCAAGGCGACGCCTTGAGGAGTTAGAAAGTGAGGGGAAAACGGTTATGATGTTGGCTGTTGATGGGAAACTGGCAGGGCTTATTGCTGTTGCAGACACGGTTAAGGATTCTGCCAAAGAAGCGATTAAGCAGTTAAACAATTTGGCAATAGAAACGGTTATGATTACCGGAGATAACCAGAGAACTGCAAATGCGATTGCAAAACAAATTGGAATTAAGAAAGTCTTCGCGGAAATATTGCCTCAAGAGAAAGAGGAGATTCTGAAGCAAGCGAAGTACCCGGAGGGTATTCAGAATGACAATGGAAAAAAGATAGTTGCGTTTGTTGGCGATGGGATAAATGATGCGCCGGCATTGGCTGCAGCAGATGTTGGGATAGCGATGGGAACAGGAACAGATGTGGCAATTGAAGCGGCAGGCATTACCCTAATCAATAAAGATCTGAGAACAGTAGCTTCTGCCATCGAATTATCTAAAAAAACAATGCGGACAATTAAGTTGAATCTTTTCTGGGCGTTTGGTTATAATGTAATATTAATACCGGTTGCTATGGGAGTTTTATATCCGTTTTTTCATCTTCTTTTGAGTCCTATTTTTGCATCGGTTGCCATGGCAACCAGTTCTATTTCTGTTGTCGCTAATTCTTTATTGTTGAAAAAAGCAAAAATATAATATGGATTTGTGGGTAATATTTATCACCGGTCTTACTGTTGGAGGATTGACTTGCCTTGCTGTTCAGGGCGGGCTTTTGGCATCAGTTATCGCAGCCAAAGAAGAAGAGGAAATCGAAAGGGGAATTAACCGAAAAAATACGATTTTTCCGACCCTTGCTTTTTTACTGGCGAAATTAGTTTCTTATTCGATATTGGGATTTATTCTTGGTGCTTTTGGAGGAGCAATTGGTATAAGTCAGCAAGCGCAAATAATCATGCAATTTGCGGCCGGAATTTACATGGTTGCTGTTGCTTTCAATCTTTTGGAGGTGCACCCGGTTTTCAGATATGCGGTTATTCAGCCGCCAAAATTTTTGACAAGGCGAGTCAGAAATCAATCTAAAAGTAAAGACTTATTTGCGCCTATCTTTTTGGGAGCTATGACTATTTTTATTCCCTGCGGTACCACCTTGGCGATGGAAGCTTTGGCTATTAGCAGTGCAAACGCTTTTCTGGGAGCTGCGATTATGGCTGCTTTTGTTTTGGGAACAATGCCTTTATTTTTCGGAATAGGCTGGATAACCAGTATTTTGGGGGATAACTTCAGAGAAAAGTTTTTGAAAATAGCAGCTATTGCTGTTTTGTATCTGGGAATAACTTCTGCAAATGGAGCATTGGTAGCCGGCGGTTCGCCCATATCAATACAGTCTGTAACAGAGGATGTTCTAATTGTCTTTGGCGCAAATCCGGCTCAAAATAACAATACGCAAATAAGTCAAAATGCGGAAATTATTATTACTCCTCAGGGTTACTCGCCAAATTACATTAAGGTCAGAAAAGGGTCTCCTGTAACAATTAAGCTGATTGGTAAAGACGCATACAGCTGCGCATCCGCATTCAGGATTCCCCAGCTTGGAATAAGCAAGAATTTACAGCCGAACGAAACGCAAACAATAACCTTTACTCCTCAGAAAACAGGACCCATTCCGTTTTCCTGCTCAATGGGAATGTATAGGGGAGTGATCGAGGTGATTTGACAGCAGTCAAATCATCCTGAGCGAAGTCGAAGGATCTTTTATGAAAAAATTAAAATTTAAAATTGAAGGGATGCATTGCGTCAGCTGCGCGATGAGCATTGATTTTGATCTGGAAGATTTGGGTGTGAAAAACGCTAAAACCAGCTATGCAAAACAAGAGACTGAGGTTGAGTTCGATGAAGAGAGAATAAAACCCCAAGCAATAATAGACCAAATAAAAAAAACCGGCTACAAAGCTTCATTGTCATGAACTTGATAGATAATTTTCTGGACAGAATTACAATGTACAGGCTTGTGCTGTATTTTTTAATTATCTTCGTCGTGATTGCGTTCGCGCTAAGTTTTTTTGGAGTTCTTCCTTTTTTTCCATATGAAATAATTTTTTCAGTTTTTTTTCTTATTTCAATATGCTGGATATCCAACAAAATTTTTACCTCTGTTCTTAAAGTTCCGGCCAATATAGAATCGGTATACATAACTGCTCTTATTTTGGCCCTTATTGTTACTCCTTCATTTTCTTTCCGCTCGTTTGCATTATTAGGATCGGTTGGTGTTTTGTCTATGGCATCAAAATATATATTGGCGATTAACAGGAAGCATATTTTTAATCCGGCTGCCATTGCGGTAGTGCTAACTCCGATTATTATCGGCCAGTATGCAAGCTGGTGGGTGGGGAACGCATGGATGATGCCGTTTGTTGTTTTGGGCGGATTGTTGATAGTCAAAAAAATTCAGAGAGAAGATTTGCTATTCAGTTTTTTAGCTACGGCAGCGATTGTTGTTTTGGGTTTTGCATACTTTAATCATGGAGATTTAATCGGATCATTAAAGACAATTTTTTTTCAATCAGCATTATTTTTCCTCGCATTTATCATGTTGACGGAACCATTGACAACTCCTCCTTCGAAAGCATGGAGAATATTGTATGGGATTTTAGTTGGTATGGGAGTGATTTACTTAACTCCGGAAATTGCTCTCGTGTTGGGGAATATTTTTTCTTACCTTGTCAGTCCGAAACAAAAATTACTTTTAACTTTAAAGAAGAAGCTGAAAATCGGACCGGATATTCTTGATTTTACTTTCAATCCGGATAAAAAAATCGATTTTGTTCCCGGACAATATCTGGAATGGACTTTGCCGCACGATAAATCCGACAGCAGAGGTAACAGGAGATATTTTACCATTGCATCTTCGCCGACAGAGAATATCTTAAAACTTGGAATTAAACTTTATTCCAATGGAAGCAGTTTTAAAAAAGCATTAGCAAATCTTGATCATAAAACTCCTTTGGCAGGAGCGCAGTTGGCAGGTACATTTATTTTGCCCGGAGACGTAAGCAAAAAGATCGTATTTATTGCCGGAGGAATAGGAATTACGCCCTACAGAAGTATGACTAAATATCTTTTAGACAAGGGAGAGAAAAGGGATATTATTTTGCTTTATTCAAATAAATTCGCATCGGAAATTATGTATACGGATGTTTGGAATCAAGCATTTTCCAGTCTGGGAATAAAAACTGTTTACACATTGACCGGGGAAATTCCTGCTGGTTGGAAGGGAAAGATAGGAAGAATTGACGCAAAAATGATTAAAGAAGAGGTTTTGGATTGGAAAGAAAGATTGTTTTATCTTTCCGGACCGCATGCGATGGTCTCAGGTTTTGAGCAAACTTTGAAAAGTATGGGTATTAGTTCAGATCAAGTTAAGATTGACTTCTTCCCGGGATACGTTTAATAATAATCGGAAGATCAGAACGTGATATAATCCGTAGCGTGAAATATTGGGGCTGGATTTTATTTATTGCTATTATTCTGGTTGGTTTTTTTATTTTTTCAAATAGAAAAAAACCTGTTCCCCTTCAATTTGTTTCTGTTAAAAGAGAGAATATACGTGAGGAAGTTTCGGGCGCCGGCACGTTGACCGGAAAAAACAGCGTAAATTTGCATTTTAAAACCAGCGGAAAATTAGCATACATGAATGTTGACGCGGGAGACATTGTTTCTCAATGGCAAATTATCGGCGGTTTGGATACAGAGACTTTGAATATTGCTTTGCGGGAAACGGAAAATACTTTGCGGGACAAAAGGGCAATTGTTGACAAAATACATGATGATTTAAAAGATGTCGGCAATGCGGAAACTTTTGCTCAAAGACAGACAAGGACAACAGCCGAGGCGGCGCAGGATAACGCATATGAAGGGTTATTGGCTGCCAAACAAGCGCTGAGTGATTCGGTTTTGTATTCTCCCATTCCGGGAATTGTTATTCAAGCGCTTAATGTGGCCGGACAAAATGTTTCAGCGGCAGATGTAATTGCGCAGGTGGTTGATAATTCGCAAGTTTTTTTCGATACGGATATTGACGAAGCGGATATCGGAAAAATAACAATCGGACTTTCTGCAGTTGTAGCTCTTGACGCATATCCGACTGCGTATGCAGGCGAGGTTGCCAAAATTTTACCTCAGATTAAAACTACCTCTTCCGGAGCCAATGCGGTTACTGTCAGAATAAGGCTTGACAGTTCTCCCGAGAATTTCGTGAATGGCCTAAGCGGAGAAGCGACAATCATAATAAAAAGCGCAAAAAATGTCTTAACAATTCCCATAGAGGCTTTGCGGGAAGACAATACTGTTTTTGTTCAGTCGCAGAAGGGTTTGACTCCTGTTGGAGTTAGTCCCGGAATCAGTTCGGACGTAAGCGTTGAAATTGTTAAAGGCTTGCAGGAAAAACAAAGAGTACTTTTGAATCCTCCATCCGCGGGAAATGCTATCAATCGAAATAATAGAAGCGGAATAAGAGCAAGATGATTACAGCAGTTAAGCTTTCAAAGATAAGCAAAATCTACAAAACCGGAGAAGTGTCCTTTCAAGCTTTAAAAAATGTCAATATTTCAATTAAGAAAGGGGAGTTCGTTGCGATTATTGGAGCATCAGGCTCGGGCAAATCAACCCTGATGCATATAATCGGTCTTTTGGACAAACCAACAAGGGGCATTTACGAATTAAACCACGAAGATACTTCTTGTTTTACGGAGGATAAGCTTGCGGAAATCAGAAATAAAAAAATAGGCTTTGTCTTTCAGGCGTTTAATTTACTGCCCCGGACATCGGCTTTAGACAACGTTACTCTTCCTTTAATGTACGCGGGAGTAGAGCGCGGGGAAAGGGAAATGCGCGCGAAAAAAGAATTGGAAGATGTAGGATTAGGTGATAAATTAACATCTTTTTCTAATCAGCTTTCCGGAGGACAGCAGCAAAGGGTGGCTATTGCAAGGGCTTTGGTAACTAACCCTGAAATTTTACTGGCGGATGAACCGACAGGAAATTTGGATTCAAAATCAGGAGAGGAGATTATGCGGATTTTTAAAAAACTGCATAGGGAGGGCAAAACAATTATCATGATTACTCATGAGAAAAATATTGCCAGAGAGGCAAAAAGAATTATAAAAATCAAAGACGGGAGTGTTTTTTAGAAATTTTCAGGATATGGATATTTTTGAAATAGCAAAATCAGCTTTTACTTCTATTTTGGCTAACAGGATGAGATCGTTTTTAACGGTTTTGGGAATTGTAATCGGCGTAACTTCGGTAATTTTACTCATTTCTATTGTTACCGGTCTTAAAACCTTTATTACGAATCAGATACAGGGTCTGGGAGCAAATCTGCTTTTTGTTATTCCGGGGAGAATCGGAGGCGCAAGATCTCCCGGAGGAGTGCAGGCGAATAGGCTGGTCTATGCGGATAGCGTTAATTTAAGATCAAAGCTATCTTTCCAAGCGCAGATTAGCGCAGTTGTGCAAAGGCAGGCGACCTTGAAATATGCAAGCAAAACAGATAAAGGGGCTGCAGTGTTTGGCGTTGAGGCAAATTATCCGCAAACAATTTCCATTGCCCTTGCAGAGGGCAGATTTTTCAGGATTTCCGAACAGCGAAGTTTGCGCAAAGTTGCGGTTGTCGGCCCGACAGTAGTGAGTAGTTTGTTTGGAGCAAAATCGGCAATCGGCAGGAAAATTGACGTAGCGGGATTAAAATATACGGTGATTGGAGTTTTGGCATCGCGCGGATCAATCTTCGGCATAGATCAGGATAATTCTATTTTCATTCCTATAACAAGCGCTCAAAGGCAGTTCGGAATAGACAGGCTGAATACGATATATATTTCGGTAAATAATTCGCAGGAGGTTAAAAGTGTTCAGACGAAGGCAACGCAAATCCTCAAAAAAAGGCTTTCGGAGGATGAATTTACCGTTCAAAGTCAGGAACAAACTCTGTCCACCATATCGCAAATCACAGGGGTATTGGCTATGGCTTTGGGCGGAATTTCCGCAATCTCTCTGATAGTCGGGGGAATCGGGATTATGAATATTATGCTTGTGTCCGTGACGGAAAGAACAAGGGAGATAGGGCTTAGAAAAGCAATCGGGGCAAAACCGTCTGACATCAGAAACCAGTTTTTGATAGAAGCTGTGGTTCTTTCGGGGTTTGGGGGAGTAATAGGAATTTTGATTGGCGTTGGGTTGTCATTAATTGTCGGAAGGTTTTTTACCACAACAGTTCCTTTGTGGTCGGTATTCTTGTCGTTTGGGTTTTCAGCAGCGGTCGGGGTGATTTTCGGGGTTGCTCCGGCAATCCGCGCCTCACGCCTTGATCCCATCCAGGCATTAAGGTATGAATAAAAATATTTTCTTCGTGCGTATTAAGAGAAAAATGCGGCATAAAATTTGTAAATTTGGCTCTAAAATTGTATAAAGTACTTGTATGGATAAAAATATTCAGCAAAAGGTTGATAATTTTTTTTCTAAATTTAAAGTGTTGACTTACAAAAAGGGAGAAAATGTAATTAGGGGTGAAGATACGCCTCGGGGCGTGTGCTATGTAAAATCAGGATATGTAAAAATGAATTTGATCATGGAGGACGGAAGAGAGCTAACAGTAAATATTTTTAAGGCGGGATCATATTTCCCGATGATTTGGGCAATAAATAATATCCCGAATATATATTTTTATCAGGCGATGTCGGAGGTGCAGTTGCAACGGGCGCCAAAAGAAGAACTCCTCATATTCCTCAAGGAAAATCCGGATGTGCTTTTTGAATTATTCAGCCGTATACTGACAGGTTTGAACGCGCTGATAATCAATATCGGACATGTTCTTTCCGGAAATGCGTATAGCAGAATTATTTCGGTTCTAGTTATTTTGGCAAAGCGTTTTGGTGAAAAAACAGGCAAAGATGGATATATTATTATTAAGTTGCCCTTGACACATCAGGATATCGCCAATATTGCAGTTATAACCCGGGAAACAGTAAGTATTATCATAAAGCAGATTGAAAGGAAAAAAATTATTGGCCGCCAAGGTAAATTTTTGGTTATTAAAAGCTTAAGTGATTTGGAAAAAGAATCTTTTCTGCAGAAAGAAGAGTATAATTTGCCATTTACAGCATAACAGTACGTGACTAAATTTGACAATCGCTTAGGGAATTTGATTAACTTAAGTAGTGTTAAAAAGAATATTAGCAGGAATTGGCATTTTAATTTTAGGGTTGATATCAATGATTTTCCTGTCTCTTAGGTCCGCGCAAGGCAAGCTTCCACCCGTGATTACTGCCAATTTTGTTGACTTGAACAAAATAGAAAAGATTTCTAAGTACAGAAGTTGCGCAGGACATGTAACTGTTCCTCAAGATCAGAGGGAGGGAAGAAGGAATATGAAGCACTACTTTTGGGTAAAACCCGAATATAACCAAAATAAAACGATTGAGATTTATTCCCCATATGACGGTTATGTTGCGGACCTTCGCTCCGATCCAAACGAAAATCTTGAAGGTGAAATTTGGATTACCCCCATGCAAATATTTGCTATGGTGCCTCCTTTTGGGGTATGGTCGTTTAGCGTTCAGCATATAGATGTAATATCTGATTTGAAGTTGGGTAATAAGGTTAAAGCCGGGGAACTGATTGGATGGGCTGCGATTTCTGAAAAGCGCGGAGATTCTTTTGACATCGTATATGGAAAAAGCGGTTTTCCTCCCAAAAAAATAGATGGTTGGACAGCGCCTTTTTCAGATTTAGATTCAGTTTTTGATCACATGAGCGATAGCGTATTGGCAGAATATCGGCGGAAAGGTATTTCAAAAGACGATCTTCTAATCTCCAAAGCAGAAAGAGATCAAAATCCATGTCGGTATCAAGGGGAAGGACCCCACTTTGATAGTCAAGAAGATTCGGATAATTGGGCGGTACTTCAATAGATCTCCTGACTAAACTCCTGTCGTTTGGGTTTTCAGATGTCGTTTCGTTCTAATAGGATAAAATGCGAAAGTCTTGCTAAAATTCCCCAAGCCCATTTTTTGAATTTTGAAAATTCTATTGTTGTCAAAACAGCCAATTTGTCATTGCGAGCGAATGAAATGAGCGTGGCAATCTTAAGTTGAAAGAGAGATTGCTTCGTCGCTAACGCTCCTCGCAATGACAACCGACAGGACAATTGAGATGACGTTTTAAAGGGACAATTCAGAAGACGTGTAACAATTGTATTTCGTCATTGACAAAATGATATCTTTTAGGATATATTCAATTTATGAAACTATATGCCTTTAGACAAGATTTAAAGAATAGGCTAAAAGATCCGGCTTTTAGAAAAGCTTGGCAGGAGTCAGAAGCAGAATATCAGATAAGCAGAGCTCTTATTTCAGCCAGACTTGAAAGGAAAATTTCCCAGCGGGAATTGGCTAAAAGGGCAAATACAACCCAAGCTGTTATTTCCAGACTTGAAAGCATGAGCGCAAATCCGTCTGTGGGCCTGATACAGAAAATTGCATCAGCCTTAAGCCTGAAACTCAAAATCCAATTAGTGGGTTAAGAGTCTCGCTAAAATTCCCCAAACCATTTCTTGTTTTAAAAATTCTGCTATTTTAGGCTTTTTCTTCAGGTGTAAATACATTTTCACCTTCCAGGTGCACAATACAGGCGCATAACTTTTGATAAAAAGACCTCTGTTTGGTAAACTGCAGGTATGATTGAAAGAGAATCTGTTATCCTTGTTGTAGGATGCGGAGAAAAAGGCGCAGCCTGGACTGCAAAGCAAAAACATGAGAGAGCCATTGGTTTGGATTTTAAGATGCCAAAAGGTCAGCACGGAGAATTAATTCTCGGAGATGTTTTTAATTTGCCTATCGGAAATGAAACGGTTAGCCGTATTCGCGCGGATTTTATTGTAAATGGACTTACCGATAGGAAAATTGCGGCTAGCCAAATTTTTGATAACCCCGATGTGCTAGCTACCAACGATTTCCCTCCGTTAGTCAGAGAATGGTTTGTTGAGTCGATGAAAAGGTCTCACGACTCTGTCAGAAAAAACATAAAAGAGGTTAGCGCTCTTCTTAAAACAACGGCTATGAGAGAAATGTGGAGAGTGCTGGAAAATAAGGGTTGTTTGGAGATTCTAGATTTCGAGTACAATATTAACTGGATAAACCACTATGCACCTCAAATAGTTGCGGAAAATCCCATGTTCTTGCGGCTGGAGCCATTAATAGTAACTCCTGAAGATTATGAACGCTCTTCCAGTCTGCAAAAAGTTGTCAAAGGAAGTGCGCGTGTTCAAAAAATTGCGCTTACAAAATCTCGCCCGCCGATTGGATCAAAGCTGCCTCTAGCAGATTTCTCCGGAGTTCGATTGTAGGCTGTGGGGGATTGTGGGGCGTTAGCATTGACAATCGACTACCAATCGACTACAATACGACTATATCTTTATGTTTAATCCCCGATACGTTATTACAAATATACTTCTGGCAAATATCAAACGGATAAACACGCTTGTTAGCGAATTAAATAATAGGCGATTTCCGCATATCGTATTGGCAGAATTGGAAAAAAGCGCTGAGGCGCTATCTGCACATGCCTCAACAAGTATAGAGGGGAACCCGCTTCCTCTAGCAGAGGTTAAAAGAATTCTCAAGTCCAGACCTTCACATGTCCGCGAAAGCGAAAAAGAAGTGCTAAATTATAATCAAGCCCTTTCGGACTTAAACAGTCAATTAAATAATAATGAAATAAGAATGTCTGTTAGGCTAATTTCAAAAATCCAAAAGCAGGTCACAGAGGGATTACTTCCGATTTTTGAGTCGGGCAAGCTCCGCTTGAAGCCTGTGGTGGTTAATGATCCAATATCGGGTAAGATTGTTTATTTACCGCCGGACGCTAAGGATGTAGCGCCGTTGATGGAAGATTTAATTAACTTCGTAAATACAAATCTCAACGAAATAGATTCTCTTATTTTGGCCGGTATATTTCATAAGCAAATGGTAATTATTCATCCGTTCATGGATGGCAACGGAAGGACAACGCGTCTGGCGACAAAAGTATTGCTGGCGGCGATGGGACTAAATACTTTCAATCTTTTTAGTTTTGAAAATTATTATAATAAAAATGTAACTAAATATTTCCAGACGGTAGGCGAATATGGCAATTACTATGAAATAGTGAGCAAAATCGATTTTACTTCTTTTTTGGAATATTTTACGGAGGGTATTATAGATGAACTTTTGAGAGTTCAGGGAATTCTATCAAAAGTTGCTGTTAGTCCCAAAACGGAACTGCAAGATTATCATTTGAGAATACTTAGCTTTATTAAAGATAAGGGCTTTATAAAAGATCGTGATTATGCCAAACTAACAGAGCGTGCAAAAGCAACAAGAACACAGGATTTTAAAAAGCTTAGAAAATTAGGCTTAATTGAAAGAAAAGGAAAAGGAAAAGCAACATATTACGTATTAAAGGGGAAATAGATTATGAATCTGAGCGTGGGGATTGTGGGGCTGCCGAATGTGGGCAAAAGCACTTTGTTTAACGCGCTTTTGAAAAAGCAGCAAGCGTTTGTGGCGAATTATCCTTTTGCGACTATTGAACCGAATGTCGGTATTGTTCCAGTGCCGGATCAAAGACTAGAAAAGTTAGCGGAAATAACGGCTGGGGAGATGCTGAAACAAGCAAAGTACCCGAAGGGTATTCAGCATGACAACGAAGGGACGGACAAAAGTAAATGGCCGCCGATAAAACCTGCTACTGTAAACTTTGTGGACATTGCCGGACTTGTTAAGGGCGCGTCGGAAGGGGCGGGATTGGGAAATAAGTTTTTATCCCATATCCGCGAAGTTTCAATAATCGCTCATGTTGTCCGCGCTTTTGAAGACCCTTCGGCCAGCTCAGGGCAAGTCCCTATTATTCGTGAAGGAAGCGTCGGGCCGAAAGAAGATTATGAGGCAATCGAGACAGAATTAATTTTGGCAGATTTACAAACAATCACATCTGCGCAAAGCAAGGTAAAAAGATTTGCCAAAGAATCGGAAAAAACAGCGATTGAAAAATTATTTAAAGACCTAAATAGCGGAAAGCCTGCAAGAGAAATTATCTTAACACCAGAAGAACAGGAATTCGCGAACACCTTTTTTCTTTTGTCCGCAAAACCGGAAATAATTATTCTGAATGTGTCTGAGGCGGATTATAACGAGGAAGCGATCAAATCCATTGCTCAAAAATATAGGGAGATGCTGAAACCAGTTCAGCATGACAATTTGGATAATATGGTTGTAATTTGCGCGAAAATAGAATCTGATTTGTCGGAATTGTCAGGAGACGAGCAAAAGCAATATCTTTCAGAATTGGGGCTTAAAGAGTCAGGGCTTGAGCACCTGATAAGAAGAGCATATGAAAAACTTGGTTTAATTTCTTTTTTAACAGCCGGAGAAAAAGAAGTTAGGGCTTGGACCATTCAGAAAGGGATGAAGGCAGTTGATGCGGCAGGAGTGATTCATACTGATTTTACAAAAAAATTTATCAAAGCAGAAGTTGTTTCTTATTCGGAGTTTGTTAGCTTAAACGGTTGGAAAGGCGCTCGGGAAAACGGCAAGGCGCGCCTCGAAGGCCGGGATTACATCATGCAGGATGGGGATGTCGTAGAGTTTAAAATTGGCGCATAGTAGAATTGTTGTGATGCGGAATTGGAAAATAATTGTTGCAGGATCTGTTTTGTTTTCGCTTTATACTATCTTTTGGTTTTGGTTTTTTGATACTCCCAAACCGCCTAAAAATATCGTAAAGTTTCCTCAGAAGCAGTTTGCTTTTGATCCAGCAGGAAATAGTAATTTGGTGTTGGGAGCTAAATCTGATCCCAAGTTAGTTTTTCCGCCAAGTTACGAAATTTTCCTAACGCCCCGCAAGCAAGCTTTTAATCTAAGCTGTGAATTTGCGGTTGCATCAAGTATCATTTTTCATTTTACCAATAATCCTAATCTTGCAGTTAACAATGAGCTGACAGCTGAAAAAACCTTAATCAACAAAGTCGCAATTTCAAAAAATCCCAATGTGGGATTGCGGATGGGGAATACATCAAATTCAGAAAGTCTATATGCGAATTTAGATAAAGGATTTGGAGGATCTGAATATTACGGAATTCACGCGCCGCCTTTCTTTGATCTTTTCGAAAATTACCGATTAATTTCAAAACCGATCTATATCAATAATTCAACTGTCTCATCAATTCAAAGAGCAATTTCCTCAGGACATTTAGTTATGGCTTGGATAAAAATCGGATACGAAAAATCCATCGACGATGCTTTATCTTACGGAAAAGTAAAAGTTGTTAAAGGGGAACACTCAGTTGTTATAAACGGTTATGATGAGAGCGGGGTAATTGTGATGGACCCCGCGTTAGGATTGGAAAGACATGTCGGATATCAGTCTTTAATGGATGCATCCGGAAATTTCCCAATTCCTTTTCTGGAAGTATACAAAAGTGAGGATAGTAAAGCTTACGATCTAATTATTGGTTTTGATACTCCGACTGAAATTAATCGCAGTATTCCCAAAATCTTTGTTGAAAATGGGGCGGGAGATGTTGGTGTGGCGAATCAAATGAGGGATATTCTCAAGGATTTTGGGTACAATGTGGTCGGAATTAGCAACGCTGACAATTTTGATTATTTAGACATAAACATTCAGACGAAAAAAGACTTTAGTGATTTTCTGTACATTTTGAAAAAAGATATCAAAGTCGCATCTTTTATAGTAGCAAGCGCATCAGCTAATCTTGCAGAAGACGACGCAAAAGATATAGTTATTATCGTAGGAAAATGAGAAATGCAATTATTGAGTTAAAAAAAGAACTGAGTGGACTTGCGGATGAGGAGAGGGCGGAGGTTTCGCAGAGGTTTTTTAAGACAGGGAAAGGGGAATATGGGGAAGGGGATGTGTTTATTGGCTTAACAGTTCCGCAGTCCCGGAAGATTGCCATTAAATTTAGAAGTTTAAGTTTTGCAGATATTTTAAAGCTTCTTAAATCCAAAATTCATGAAGAAAGGCTAATCGCGCTTTTGATTTTAGTTAACAGGTTTGATGTCGGATCGGAAGAGGAAAAGAAAAACATTTTCGATTTTTACTTAAAAAATGCAAAATGTGTAAATAATTGGGATTTGGTGGATTTGTCTGCGGACAAAATTGTAGGCGCTTATATTTTAGGTCGGGGTCCTGTCAGAAGTTTCCCTCCCGCCAGTGCTCGTTCGACTAGCGCTCACGTGCGCGCTGTCGGGAGCCCTTCCTCTTCTGCCACCCCTCCGATTCTAATCAAGCTTGCAAAATCGGAAAATTTATGGGAGAGAAGAATTGCGATTGTAGCGACTTATTATTTCATAAAAAATAATAAATTTGGCGCGACTTTGAAAATTGCGGAAATTTTATTAAATGATAAGCATGATTTAATCCATAAAGCAGTTGGGTGGATGTTAAGAGAAGTAGGGAAGAAAGATTTGAAAACCGAAATTGGATTCCTGAACAAACATTACAAACAAATGCCGCGAACCATGCTGCGCTACGCCATCGAAAAATTTCCGGATAGACTAAGGACAGGATACTTAAAATTTAAAATCCGTAGCCCATTGCCTGTTTTTGGTGCAGAAAAAAGATAATTTGTTTTCTTGCTTCGTCCATCACGTAAAATATTCTGACTGGCCCTCTTTTTATTTTTTTAAAAATTTCCCCATTTACATTTTTCTTCATTCTTACTTCTTCTACATCTTTGGGGACTGTAACCAGCCAATCAAATGTATTGATGATGCTGGAAGATTTGATAGAGACGGGTATTTGGCTTCTTGCAAGAAAAACCTCTAATGTTTTTTCCTTTTCTTCAAGGGTATTTCCGCCTATTTCCGTAAGATGTTTTATGTCAGTAGATCTATTATCGGAATAGTATAGTTTCCAATCTGATAAATTCCCTTCTTGCGATTCAAATATAGCATTATTAATACTTTCTGCTGATGGCTTACCGTTTTGATTTTGATTATTTCTACTGTCAGGGGACATTGTTGTATTTTGAGGCATTGTTGAAATTATTGATCTTCCTTTGTCTATTTCTGTCAATTCCAGTTTTAAATTATCATACGCCCATTGCCAGTTTTTCCTTAAAAATGCAGCCGAGAATTCCCTGACTTCTATCAGCGCGCTTTTTATAGAGTGGTTATCCCAATCTACTCCCGATTGAGATTGAAATTTTGCAGCAATCAAATCTGATAATTCCCAAATGAAATATTCCACACTTTGTCCGGCGTAATCTTTGGCAAAATCTGTCATGTCAATATCTTCCGGATTTAAAATGTCCATTAGCGGTTTTATCCCATAATTAATTGCGTTGGCAGATTTTTTAGACAAAGATTTTTTGATGTGATTTTTATCAGATACGGTTATCATACGGATGAAGTTTATAAATGCGTCATCAATAAGAGCTAAGGAGGGGTTTATTCCTGCGTCCATGAACTTTTCTTCTAAAAAAAGAGCGTAATTTTCCGGATCCCGTAAAATAGCTTCTGATTCGGAATATTTTTTAACTGTATTTTCAACCTGCCTGTCTGTATTTTCAGGTAAATATTCTTGCTGATCGGTAAAGGCTTTTCTAATTGTATTTAGGCTTTCTCTGATTTGATTTTGAGAACTGTCTATAAAATGAAGGAAAAGAAGCAGTTTAGCCATATTCAAATTATCAAATAATTCTTTGTTTTTGCTATTTGCCCACTGTATGGTTTCATTAGCCCTTTTAACTGTAGCGTTTATATTCAGAAGTTTTTGTTGATTTGATGCTTCAAGTTGTTTTTCAATATTTTCCTGTGCCTGTCTATCATCTTCCATTTCTTCCTGAATCTTAGCTTTATCCGGTTCGTCTTTCATATCGTATGAAAACCAATCAGGAATACCCGTTGACATAATAAACCGCGTAACTGCTCTTATGCTGCCTTTTTGAGTTACAGATTTTACTTTGGATGATGGTATCCCGCTTATAAAGTTGTCGGGATGTCCTAGGAAATTTTTCCATTCCGATGGTCCTTGCGTGAATCCATCCGGCGTATTTTCCAGATATTTCCGAACAAGAACGCTTGCCTGATTATTTATTCTACTGCTTGGAGTTCTTCCCAAAAACAATTTTTTGGAATCTTTGTCTGCGCCTTTCCATCCAAAAAGTTCAGAGACGCTAAGCGTTAGTTCTAGAGATTTTTTGAAGGCGGCGATAAAATCTTGGAAATCCATTTGCTGAAAAGCTTCACGCATTCTTAAGTATACGTCTGCAAACTGTTGAGAGCTGACTAAGGCCGGAATGACCTTCAAAAGCTCCTGTTCGGAATTTGTTATCCTGTCGTGTCTTTTTTTTGCTTCTGAAGAAAGTTTTATTAAAAATGATCCTGTTCTCTGACATTGAGTTTCAAACGCAGCTGCGGTATCTAAATTTTCTCTGAAGTTATTTATCCGGGTGCCGTCAAGAGCAGGCGTACGGAAGTGCAAGAGATTAAGCGATGTAGGAGGTCGGCTGTCGGGTCTTACCTCTTTTTCTATAGCGATAGCCATAAGATTAGCTTTATTATATACACCAAATATACGCCAAAGAGTTAATTTAAGCAAATACTGCGAACCATGTTGCGCCACGCCATTAAAGTTGATGTATAATGCGTTTAATCTATTTTGCATATGGAAACATTGAAATTTCCTTTCGGACGAAAAGAGGTAAGAGAAAGATTGCCTCAAGCCAATGGGGGAGAATTTGTTAATAACTATAAAGGAGAGGGAGCAAATTTTGAGGAATCTTTGCAGTTCAACAGCCGGGCAATAGAAGCATTTTTGAAATGGATGAATTTTAAAGGTCAGCTTATACTCACTCCCATGACGGACAGCGTTAAAAATAACAATAAGAATAGAGGGGGAATGGATGCGCATCAGGAATTTGTGATAAACAAAAGTCCACAGAGCAATATTATCTCAATTCACATAGACGGGAGAGCAATCAGCCAAAGCCAGTTCAATAAGGGAATTAAAGATTCGGCTCAAATGCGGTCTGCTTTCGTTAAAGATTTTAATAGCGTGTTGAAAACAGCTCTGCATTCTCTTTACGAAAAAGAGGACATTTTCAATATTGGTACCGAAGAATGCAAGTCATTCCTTTTTCTGAAAACAAGAGGCAGAATGCTTGTTGGAGAAAAAGGGCAGTAAGCCTTAGATTTATATCTATAACGATTCCGTATCGGCAGAATAAGGGCTTGTTTTGTAATTTTCAATATGATAGGATTAGGCTTAATGAGATCGTACGAATTAATACTGGTTATAAAGCCATCCTTAACAGATGTTTTGAGGAAGAAATTGATTACAGGAGTAAAAACGCTGTTGAAAGATTTAAAAATTGTTAAGGAAAACGAAGCCGGACTTAGACCATTAGCTTACAAAATTAAAAAGGAAAATAACGGATTTTATTTTGATTTTATTTTGGAAGGGGAAAATATTCCGGCGGATTTTGAGAAGAAACTATTGGAGAATGACAATATTTTAAGACACTTGTTATTGAGAAGATAGGCTTATTGTCATGCTGAACTTGTTTCAGCATCTCGTTTGAGCCGAGATCCCGAAACGAGTTCGGGATGACACTCAAAAAGTATTATGGCGAGATCTTTGAATCGGGTACAATTGATTGGAAATTTAACAAGGGATCCTGAATTGCGGTATACGCCCAACGGCACAGCTGTATGTTCTTTCGGTCTGGCAACCAACAGAAGCTGGAAAACAGATAGCGGCGAGAAGCATGACGAAGCGGAGTTTCATAATATAGTCGCGTGGAATAAATTAGCCGAATTATGCAGCCAGTTTTTGGTAAAAGGCAGAAAAGTTTTTGTTGAGGGAAGGCTGGCAACCAGAACTTGGACAGGGCAAGATGGCGCCCAGCGAAATAGAACGGAAATTGTAATTTCAGACATGATTTTGCTGGATAGCAATAGGGGAACAGCGGGGGCGGGAACTGCGCCAACAGCACCAGAAGATGTGGTACCGGCTGAAGATGTTTCAAAGAAAACACAGGATGCAAAAGCGGCAGAGGAGCCAAAGAAAGAAGCCGAAAAAGTTTCAGCAAAAGAAAAAAAGAAAGACGAAACAGTTAAGGAAGCATTAAGCGAAGAGGTAACGCCGGACGATATACCTTTCTAGTTGATAGTTAATAGTTCATGGTTAATGGTGAAGATTAAGGATTCAATTATGAATAAGAAAATTGCCAGGAAGCCAAGAAGAAAGTTTACAGCCCCGAAGGTTTGTTTTTTCTGTGAGGGTAAAAAAGAGCCTTCTTTTTGGGAGATGGGAACGCTTTCTAAATTTTTAACAGAAAGAGGAAAGATTATTCCCGCTTCACGGAACGGATTGTGCCTGAAACACCAAAAAAGAGTTGGTTTTAACATAAAATATTCAAGACACTTAGCTCTAATGCCCTGACCTTCTTTTCAGCGTAAGCTGTCCTTATGAAGAAAATAAAATCACTACAATTTCTTGTATTGCTAATAATCTCAGCTCTTATAGGTTATTATCTTGGCATTAGCAATGTTAAAGTCTCCTGGAAGAATTACCAACCATCTCTAGCAGTTATAAACAAGGAGGCTCCGGCAACAAAAAACAGTATTGATTTTTCTCTTTTTTGGAATGTTTGGAGTAAGCTCGAATCAGATTATTACGATAAAACCAAACTGGATCCGATGAAAATGTTGAATGGCGCGATTGAAGGGTTGACTTCAAGCCTTGGAGATCCTTACACGGTATATCTTCCTCCGGTACGGAATACAAATTTTAAAGACGGACTTGCCGGACAATTCTCCGGAATTGGGGCAGAATTGGGAACAAAGGATAAGCAAATTATTGTCATAGCTCCTCTGGCCGGAAGTCCGGCAGAAAAAGCAGGGATAAAAGCAGGAGATTTCATACTAAAAGTAAACGGTGAATCAACTTTGGATTGGACATTGCCTGCAGCTGTAGAAAAAATCAGAGGACCAAAGGGCACAAGCGTTACCTTGTCGATCCTGCATAAAAATTCCGAAAAACCTCTTGATGTAAAAATAATAAGAGATACGATAACAGTGAAAAGTGTTACGGGATGGGTCAAGAAAATAAAGGAAATTGAAAATATCAAAGGTATCAAAAGTACCAAAGGGGAAGAGGATGATAAAATTGCGTATGTCAGGCTTTCTCAGTTTGGGGACTCGACAAATAAAGATTGGACTTCTATTATTAACGACATTAATCTTAAGATGCAAGCGGACAAAACCATCAAGGGATTAATAGTTGATCTTCGCAATAATCCCGGCGGATATCTGACTGACGCAGTTTACATTTCATCGGAGTTTCTAAAACAAGGAACCCCTGTTGTTCTGCAGGAGAATGCCCAAGGGGAGCAAGCAACTCTTTCGGTTACGCGCAGAGGACTTCTGTACGAAATCCCTCTTGTCGTTTTGATAAACAGGGGGAGCGCTTCGGCAAGTGAAATAGTATCCGGCGCATTAAGGGATAATAAGGTAAATGGCAAAAACAGGGCAATTCTGATTGGGGAGACGTCTTTTGGTAAAGGCACTATTCAGCAGGCAGATGATTTGGGAAACGGAGCGGGCCTGCATGTGACTGTTGCAAAATGGCTGACTCCAAACGGCGCGTGGGTTCATGGCAGCGGATTAAAGCCGGACATAGAGGTTAAATTGGATGAAAAAGATCCTGCTCACGACTCCCAACTTGAAAAAGCGGTCTTGGAATTGGTAAAATAACAATGTATGAGGAAGTTAATTTTGATCGTTGTAATTCTTTTAATTATTTTGGGTGTCTGGAACACGGCATCTTCCTATTTGCCAAGCTTAATCGGAATTGGCGGGAAAGAATCTGCAAAATCTTCAGAGAAAGTTAAAATAGTTTCGGAAGAATCGGTAGTTGTAAGCGTGGTTGAAAAAATTTCCCCATCTGTTGTAACAGTTGGTATAGAACAGCGAATTATTAATTTTGATCCTTTTGATATTTTCTCCGGTCCGCAGGCTGCAAAGCAGGAACAAGATATTGGGTCGGGATTTGTTGTTTCGGGAGACGGATTAATAGTAACAAACAAACATGTGGTCGATGCGCCCGGAAAATATAAAGTAATAACTCATGACGGGAAGAAGTACGACGTGAAAAGTGTCTATAGAGATCCGGTAAACGATATCGCTATTGTGAAAATCGATGCTTCGGGATTGAAGCCCGTTGAGATGGGAGATTCGTCAACGGTAAAAGTAGGGCAGTTAGTGGTTGCTGTCGGCACTCCTTTAGGAGAATTTAGAGGCAGTGTTACGAAAGGAATAGTAAGCGGAATAGGGCGCGGAATAACAGCGGGATCTGCATTCGAAGGATTTGCGGAGAAAATTGATGATGTTATACAAACAGATGCTGCTATAAATCCCGGTAATTCAGGGGGACCGCTGGTCAATTCCTCGGGTCAGGTAATAGGAGTTAATACTGCGATTGCTTCGGGGGCGGAGAATATTGGATTTGCGCTTCCGATAAATATTATCAAGGATAGCCTCAGCAACTTCAATAAAAGCGGTCAATTCAACAGGCCTTATTTAGGTATCGCGTATAAAATGCTCAAGCGGGACATCGCTGCTCTTAACGATATTCCTCAAGGCGCTTATGTGCAGACCGTAATGACAGATTCTCCTGCAGAAAAAGCAGGAATAGTAAGCGGAGACATCATCACAAACATAGATGGCGAGAAAGTCGGCGCAGATGAAAATACGGTTGCGGCTATTGTAACAAGGAGGAAAATCGGCGATGTTATTTCAGTATCTCTATGGAGAAGCAGTAAGACATTGATTGTAAAAGCAACCTTGGTTGCCGCCCCTAACCAATAATAACATGTCTAAAATCAAAAGCCGGGTTCCTCTGAAAAACTACAGTAATTTTAGAATTGGCGGTTCTGCTAAGTTTTTTATTGAAATAGAGTCGATAAGGGAGTTAAGGGAGATCCTGAAACAAGCAAAGTACCCGAAGGGTGTTCAGAATGACAACGAGAAGATATTTATTTTAGGCCGGGGGACGAATGTTTTGATAAGCGATGAGGGATTTGATGGATTGGTAATTTATAATAAAATACGGGGAATAGAGAGAGCAAAGAATAATTTAACAGTCGGTTCGGGAGTTTTGATAAAAGATCTTTTGGATTATTGCATTGAAAATTCACTAACCGGCTTGGAATGGGCCGGAGGGCTTCCCGGAACTTTGGGCGGCGCTGTTCGGGGGAACGCGGGGGCTTTTGGGGGTGAGATAAAGGACTCTGTTGCGGCGGTTAGCAGCTTAGCTATTAACAGCTTGGAAGAAAGAATAAGAAATAATACAGAGTGTCAATTCGGTTATCGCAACAGCGTATTTAAATCGGGTGAGGGAGAGAATGAATTTATTACCCATGTAATTTTGGAATTAGCACCGGGAGACAAAAATGAAATAAGGGAGAAAATTCAACAGAAAATGGATTATCGGAATAACCGCCACCCGATGAATTATCCAAACATTGGCAGCACTTTCAAGAATATTCCCTTAGATTCACTCTCCAGGGATTTGCAGAGAGAATTTGCGTCTTTTGTCAAAACCGATCCTTTTCCCGTTGTCCCAACTACGAAATTATTAGCGCTATGCGATTTGAAAGGAAAAAGAGCAGGGGGAGCAATGATATCTGAAAAGCATCCTAATTTTATTCTGAATGTTGATAGTGCCACTGCGGAAGATGTAAAAGTGCTTATTAGCGTTGCAAAACAAGCGATAAAAGATAAATACCATATTCTCCTTGAAGAAGAAATCGTCCGCCTAGATTAAAATTTGGTACAATAATTTTAGTGGAAAATATTTTTTGGGAAATAACTTTGATCCTTTGCCTTGCGGCATTTCTCGCAGTAATTTTTAAATGGTTTAGGCAGCCGATAATTTTGGCGTACATACTAACGGGAATCATTGTTGGCCCAGTGGGATTTCTCAATATTCAAAACCGAGATTTACTTCAGGCATTGGGAAATGTGGGTGTAACATTTTTGCTTTTTATGTTAGGGCTCGAAATGAAAGTCCGCGATTTCCGCTCTGTGGGAAAAATAGTTTTCATAATCTTTTTTACGCAAACCATATTTACCTTTCTCTTGTCTTACTTGGCTGCAGTTATTTTGGGTTTTAACGCTGTTAGCGCAGCGTACATAGGAATTGCCTTAACTTTTTCCAGCACAATTATTGTTGTAAAATTTCTTTCGGACAAGAAAAACCTGCACAGTCTTTATGGGAAAATTGCGGTTAGCGTACTGATTCTGCAGGATTTTCTAGCCATAGCTGTCCTAATCTTTTTATCAAGTTTTTCTTCTCAAGCGGCCTCTAATCCGTTAATTACTCTTTCGCAGATTTTAATAAAGGGAGTAATTGTCTTTGGCGCGATTGGATATTTGAGCCAAAAAGTGTTTCCCAAGATTGTCGCATCTTTATCCAAGTCTTCGGAAATTTTATTTTTGGTAAGCATTGCCTGGGTTTTTGGATTAGCAGCTTTAGTGAGTTCTCCAATAGTTGGTTTTTCAGTGGAAATAGGCGGATTTTTGGCAGGTTTGGCCTTAGCCAATTCAATCGCAAATTATCAGATAATTGCCAAAGCGAAAATACTCAGAGATTTTTTTATCATTATTTTCTTTGTAATTCTTGGGATCAAAATGGCCTTGAATATCTCAGGATCAATAGCATTTGCTGTAATAATTTTTTCCTTGATAGCGCTTGCCGGCAAGCCTTTAATAGTAATAATTGCGATGGGATTGACGGGTTTTAGGAAACGGACGTCATTTCTAAGCGGAGTAAATCTCGGGCAAATATCGGAATTTTCCTTGATTCTGGTTTTCTTAGGAGGAAAATTAGGACATATTGATAACAATGTTTTGTCTCTGATAACAGCTGTTTCCATAATTGCATTCATAGTTTCTGCGTATGTGATTGGAAACGACAATAGGCTGTATCTTTTGCTGCATAATTATTTAAGTATTTTTGAAAGAAAGAATGGGAAAAAAGATGAAATTGTTCAGTCGGAAAAGAATATGGAAAATCTCAAAGATCACATTGTCTTAATTGGCGCAGATCAAATGGGGGAATCCGTTTTGGAGTCTCTGGATAAGGAAAAGGAAATCGTTGTTATAGATTTTGACCCTGCGATAATAAAGAGAATAGCCAATAAAAATATCCATCGGCTTTTTGGAGATATTTCAGATAATGAAATTAAAAGTATTGCCAGAATTCATGAGGCCAGTCTTGTTATCTCAACAATTCCCGATGTTGAAGACAATCTGCTTTTGTTAGAAGAGTTGAAATTTAACAAAAGCCGGGCGATTGCAATCGTAACTGCTTTGGATTCTGTTGACGCGAAAATATTATACAGCGCAAAAGCGGACTATGTTGTTTTGCCTCATTTGGCGGGCGGAAGGCAGCTGTCAAAACTTCTGGAAAACGATTTGGATAATATTTCCAAACTCAAAATCCAAGACCAGAAGTATTTATGAAAACGAGTTAATGATATCATCAATTTCTCCTTCCAGAAGAACAGGTAGATTATGCCAGCTTTTTCCAATTCTATGATCCGTAAGTCTGTCTTGAGGGAAATTGTAAGTTCTGATTTTTTCCGCCCTCATGCCCCGGCCGACCTGGGTTGACTTAAGAGAGGCAATCTCTTTATTCTGTTTTTCTATTTCCATTTCCCAGAGTTTGGAACGAAGTAAATCCATTGCGATTTCTCTGTTTTGCGCCTGGAATCTTTCTTTCTGGGATGTAACTATTATTCCTGAAGGAATATGCTTTAATCTTACCGCGGTTGAAACCTTATTTACATTTTGTCCGCCGTGTCCTCCGGATCTGAACGCTTCAAAAGATATATCTTCAGGATTGATATGCAAATCAATATCGTCTAATTCCGGAAGAACGTAAACAGTTGCGGTTGAGGTGTGAATTCTTCCCCGTTTTTCAGTTAACGGAGTTCTTTGCACCCTATGCACTCCTGCTTCGAATTTGAAAGTTTTGAAAGGCGGCGGAGTAGAGGATGTCCCGGAAATCTTTATTATCCCATCATCAATTTGCTCAACTTGAAATCCTTTAAGTTGCGCAAAGCGAAGATACATTCTCAAGAGTTCTTCCCTCCACAACTTTGCCTCTTCGCCTCCGGCTGCGCCCTTGACCTCCATAATCACGTTGCGGTCATCAAGGGAGGCGCCTTCCTCACCTTCTTTATTGAGAGCTTCCTCCAATATCTTTTTTCGCGATTCAAGATCAACGATTTCTTTTTCCGCCAACTCTTTCAATGCGGGATCAGAGAGAAGGGTATTGGTTTCTTCAATTTTTTTTGTAAGTTCTTCTATTTGGACACGTCTGTAATCGTACATGGGGAATATCTATTTAACTGCCATGAGCATTTCACGTAGAGTTTTGGGCGCGGTATCTTTTTGCTTTTGATCTTCCTGTTTTTTGACTTTTTTGGTCAGATATTGTTTGGCAAGATTCTGTTTTGCCTGGAATTTCTGAATTCTGGAAGCGCTGTCTACGAATCTTTGCTCGCCTGTATAAAATGGATGGCATTTATTGCATAATTCCACGCGGATTTCCTCCAAGGTCGAACCTGTTGTAAATCTGTTCCCGCAGGCACAAATAACCTGCGCTTGGTCAAAATATTTAGGATGAATATTCGCTTTCATAATTATAATTTTATCAAAATAGAGGATAGAATGCAATAAAAATTTTATTCAGGGTAGACATTGACATTTAAATTAGTTGTTTCTTCCGAGTCCTCATGTAATAAATATGCGAAAATCATGCCAACCATGTGTTCTTTGCTGCGTTCCTTTAATGCGCTTCTTATCGCTTGAATGCGGTTTTTACGACAGTCCATAAAAAGTGAAGGAATTTTGGATTCCAAGAAAAGCTTGGCGAGCGCTGTATATTCAGGCATGCCGCCAGGGAGAAGTGCTTTTAATATTTGTTCGGCATTTTTTTCATGTTCCGGTTTGGCCATGCGGTTATCCATATTGGCCAGTTTTCTTGCAAAAGCGATTTCTAATGGCGCCGCTATTTTTGTGATAACGCCTTGGTTTAGAGTTGAGCCAAAAGAAAAGTCGCTGCTTTCAAGAGTCTGTCCCGGAAAAACTACGTGAACTTCTGCGCCTTGCGCTACAAAACGAGTATCTTCATGATCAAGTATGCCGATTATATTTTTCCTATGGCGATTAAGCTTTATTTGATCTAAATTTGCAAAATTAGGATCGCCTTGGCGGTATCCTGTTACTATATTTTGAAAAAATACGTCCATATTGTTTCTTGCTATTTCAATCCAATCTTTTCTCTCTAGTTCTACCTGAGCGGGTAATCTTTGAATATTTCGTTCTAGCAGCTTCATTCCCAGCAATAGTCCTGCGGTTACTTCGCTGGCTAAGTCTTCCTTTGCGTAAGCTTCTATTTCTTTTCCCGGTATAAATATAGGTTCTGTAGGTTCTGCCCAGTACATAGGGATACTGTCAGATTCGCCTATGCTTGAGAATAATGCGTCAGCTAATTTTTCCGCTACGCCGGAGTCTATAAGCGCATGATATAAATAGCTAGATTTACTGTCATTTCTTTGTTTTTCTTTTTTTACAATTTCCTCAAGGGTCAGGGATGCGTTTACTCTGTTTGGGTCAATGCTGATTTTGGGGATTCCGGATCTATTTTCCGTAAATACATTGTTTACGCCATGGATAACTCGAGATGTAAATCCGCTTATCCAGGCAAGACGTATCTCAATGTTTGGTTGTTTCCTTGAGGAGGGCAATCTTTCAAAAGCAGTATTGCTTCTTTTTGGAAGAATTGGTACAGGTTGCGCCCCCTCTGGTTGCGAACTCTGTGAAAATGAAAAAGGATCTTCTTTAGCACCTTGTGATGGTTTTCCCGGCCTTCTTTCTGCTCTTGCCATATGTGACCGTGCCCTGTAATTGAGGGCGAAAGTATATTATACAATAAAGCCTATAGGATTGCAAGCAAATCCTATACAATCCTGCTCTTTGCGTTTGCCTTTAATTAGTATTATAATCTGCAAGTTATGGTTGTGGAAGCAAGACCAGGAGTCATTACTAGTTCAAGTTCCGAACAACAGGTAATAAGCGGCGTTAATTTTAGGGAAACGATATTTGTGGGTAAAAAAGAAATGCTCCTTAAGCTTAGTAGGAAAGAGTTGGCATACCTCTCATTTGTAGTTGATGCTAGGGTAGCAATAGTACGTGGTGATGAGAGTACGGCTAAGCTTCTTATGTTAGCTAAAAAACAGGAGTTGAGAAACGAATGGGTACCAATGGTTAGAGCGTTAGCTTCGCACATAAGTATTATTCACAAAGCAATACCTTCTCCTACGATTGAATTAAAACGCATTGAAGAAACTCATGGACATGTAGAAGTTGGGGAGTCGAGGGAAAACGATGAAACAGGAGAATTACATGATCCTATAGATGATCCTCTATAAGTTCGTCCGGGGAGATAGTTTTCTGTTCGCGGGTTTTGAGATTCTTTGAAAATTTCCTTGACAAGAATATTTTATTTTGCTATAAATCTACCACTGTCTTTTATGTATGACTCAAGCAATAGAATCAGGAATGTTTTCTTTGTCTAAAGAAGTAGGTCAAGTTTCCCCTCTAATCGGTTGGTTGGGTCAAATGGAGCAATACGAACGGGATACCCATGCTAAATTTGAGAATCTTTATGAAAAGTTAGCGAACGAAGAAAGATTTCCTCGGGGATTTGATAAGCGAATAAGGAAGCATGATGATAATCCTTGGATTTGGACATACTTGTCTTTTGCACCCTCCAAGAAGGAGTTGGATGAAGTTCCGAAACCTTTAAGGATGTTCTTTAATGACCTGGGGATTAAGCCTTCGGATAAGGTAGACGTCGAAATTTATTTTCGCACAAAAAAATCGGAAGACGGAAAGCCTGGGAAATATGATGGAGATTTCTCTTTTGAAGTAAGACCTCAAGGAATAACAGAAAATAAAATAGGAGCTAGCATTAGTACAGACGAATTTGAGGGATTTAGTGTGTCTTCAACAACGCGCCCAGAATACTATTATTTTCCTGGTCCATATTCCGGTTTACCTATGAGCGGAACAAGAGATGTTCCCACAGGAAGAGGAAAAGATGTTGGCGATTTTTATCGTACAAGAAATCCTGGCAAGAAACTTATCTCTAGGCCAATACATACAGCAATATTAAAAGGCGCAGCTGATTGGATTGAAGACCTTTTGGTATCTGACCAGAAAGGAAAACCTGAAGATTCGAGCATAGATTTTGGCTGGATTGACATATTTAGTACAAACGGAAGTGGGGAATTAGCCAAAGCCCGTCAAACTGCTTCACGTTTATTCGATTTAACGGGTGAGGTAGCTGAGTATAAATGGGGAACTAATCCTGCCGAAAAAAGAAGACATGGAGAGCTATCCATAGATGTGAAACCAGAGGACTATGATATGTTGCCCGAAGTTGTAGAAAATTTATTGATTGATTTGGGAATAAGGAGGTCAACTCCGTTGGAGATGATCATTGAAGGAGAAAATACGCTGCAGCTGTTGCCTAAAAGTATATCCAGAACTACGATGGGTATCGTTTTTGAAATGAGTTATTCCGTTAACCACAAAGTAGTAGCTCCTCAGGCTATGCGTTCTAGCGATAGAGGTTTTGAGGGGGAATATTTTGAGCGTGGAAAAGAAGTTGATAAGGGATATGCCCAAATGCCTGTGATTTTGAGACAAAGGATATTAAACGAAACCTTAAAATGGGGAGAAGATATATTGATAAGAAGAAAAACCTCAAGATAACTCTTCGATTATTTTTCCGTTGGAAATTGTCTTTTGTTCGCGGGTTTTTAGGTTTTTTAAGGTTACGGTTTTATTTTTTGCCTCATCAGGACCTATGATAACAGCGTAAGGGATACCTTTGGTATCTGCGTATTTCATCTGTTTTTCCAGCTTGGCATTTGGATCAAGATATAACTCTGTAGATACTTTAGCGCTACGTAGTACTGTAGTGCAGTTAATTGATTGTTGAACAAGTTCCGGGGAGAAAATAGTAACTAAGACTTTGGTTGTTTGCAGGTCTTTGGGGAAAAGATTAAGCTGATCCATGGCCTCCATCAGGCGGTCGAAACCAAAAGCGCAGCCAACTGCGGGGACTTGTTTATTGGCGAATAAACCGATTAAATTATCATAGCGTCCTCCTCCGCAAACCGATCCCGCAGAATATCCCTCAATCTCAATTTCAAAAATTAATCCTGTGTAGTAATCTAAACCGCGAGCAAGGGTCGGAGAAAATTCAATTTTTATTTTTTCAAGCAAACCTGCAATATTTTTCAATTCTTCAGTAATAGGCATGTTTTTTACTTTTTCAAGAGTTTTGTCGTCAATTTCTTCTTCTTTCAGATATATCTTAACTTTGTCTTCGCCGATTTTCGCCAATTTATCAATGATAGATATTGCTTTTTTATCTAATTTGTCAAAATTTTTCCGGTCATTGATTAAGATTTTAAAATCTTTAAATCCTAAAGCTTTGAGTGAAGTTGCAGCAACTTCAATAATTTCCGTATCGGACAGTGGGGAAGATGTGCCGACAGTGTCGATGTCGCATTGGAGAAATTCGCGGAAACGGCCTTTTTGGGTATTTTCCGCGCGCCAGACATTTTGAATTTGGTACCGTTTAAACAGCATTGGGAGTTGATTTTGGTATTGTGCCACAACACGGGCCAGGGGAACGGTCTGGTCGTATCTTAATGCAACGCGTCTTTTCCCATTATCTTCGAAGCGGTACATTAATTTATCGCCTTCCGAACCATATTTTCCAAGAAGTATTTCTTCGTATTCCAAGCTAGGTGTTTCAAGCGGTTCAAAGCCATAAGATTCAAACACCTTTTTCAAAGCGTTAACAACAAACTGTCTCTTTCTCGCCTCGCTAGGGAGGAAGTCTCTGAATCCTTTTAGCGTTTGCGCTTTAATACTTGACATAATTATTTTCTTGTGTTAAATTGTAAATAACGAATTTCCCCCGCCTAAACAGCGGGGTGATTTTTTTTATAGCCTCTTTTATAATATCATATTTCTTGTAAAAATTGTTTTAGGGAACTAATAAATCTAGTATTATTACTTGGTAATGAAATTATTTTTCGATCTAAATCTGAACAGTAAATATATCTTCCTGAGCAGTTTTCTACCTTTTCAAATAATTTGATAGATTGTCGTAAGCAAAATTGAGAGAAAGGTTTTTGCCACTCTTGCGGTATTGACGCCCATTTTCCAGGGTCTCCAAAGGGCAGAATGTAGGGTATACCAACGTTGTCGCAACTGTTAAGAGATCTTCCGCAAAATGGGACGCCCGGATAAAAATCTCTTTCGCAAACTTCATCGATTACTTTGTCATAAATTTTTACGGCTCGTAATTCTTTGCCAGACTTAGCAATAATATCTATTCCTTCCTTTATTGCAATGCCAGCACAAATTACTGGTATTTTTATGTTAATGTCCGATAAAACATTCATTATTCTTTCTACCAAACTTCCTGAGAAAACGACATCATCCACTAAAACAGCTTCTTTTATGTCAAGTTTTTTTAATTTTTTAAATTGTCCAAGAAGGGAAGATGAATCTCTTCTTCTGCCCAAACCTTTATCTTTGCCCTCATTATCCACAAGTCTGGAAATGTCTATGCTAGGATTTGACTGAAAATAGACTCGGTCTAAGGATATCGAAAAAAGCTCGGTACTTTCAACAAGACTTCTTAATCCATTTGATAATTCATTTTCATTTACCGATTCAAAGCTCGGAAAAATTCGTTTCATAAATTGAGCAAACTCCGAACGCAACTGTGTAATAAACTCTTCATTTGGAAGATTAAAATTTCTTTCTTTCGCCCATTTTTTCATCAGAATACCTATATCCTGTGATACTACATAAGGACTTTGTTGCGTTGTCTCTTTTTTCTCGAGTGATTTATAATTAAAACTTTCTACCATAATGATCTCTGTCAAAGAAAAAAATCCTTATAGACAGAGATCGATGGTGTTTTTGCGGTTTAATTTAAAATGAAAAACACAGCCAATCCCTAACTATAAGGATTGGTTACGATGATTTTTTAAGGCTAGTTTTATTGCCAGGCTAACTGCTTCTTTAGGAGTTTTGGCAGACTCTATTTTAATTCTATTTCGTCCATCCAAAAATTGTCCGGCTAGTTTTTCGCTCCATCCGCCGGTTCCTTGCAAAGTCACAATCGGTATATTTGCTTGGTAGGCAATAGCTATCTCGGTTAAAGTTCCGGAACCTCCGCTAATGCAAATAATTGCATCACAGCTCAATACCAGAGGAAACTCTCTTCCTCCTCCTCTTTCTGAGCCACTTGCGATAACAATGTCAGTGTTTTTCTCTTTTACTTCCAGTCCTTTTCCGTAAGTTATTCCAACAGTAAGGCCTTTTACTTTTTTGGCTCCGCGGCATGCGGAAGTTGATAAAGAATCAACATCTTTTTCTGCGCCAAAAATAAGAGTCGCCTTTTTTTTAGCAACCCAAAAACCAACTTGCTCAGCAAGTCGTTCTATTTTCTTTGAGTATTTTAGATCCGCACATGACCCCATGACTCCGATTTGTATTTTTCTCATATCTATCCTCTTTCTATTCCGCGTCTTGTAATTTCATTTCGTCCTTCTGCTATCTCTTGGTCTTCGCTAATTATATTCCTAAACTCCCTTAAAGTTTCCATAATTTCTTTTTTATTTCTAGCAACCATATTTAAATCCACTCTTTGCATAAAAGACGGCATAAGCCAATTGGGTGGATTAGTGTCAAATATTTGATTTTTCGCTATTCCACTTGTATTGATAAAGACGCCCTTCTTGTTGGAGAGCTCTCATCCCTTCGGACGAAATAGCTCTTGGGAAAAGGGCTTCTCTGTTGTTAATTAAAATAGTTCTCATTTCATTCTCCGTATTTTGTCTTGTTTCGCCGGAAAGATTTTGCATCTTTTTTCTTTTTATCCAAATTTCCAATATGCTATTGAAGAGATTTTCATCGGGTGAAAAATTGAAAAAATCAGCAAGGTGAAAGCCATCATCTTGCGGGGTCGAAATAGTTTCTCCTGGCAGGATAGTAATTCCTTTTTCTTTTAATACGCCTAAAGCCCCAGGTTTCCCTTCTCCAAAATTCCCGTCGTTAGTTGCTAATAGTCCAACTGTTGTAGTTGTTGGATCTATTCCTAATATTTTTATTGCTTCAACAATAGTTCTTCCGGACCAAGCAACATCATCCAAAAGTAAAGGCCTGCTCAAATCGATGTTGTCTTTTATTTTTTTAACTTCTTGGTTATTTAAACTAACTAAAAATCCACTTCCATCCAAACGGGGAGAGGATACGATTCTAATTCTACTCAGCCTGAAGTTACTAACAACGGAAATCTGGGGAGAATTTCGTTTAATAATTTCCCCAAAGAATCCTGACAAATCTATAACACAGCTATAATCTCGCATGTCTGTTTGCCTAAATAATTTTTGGGCACAAGAAACAGGATCAACTACAACATGCTCAAAATCTCTATTGCTGGCAAGGTCAATGAGTTTTTGAGTTAGTGCATCAATTTTCTCCCACATTCTAGCTTGAGTAGAAAACTTTACTCCGTCTTGAAACCATAATATTCTTTGATTGTTCATATATTTTAAGCCACAAAAAAACCGCCTGTCCGGCGGTGTAATTATTTTTTAAGCAACAAAAATTACGCCGCCATTAAGGTGGTGTAATAATGATAGGCAAATTTTAATCTTGCGTTTGTCATATAAAGTATTATATCATGTTGTTTTGCATATTGTCAAGAAAATCCCGAATGCTCTTCAAGTCTCGACGGCGGTTGAGATTTCATAAGTTTTATTTTAATCTTCTTAACATTGTTTTAAATCCGCCTTCGCCTTTCGTTCGCCATTTATTTACCCGGGCAATTGTTGTGCTGCTTACACCGGTTTCTTTTTCAATTGCTTCGTAGTAATTTTTTTGATCAAGCATTCTGGCAACCTTCCATCTATTTGCGAATTCTTTTATTTCCGCTTCTGTTAATAAATCTCTAAAAAACTTCCAGCACTCTTTTTCATTTTTTAAAGCAAGGAACACTCTTAAAAGATCGGAGACATTCTTATTGCGGCTGTCAATTTTCACTGTATCATACTAAATTATATCACTTTACCCAACGAAAGTCAAGTATCAAAATATCGGAATTTAATTGCGGATTGTTGAGGCAAAAGGGTTAATGGTTTTGATTCCATTGAATTTCTTGAAATCTCGGGTGTTGTCTGTAGCAATTGACGTAATTCCGTTGGAGAGCGCTGTTGCAGTGAGATAAGCATCAAAAATCCTATTTCCGCTCAAGTTATGTTTTTTAATTAACTCAAGTGCCAGATAGAGCGTATTCTGATTGGGCGAAATCAGGGAACATGATTGCGCGATTGACAAAGTAGAACTTAGCGCTTCTTTTAATTTCCTAGGATTGGAAAATTTTTTATGAGTTAATACTCTAATCGCTTCAAGAATATTCTGGTGAGCAATTTCCAGTCTGCCTAGGTTATTGTTTATAAATTCTTTGGCTTGTTTATATTTTAGTGAATCTAGATTGATAGAATAAACTAAGATATTTGTGTCGATTAGCATATTAAATTTCTGGGTCAGGGTAGAAATCATTGCGGGTTAAGTTATCTAAATTTTTACCGAAGTGATATGCTTTTAATATAATTTTTTTTGCTTGTTTCTTAGCGTCTTTTTCAAGATATTGTTCCAGAGCTTGGTTAAAAATAGCTTGTAAGCTTACGTTTTCGTCAAACGCTTTTTTTTCTGCACGTTTTTTTAGATTTTCTTTTAATCTCAAAGTCGTTCGTATAAGCTGCATATATAATTATAATGTCATATTTATGACAATATGTCAAGAGGGCCTTTTGGGGAGTGGGTGAGGAGGCGGACATTGTTTTTTTCCAAAACCACTAAATCTTCGATTCTGACTCCACCAAAATTTGGAGAATAAATTCCGGGTTCGATGGAAAAAACCATGCCTTCTTTTAATATATCTTTGGAGTTGGGAGAAAGATGGGGAGATTCGTGGACGTCAATGCCGATGCCATGACCGAGAGAGTGGGGGATAGTTGAGTAGCCTTTAGAAATTATATAATCGCGGGCGATTCGATCCACCTCGGAGGAGTCATGGCTTCGCAAGCTCAGCCTGCCACCATCCGAGGTGAGGGATTCGATGGCAAGCTTTTGCGCCTGGAGAACGGTTTTGTACATGCGTTTCTGTTCGGGACTTGGTTTGCCGAAGAAGACTGTGCGGGTCATGTCGGAACAATAGTTATTTAATTTAACACCGAAATCCAACAATATGATTGAGTTATGAGTTAAGAGTTTGGAGTTATGGGTAGAAACGTGGTGGGGAATAGCTGAGTTTTTTCCAAAAGCAACGATTGGACGGAAAGAAATGTCAGCGCCATGTTTTTTGATAAAAAATTCTATTTCATTTGCTACCCCTTTTTCCGAAACTCCGAGTTTAATTTTTTTTAGAATATAAGCAAAAGTTTTATCTCCAAGCTTACAAGCCTTTTCTACTGCGGAAATTTCTTTCCCGTTTTTTATTGCACGAAAATTATTCAAACTAAAATGATTTAAACCCGCCTTGCCGGCAGGCAGGTCATTAAAGCAGGCAGAAAGTTCTTTGTACTCTTTGTGGGTTAAATTATTTTCTTCAACGCCGAGCCTTTTTATTTTGTGTTTGGTTTTAAGTTTTTTTAATATATCTTCTGCCGAATTCGTTGAGGAGATTTCGATTAATTTAAAATTTGGAATTAATGTTTTAATCGCATGAGCATATCTCCCGTCAGTTAGAATATATTGCTGGTTTTGAGTAATAAATAAATATGCTTCACGTTCCTCTTTTGAAAATCCTGAATATTTTGTTAAATAAATGATATTGGATACTGAAGAGATTAACGCTGCATCCAATTTATTTTTGGCTATCTCCTGCCGAAGTTTAATTAAATGAGTAATCATTTTGGAAGTCTGGCGGGAATTTCCGGGAAAAATATAATTCTGGTTGCAGTCATTCTTTGGTTGTCTTTTATGTCTTTTACGCCAACAGCTATAATGCTGTAATTTTCTTTAATTTTTGAAAATCCGGATCTGCCATATCCTTCTTCTTGTGTGTACAAGTAAGTTCTGGTCAAGGCTTCTATGTCAGCAATAATCTCTTTACCCTTTTCCGTTGCAATAGTTATGGCGAAATTTTCATTATCAATTGCAGCAACACCTCCATGAACGATAAGCGGAACAGTTATAGCATTGACAAATCTGGCTAAAATTCTTCGTGATTCCTTATTGTATAATCCCAAAACTCCGATAGCTGAGTCTTTTTTAATGTCTGAAATTCCATAAGTTCCTCTGGCATTGGGAGAAGAAAATTTAGTCAATTCGTCAACATCTATGAAGCGCGTATTGTTCTGTAAGTCTGTAACGGTAATTTGAGTATTGGTAACATTGATAACTATGCCTATTATTCCGCGTTTTTCAACTAATTTTAACTGCGCAACGCGGGAGGCAATATTTGTTATCAGTTGATCTCTTATTTCCTGCGTTCTATCATCCTGAGTTGGAGTGGCAGCCAGCGCCAAAGGCGCAACAATTAACAAGTAGCAATTAACAATTAGCAATAATGATAAAAATTTTTTATACATAAATTAAAATTCTTCTTGTGAATATGTGATTGTTTTTTTAACCGTAACCTGTTCTCCGTTCGGCGCGATAGCTGTGATTTGTATAATATTTTGGTCATTGTCGATTTTAACAGTCGCGGAAAAATTGCCATTAGATGCGGGGGTAATTACGTCTTCGGAGGAATCGGTGATGATAACAATGACGGCATTACTTACGGTTTTTCCCGAAATGGTTAATATTTTGCTGGTTACAACCTCTTCGTCTTTAGGCCGGTCAATAGTTAAAAAAACAGAAGGAATAGGAGTTGGCGTTGGAGAAATAAGAGATGCAATATTGGCATTATTTGCGGGAACTGTTTTTGCTGCTTGGAGAATATAGAATATTCCACCCGCGGCTAAAAGACCGAAGACAATAGCGATAAAAGAGAGGATAAGTTTTTCTTTTTTCATTTTTGAAAATCTCTTGGATAAGTGATAATACGATAAAAGGCAATACTTGTCAAGAAAATATCTCTGTGGTAGGATGTTGGAGTGGATATTTCGATTATTGGCAAAAATACTATAAAGATTAAAGGCAAAAGCGCAACTTTTATCGTAGACCCCGCAAGAGAAATGCCAAAAACGAGTGCGGACGCGATAGCTCTTCTGGATGGAGTCGGCAATGTTGATTTATCAAGGATAACTGACTCGCGAATGATCATAAGCGGTCCGGGAGGATATGAGGTTGGGGGCGCAAAAATCTCAGGAACATCAACTCCCAAAGGAATTCTATACAGGTTTTCAATAGATGCCGTAAGTGTTATTTTGGGCAAAACAACAGAATCGAAAGTTGATGGATTTGATGAATGTCAGGTCGCAGTAATAAATACAGATGATGAATTTAGCGAATCGTCAATAACAGGCCTGGAGCCAAAAATTACAATATTGTATGGAGATAAAAAAGCAGAAGCGGCAAAAGCGCTGGGTGTTGAGAATGCAATTCCAGTGTCCAAAATAACAATAACAAAAGACAAACTGCCGGAGAAAATGGAAGTGGTAACGCTTGGATGATAATTCTTGTCATAATGAGATGCTGAAACAAGTTCAGCATGACATTTAATAAGTTATGTCTACATTGAAGGTTCCCCCTCATAATGAAGAAGCGGAAGCCAGTGTTTTGGGAGCAATTCTCATAGATAAAGATGCTGTTGCGACAGTTTCCCAGCTTCTTGCCATTGATGATTTCTACAATCCTATTAATGGAATTATATTCGGGGTAATGCTGTCTTTGTATGAGCAGGGAAAACCTATTGATTTATTAACTTTGAGAGCGCAGCTTAAAAAAAATAAAACTTCCCAGAAGATAGAGTCCTCTTATTTGACAGAACTTGTTGATGCAGTTCCAACAGCTGCAAATATTGAACATTATGCTCTTCTTATTAAAGAAGCTGCAACAAAAAGGTCTTTAATTCAGGCTGGAGCTCAAATTGCCGAAATGGGTTTTGCGGACGACAAGGAAATCGATTCGGTTCTGGACAGAGCAGAATCATCAATTTTTGCAATATCCCAAAAAAGTTCATTAAGATCATTTGTTCCTCTTAAAGAAGCATTGGCTGAAAGCTTTGACAGAATTGACGAACTTCATAAGAAGGGAGCGGGGTTAAGGGGAGTAAAAACAGGTTTTGTTGATTTGGATAATACACTTTCGGGAATGCAGCAGTCCAATTTGCTGATTTTGGCTGCCCGTCCCGGACAGGGAAAAACAGCAATGATCGTAAACATTGCCCAGCATGCAGGTGTCGTAGACAAAACCCCTGTTGCGATATTTTCTTTGGAAATGAGCAAAGAGGAATTGGTGGATCGTTTGTTGGTAGGTCAGGCGGATGTTGACGCATGGAGAATAAAAACAGGAAAATTAACAGACTCTGATTTTACAAAGCTTTCACACGCAATGGGGGAATTGGCAGATGCGCCGATTTTTATAGATGACACGCCCGGAATTACAATATCCGAAATGCGCACGAAAGCAAGGCGTCTTATTTTGGAGCAAAATATTTCCCTTTTTATCGTTGATTATCTTCAGCTTGTTGATCCGGGTCGAAGGTATGACAATCGCGTGCAGGAGGTATCCATTGTTTCCCAGTCCCTAAAAAATTTAGCAAGGGAATTAAAAGTTCCTGTTTTGGCAGTGTCGCAATTATCCCGCGCAGTAGAGCATAGAGGAGAGAAAAAACCACAGCTTGCGGATTTGAGGGAATCAGGGGCAATCGAACAGGATGCGGATGTGGTGATGTTTTTATACCGTCCTGAGGCAGAAATTACTCCGACCATGCAGACCAAGCTTTTGATAGCCAAACACAGAAACGGTCCGATGGGAGAGATAGATTTGATTTTTCGCGGCGACCGCATCAAATTCTATAATGTTGACAAAAAACGAGAAGCAGAGTAATTTCATTGTCATGCTGAATTTATTTCAGCATCTCACTTTTTAGAAATTTCCAAAACAGATTTCAAAGCGATGGGGAGTTGGATTATTCCGGCGCTTTCATTGAAGTGGCCCATTTGATGTTCGATAATAATTTTTGACCCGAGTTTGTCTCTAAAATCGCCTTGATTATCTAAGGGAACATAGGGGTCGTTGTCTGAAAAAATCGCTACACTTTTAAGCAAATGAGATTTAACTTTTGCTAAATCAAGAGGCGTACCAAGCCAATGCTTATCAGTTTCCGGAACTCCGGGTTCATCTTCAAGTCCGGTTAATCTTTTGAAAAACCCGGCAACAAAAACTGCGCCTCCAACTTGGATATTTTCTGGTAAGTTTTCAAGATATCTTGCGATTGTCTGGCAACCCATGCTGTGTCCCACGAAATAGGTTTGTTCGTCCTGGTTTGTGCCAACAGCTTCTGCTAATTTTGGAACCCAATTGTATATTCTTGGATTTTCAGGATCAGGTAGTTGGGGGACAAAAACTTCAAAACCTTTGGCTTCCAGCTCTTTTCTTAACCAGGGAAACCAATTTTCCCTTGGATTTCCGCCCCAGCCGTGAACTATAAAAATCCGCTTATTCATCATGATCAAATTCGCCGCGCTTTCTTCGATTATCGATTTGTTTTAACACTAATGGATATTCTTCATTTAAGTCTACTTTATACCATTTTGCTATTCTGAAAAGCTCATATAATATGTCGCAGATTGAGTCTGCAATTTCCGCTTTTTTGCGCTTCTTAGACTTGAAGCCTTCTTCCACTTGAATGGCATTTCCTAATTCTCCCACTTCTTCAACCATAGCTGCGAAATTATTGTGGATCAACCATTCTTTACTTTTGGGCATTTTTAAAGCTACTTTTATGGTTTCTTTTACCGCCTGATTTAAAGTTAAATTTTTCATAAACAAATAGTGGGCAAGGAGGGAGTCGAACCCACACAGCCTTGCGACTAGTAGTTTTTGAGACTACCGCGTATACCATTCCGCCACTTGCCCAATAATACGATCTATTATATACTTTTGCGTAATGAAATTAAAGCAAAAAGTACAGGTCAGACTTCCTAATCATATTGTCCCCAAACGATATTCAATAACTCTTTTTCCGAATTTAAAAGAGTTTACTTTTGGCGGGGAAGTAGAAATTTTGCTAAATCTGACTAAGCCGGTAAGCGAAATTACCCTTCACGCGGCTGAACTCAAAATCACAGCTGCTGTTTTGCGTGATGGAACGACAGAATTAAAATCACAAAGCATTTCTTACAATGAAAAATTGGAAACAGCGACAATGTTTTTTGAAAAGAAGACTCAAGCGGAGGAAACAAAATTACAGCTTAAATTTACCGGAATTCTGAATGATAAAATGCGGGGATTTTATCGAAGTAGGTACCAGCATGGCGGAAAAGAACATTATATGGCTGTTACGCAATTTGAATCAACAGATGCCAGGCGGGCTTTTCCTTCCTTCGATGAACCGGCCAAGAAAGCGGTTTTTGATGTTAAATTAATAATTCCGCAAGACCACACGGCAATTTCCAATACGGTTGAAACAGAAGTAGCAGAACATTCTCCGGGATACAAAGTTGTTACATTTGCGCCAACGCCAAAAATGTCAACGTATTTAGCGGCTTTTATTGTTGGGAAATTTGAGTTTATTGAATCCCGCTTTCGCACAGGCTCCACTGGGCAAGTAAAAACTGCTTTTAAAGTTAGGGTTTTTACAACTTTCGGTAAAAAACATCAGGCAAAATTTGCGCTGTCAACGGCAGTGCGGGTTTTAGAGTTTTATGAAGATTACTTTGGGATTAAGTATCCTTTGCCTGTTTTAGATTTAATCGCAATTCCGGATTTTGCAGCCGGAGCAATGGAGAATTGGGGAGCGGTAACTTACAGGGAAACAGCGCTTTTGGTTGACGAGGAGCTTTCTTCAACTGCGAATAAGCAGTGGGTTGCGTTAGTTATCGCGCATGAATTGGCGCATATGTGGTTTGGAAACTTGGTAACCATGCAGTGGTGGACGCATTTGTGGCTCAATGAGGGATTTGCTTCTTACATCGAATATCTTGCAGTTGATTCAATCTTTCCCGACTGGCATATTTGGAAGCAATTTGTTTTTATGGATCATGCAAGAGCGTTGGAGCTGGATGGTTTGAAAAACACTCATCCGATTGAAGTAGCGGTGCGCCATCCCGGCGAAATCAGTGAAATTTTTGACGCTGTCAGTTATTCGAAAGGCGCTTCAGTTATCAGAATGCTGGCAGTTTATCTTGGAGAGAAAAATTTCCAAAAAGGATTGCAAATATATCTTGAAAAACACAAATACGGCAATGCGGCAACAGTGGATTTGTGGAAAGCTTTGGAGAAAGCGTCAGGAAAAAAAGTTGAAAAAATAATGGAGAATTGGACAGGCAAGCCGGGATATCCGTTAGTTATCGTTTCCGACGTTTCGAAAAAACTGAAACTTACGCAAACAAGATTTTTTTCAAGTCCGATATCCGCAAAGAAGTCTTACGATAAAACGGTTTGGCTTATTCCTATTGACTCTTTTCTTTTTTCAAAAAAGACCATTTTAATGCCAAAGCAGAAGGAACAAATAAAGCTTAATAGAGGAGAGACAAGTCTGGTTCGCATAAAGTATTCTGCTGAGAACTTGCAATTATTGCAAGATTCAATCGAAGAAAAAAAGGTTTCAGCAGAAGATAGGTTTGGAATCGTGAGAGATGCTTACGCGCTGGCTCAGTCAGGACATATGGCAACCGATAAGGCACTGGAACTGACGCTTTCTTATAAAAAAGAAAATGAATATATTGTCTGGGCGCAGATTGCGGCGGATTTGAGAACTTTGGATAATTTAATCTCCTCTGAAAAGTTTCATGTAAATTTCAGAAAATATTGCAGAGAAATTTTTGCCGTAATTACTGTAAGAATCGGATGGGATAAAAAACCTCAGGAAGAGCATGCCCAAACCCTGCTAAGAAGTATTGTTCTTTTTGCTGCGGGTACTTTTGGGGATAAGGCAATAATTGCCAAAGCAAAGGATTTATTCAAGTCAATTGTTGAAAGTAAATCAAAAATAGATTCTGATTTGCGGGGACTTGTCTATAATTTGGTTGCGGAAAATGGGGAAGATGATGAATATGCAATGCTTAAAAATTTGTATGACAAAACTCCGTTTCAGGAAGAGAAAGATAGAATTTTCAGGGCTTTGTGTTTGTTTAAAGACGTAAATTTATTAACGAAAACTTTGACATTCGCTTTTTCACAGGAAACCAGAGCTCAGGATAGATTTAAAGCAGTAAGTTTTGTCTGGGCGAATCCGGCCGGGCGCGACCTGGCTTGGGATTTCTTGCAGAAAAATTGGAAATTAATTCAAAAGACTTTCGCCGGAGGACATCTGTATCCGCGGTTTATTCAGCCGGCTGTTAATTTTGTTGACAGTAAAAAAGCTTTGGAGATAGAGAAGTTTTTCAAAAAAAATCCATCCCCAGGACTGGAAAGAACAATAGCTCAAGTTACAGAGCAAATTCGCGCAAACAGCCTCTGGCTCTCCCGCGACAAATCCAAAATCTCCGAGTTTCTCCGGAAGGCTTAGAGCTTGTAATTCTCTTAGAATAGTTGGTAGAATGAATAGTTATGGATGTTGTTAAAAAGCGAGTTCTGGGGAACAATATTCTTCAAGTTCTGGCAATAAAACCGTTTCTTCTGATGATGCTTTCCGAATTTTTCTCCCAGCTGGCTTTCAACATGCAGCATTTTGTCTTAATTTTCATAATTTACAATATTACCCGCTCAAATACCGCCGTATCCGGAATGATTCTTTCGTTTATGATTCCCGCAGTAATATTTAGCGTTATTACGGGTGTATACGTAGACAGGTGGAACAAGAAAAAAGTGTTGGTGTATACAAATTTAATCAGAGGACTGCTTATTTTGCCGTTTCTGATTCCGGATTTGCATCTGGGATTAATATACTTTCTTACTTTTTTGATTGCTGTTGCTACGCAATTTTTTATTCCCGCTGAATCCGCAATTATTCCGCAATTAGTTCCTAAACATCTTCTTATGCCGGCAAATGCGGTGTTTGCATTCGGAATATACGCAAGCACATTGATAGGCTATGTATTTGCGGGACCCATGCTTCTTTTGTTTGGCGAGACCAACACTATTATTTTTCTCGGCTTACTTTTTCTTGTTAGCGCTCTTTTTGTTATCTTAGTTAAACTTGTCAATGGAAAAAAAGAAGCGCCCAAAGATAAATTGTCTTTCTTTAACAATTTTTCAATTGCCAAAGAGACAAGAGAAATATTTTCCTTTATAAGGAAAGCCCGAAAAGTTATGCATGCCCTTGTTATGCTGACTATAGCTCAAGCTATAATTTTCATGTTTGCGGTACTTGCTCCAGGTTATGTCACGACAATACTTCAAGCGCCGCTTGAAAGTCTTTCGTGGATACTTATTGCTCCGGCAGGTCTGGGATTGGGGCTTGGAGCTTTTTTTCTGGGAAGCATAGGTAAGAAGTTTAATCATAGATGTTTAAGCGCGATTGGATTTATGATTACGGGAATCATTTTTATTCTGCTGCCATTCACAAGCCGTGTTGCTTCTTATGGATTTGTGCAAAGTCTGAATAATTTTCTGCCTAACATTTTGGATATAAATATTTTACATATTATTGTGGTTCTTGCTTTTGTTATTGGTTTTTCGAATTCGTTTGTTTTTATTCCGTCCAACACAACCATTCAAATTGAGACCGGCGAGGATATGAGAGGAAGAATGTATGGACTTTTGAATTCTTTGGTAGGAGCGGTTTCTTTCCTGCCTGTTGTTCTTGCCGGAGGGTTGGCTGATTTGTTAGGGGTAGGAGCGGTAATTGCAAGCGTTGGAGTTATTATGGTGATCTTGAGCATGTATTATTTATTTTTGATTAAATTTTAGCCAAGTCAAACTTGGTTTAATATGCAATTTTTCATTCTTGTTCTTTTAATTTGTTTTTTTATTTTTTTATACTGCGTTTATTTATTGGCTCAGGATGATTTTATTTTTCTGCGGAAAGACGTAACAATGGAAAAACTTTTTAACATAATTTTCTTAGGGAGTCTTTCTTGTCTTTTTTTCGCAAGACTTTTTTATGGAATATTTCATGAGAAAAACATCTTATCCAATTTATTTATTTTTTTATTGTTTCCGTATTTTCCGGGGCTGTCTCTTTTGGGAGGAGTGGCGGGGGCAGGAGCAGGGTTCTTATTTTTACGAAGCCGTAAAAAAGATCCATTGCCTTTGGGAAGAATGGCTGATTTTTTCTCGATTGCATTTTCGGTTACGCTTCCAATTGGCTTTCTGGGATATTTTATGTTTTCCGAAAACGGATTTACTATCCAAAGAGCAGTCAGTTTGGTCGCGGTCTATTTTGTTTTGTTTATAGTCTTTTTAAGATTTCTTTTGCCCCGGCTTTTGAACGGCAAACTTAAAGAGGGGAATATAGCACTGTTGTTTTTAATCAGTTTCTCCACTATTTCTTTGGTAAATAATTTTACAGCCCCTATGCTCATTCCCGAAAACGTAATTCTTATTGCAATGCTTATTTCATCAATCGCTTTTCTGGCCAGACAAGAGGGGTGGATTGGAAGGATTAAGAAGCTATTGTTCCATGTTTAAGTCCTGCAAAAAATAATGTGCTTTTAGCTACGCTTGGCACAGAATTTGGCTTAATTATTCCTGATGCGATATCTGCTAGAGAAAGCTCTCTGTTACCCTGCGGACGATTTTTCGCAATTTCAGCTAATGTGTGATGAGCGCTTCTTGTAAATTTATTCCAAAAAATTGGAGCCTGTAAGCTTAGCAGGGAATGATCTTTTTCTATTAAGCCTTGAACTCTCTTTATGTTTATGCCTGCAGTTTCCAATATTTCGCTTGCCTCAGGATTACCTATAAGTAGCCAAAGAATATCTATGGTAGTTATAGCATTTCTGCCGTTAGCTCTTGCAGATTCCACAAGGGCTGAATATAAGCCGGGTTGTAGAAAAATTGCTGTAGGTTGAGTTCGATCTGCTTCTTTTGGTTGCATAATGATTTGACAATTCTATAATTTTATATGTTTTAAGTCAAGGTTTTGTCATTTTCCTTAGTTCTGTCAGGTTTTCTTGTGTAATTCCATAGGGTTCAAGCAATACCGTAGCTATTGCATTTCTGTCCGATAAGAGCCCAAATAGAAGATGATGAGTGTCGATAGTTCCTTGATTATCTTCTTTTGCAGCTTCTGTTAGCGCAAAGAGTACCGCGTTTTTTGCTCTTGGAGTAAAATTTATTGGAGTATCCTTAGACAAATCTCTTTTTTCGTGTTCAAGCAAAAAATCAACGTTGGCTTTTATGGTTTGCAAATTTAGATCGCGTTTGGTAAGAAGTAATTTGCACGCTTTGTTACCCGGATTATTAAGTAATCCCAGCAGAATGTGGGTTGTCTCTATATATCCAAAATTGCGTCCTTTTCCGATTGCGAATTCCAAAGCTTGTCTTGCTTCTTCTGAAAAATTAAATGTTCCAAGTCTTTCAGCAAGTGATCTTTGTTCTTGTCCTGCCATACAGCTCTATGAGTTATAGGAGAATTATCGATAATCTATGTGAAGGGAAAATTTGCCTTTTCGGGTTGGGATTTCATCTAATACTTTTGTTCCAATATTCGGAGACGCTGTGCCATCTTGGATAATTCCTAATAATAAATCATAAGTGTTAATGAGGCGATGACCGTTCCTTCTCATGGCTTCCTCCTGAGCTAACTTAAGCGTATTTTGTGCTGATTGGCTAAATTCCTTACCTTCATTGTGGCCATCGTCCTCCAATTTGTGGTTATGGAATAAGTGGGCACGTAAATTTTTTCGAAGCGAATGTAGCGGTACTCCTTTTTCCTGAAGGCGTTCACTGCCTAGATTATCTGGATTATCAGCGATTGCCCATAAAATATGACCGGTATTGATTACTGGACTTCGTAGTTTATTTGCCAATTTTCTTGCACTATCAATAACTCTTTTTGCGCCTCCCCCTCTTCCCTCCGAAAATAAATATCCGCGTTCCGTTCTTGATGTTATATCCGGTTGTGTTTCTTTAGACGTTACCATATCAAGGAGAGCATACAAAATCCAGATTGTTAAGTCAAGGACAAATTGATTTATGGTATTATTTTAAACATGGAGATGAAGGTTATTTTTGAGGACGGGGATTTGTTGGTTTTGGACAAGCCTGCGGGGATGATTGTGAATAGGGCAGACACAACAAAAGATTTGATGACGGTGCAGGATTGGGTGGAGGAAAAATTTTCAATTTTCAATTTTCAATTTTCAATTGATAGGGAATCGGATTTTTATAAAAGAGCGGGGATTGTGCATCGTTTGGATAAAGAGACTTCGGGAATTCTTTTGGTTGCCAAAAATCCTGAAAGTTTCGTAAATCTTCAGTCTCAATTTAAGGAAAGAAAAGTGCAGAAAACTTACATTGCTTTGGCCCACGGGAAAATAGAGTCTGCGATAGGAGAGATAAATGTTGCCGTGGGAAGACTGCCGTGGAATAGAAAAAGATTCGGAGTTATCGCGGACGGACGGGAGTCCGTTACGCGTTACCGCGTAATTTCAAATTTCAAATTTCAAATTTCAAATTTCCAAGAGAGTTTGAGTTTGGTGGAGCTTTATCCGAAGACGGGGAGGACGCATCAGATAAGAGTGCATTTGCAATACATTCATCATCCTATTTTCGCAGACCCTTTGTATGCGGGAAGAAAAACAGGCAGGAACGACAGGAAATTATTACCGCGGATTTTCCTCCACGCCTCCAAAATCTCCTTTCACCATCCCCGAACAAACGATCTTTTAAGCTTCGAAAGCCCCCTGCCGGAAGATTTAAAAAATTTTTTAAGCATCATCTTGACAATGTGAGCGGAATTATGTACACTGAGAATACATATATAAATATATGATTCAAACAATTCCTGTTACTCAAGCAAGACGCGATCTTCTAAAACTCGTTGATCAAGTTAACGAGGATTATTCCCGTGTGGACATTACAAAAAAGGGGAAAATTAAAGCTACGATTGTGTCTCCCGAATATTTAGAATCAATGGAGGAGACAATTTATACACTTGAGAATTCCATGGATGATATTAGGGAAGCTGAGAAGGAGATTGCTGAAGGAAAGTATATAACTTTGGAAGAGTTCAGGAAACAACTTAAGAAAAGAAATGCCCGCTAAAACACTTATTCTTCCTAAAAAGACTAACAGAAAAATCTCGAAACTTCCCCTGCGAATTCAAAATAAAATAGATGAAGCCTTTGATAAGATAAAGCAAAATCCTAATTTAGGAATAAAATTGCATGGAGATCTTGCTGGTTATTATAAATTTAGAGTTGGAGACTATAGAATCATTTATGAATTTAATAAAGAATTAAGCATATTGGAGATAATAAAGGTTGAACATAGGCAGGGAGTTTATAGATAATGCCTTTAATTCTTGATTTTTGTGTTGGATTATTGAGATAATATTAATTATTAGTTCTGCTTTGCAGAGGAGGTGAAATTTTATTATGGGTGGTGGGATGGGAGGATTTTATAAGGGGGAAAAGAAAAAGAAGAAAAAAGATTCAAAAAATATCTCTTCTATGTCTGTAGGGATGGGCGCTCCTACTTTTTCTATGCCCAAGATAATCGAGAAAAAGCGCAAAGACTTCTAGGCCTATGAGAAAACAAAAAGAAGCAGTTGCTAGTAATACGAAGATTGCTATTGTTTTCCTTATATTTCTTGCAGTGATTGCCGGAATCTCTTTGATTTTTAAGATTATATTGGTTGTAAGAGCCGGTCAGTTTGACGATTTTGGAAGATTCACCATCAGCGTTTCGGATAATAGGAGCGTTAAGGTTATGTCGTTGTCTCCAGGCGAAAAAACCATCGCAATTTTTAAATTAAATAAGAGCATTGAGTTTGCCAATGCCGGAAAATTCCTGAAAGTTCCCATCAATGGATTTATAGTTTCAAACTCTTTGGATATGAATCAGAATAACTCCGCGTTTTTCTTAAAAGCGATTTTAAATTACAATAATCTGCAAACAAACCTAACAATCATAGACCTTTTAAGGCTCTCGTTTTTCGCCCGAAGCGTTAAAGATAGCGAAATCAACGTGAGAGAAATTGCGCAAAATTTAAGCGCGGCAGAAGCGGATAAAATTGTCGGAAGGCAAGTTAGCGATGAGTTAATGGAAAGAGACAGTCAAACAATACGGATTATCAATGGAACGGACGTGGTTGGTTTTGGAAATAGACTGGCGAGACTTATTACGAATATGGGCGGAAATGTTATAATTGTTGCGACATCGGATAGTCCTATAAAAACATCCGAAATTTTCTATACTGATAAAGAAACTTATACGGTTAAAAAGTTAACTAAAATGTTAAAATATAAAAGCGTTAAAGAAAGCAGCAATGCAGTTTCCGATATTACTATAACAATAGGAGAGGACAAAGCGGGTGCTTCGCCGTTTTAACACTTATTGTTTATGAATATTTGGCATGTAATCATTTTGATAGGTTTTGTGTCAGTAATACTTTCTGTGATTTCGCTTAAGAGTCTTAGTGATGAGTCGGCTATTCGCCAAGCAAAGAAAAAGCTTTCGAAGGGAAGAATCGTATTTCAAGACCCTTCCGCGTCCAATAAATAATTTTTTTCGTCGTCTTCCTCTCCAAACTCTTTTTGATTTCTTGTTTTTCCCTTTGGCAAACTCAGATCGCTGTCCGATATTTGCAGAAAAGAAGGCTGGTTTTTGTATCTTGCAGCTCTTTTAGCTTCTTTTATAAAAACAGAAACATTTGTGTCTCCTGCTGACTTGACGCAAGCTGCATATTTGTTACCGCCTTTTATGAGCTTAATAAGTCTTTTGCCTATATCATCAGGCAATACTCCCAAATATCGATTATTTTGATTTTGAATGAATATTCTCGATCGTTTTATGGCAATTGCAACAGGCTGGCCTATTGTTAGAAGAGCAATAACCTTTGGTTGGGCCGTATTTACAAGAGAGATTATTTTTGTTTTTCCTGTTTCTTCAAGGAAAATATTGTTGAGATGCTGGGTAGAGCTTGTATTTTCGTTGATTCGATTATTTAAGCCTGTTATTTTCTTGATATTTCTTATGGCGATTTGATTAAGAGCGTCTAATTTTAAGACTTTTTTATAAGTAGATTTGGCATCTTTTATCCTGCCCAAAGTCGTGAAAGCATACGCCAGACGGTTTAGCGCGTCGATGTCGCTTGGATTTTCACGTAGAAGAGCCTTGTTAAGTTTTATCGCGTTTTGCCATTCACCTAAAAGCATTGCTTGAATCGCTTTGTCTTTTAATAAGGTCATTTGCGGATGTAGTTATGTGCACAATATGATACTATGTTTTCTTGCAAAAGTCAACGGCAGAAAGTATAATTAAGCTTATGTCCGGACACTCAAAATGGGCTACAATAAAAAGAGCAAAAGGAGCTGCAGACCTCAAAAGAGGCCTTACTTTTACCAAGATCTCAAATGCCATAACAATTGCGATTAAGCAAGGTGGGGGAATTACAGACCCGGATAGTAATTTTAGGTTGAGATTGGCGATCGAAGAAGCAAAAACCGTAAATATGCCCAAGGATAATATTGAGCGGGCGATTCAAAGAGCTGTCGGTAAGGACACGGGCGAGGTGCAAGAAGTGCTTTATGAGGGATTTGCTCCGGAGGGCGTAAGCGTAATTATCGAAGCTGCTACAGACAATACTTTGCGGACAACCAGCGAAATAAAAAGTCTATTCAATAAAGAAGGCGGAAATTTTGGTCAGCCGGGTTCCGTTGCGTATCTTTTTTCCCAAGTAGGCAAAATAGTTGCGGACAAAAAAGGAAAAACAATAGACGAGCTTTTTGAAATTGCTGTTGCCAGCGGGGCGGAGGATATAGAAGATGCCGGAGATAAAGCAGTTATTGAGACTGCTTATGCCGATTTGTTTTCTGTTCGGGAACGCCTTCTTGAGAAAGGCATAGCCGTAGAAAAGGCTGAAGTTATTCAAAAACCGCTAAGTCCAATTGTTATTTCAGACCCGGAAAAATCGCAAAAAGTTATTAATTTTTTAAACAAAATAGGGGAGTTGGATGATGTTCAAAAAGTTTATTCAAATTTGGCGCAAAATTAAGAAAAAGAAAGATCTTCTTTTTGACATACCAAAAAGACAAAAATTTATTATCAGCGTCGCAGTATTATCCTTGATACTTTTTTCTTCGGAACAGTTATTTGGAAAAAGAGGAGCGTATGCTGCAATTTTGCTTTCTGTTTTGACTGATATTTTTATTTTCTGGGCGGTAAAGAAAGACATTAAAGATAATTTCTCGCCTCAAATTTTTATTCTTCCATTTTTCTACAGCCTTGCCTGCGCATTGTTCTATTTTTTGTTTCCTGCTAGATTAGCAATAAGAATAGGTATGACTTTAGTATATGCGATAGGCTTGTACTCACTGCTTCTTTCGGAGAATATCTTTATTGTTTCTTCCATTAGGACGATTGCATTGCTGTCATCAGCCAGAACAGTGTCTTTTGTGATAACTATTCTCACTTATCTTTTTCTTTCAAACGTCATTTTTTCTTTGCATGCAAATGTTTTTTTGACACTATTTTTGATTATTGCTCTTTCATTTCCGCTTATTCTGCATTCGTTCTGGACTCATACCTTGGATGGTAAGCTCATTTCAAACTTATTGTGGATATTTTTGCTAACTGTTTGTTCGGCTGAGCTGGCTTTGGCGGTTTGGTTTTGGCCGGCAGTCCCCATGTTAATAGGAATTTTTCTGGCGGGGTTTTTCTATGTGTTTATTGGGCTGTCCCAAGTATGGCTTGATAGAAGATTGTTTAAAAATGTAGTGTGGGGATATGTTTGGGTGTCATTTTTTGTTCTTCTGCTGTTCGCGACACTCAGCCTCAAAGCTCCGTAGGGAAGGGAAGCGCTTGATATAGTTTGATACACGGGATTAAAATATTATAGGACTTAAATGTGGATAACTTTTCACGAGGTTCTGCGGGAATTTTCACAACAGTACATCGCTTACCTCGTTCTTTCATAGCGTCCGCCTTACTCTTACTTCATGCCTTTTCAATTCTATTCGAATACGGCATGAAGTGCGAATATTCGGCGGACTCAAGAATCCGTAATGCTCTGCTGCGGCAATCGCAAACGGATTCCAGAGAATAAAATACGAATGCGCTAAATGACGTGTTTTTGAGGCTAAAATCGCGAGTTTAGACTGATAAATCAACCTAAATTACGACGCTGTCAGGGTTAGGGTGGAGAGGAGCGATGGACTAAGGATTAATTATCAATGATTAAGAATTAAGGTCTAACTGAGTGGAGAGAGTGGCGCAA